>DATNLQ010000418.1:0-9312 GCA_035602785.1 Solirubrobacteraceae bacterium
CCCGCCGATTTGCACGCGTCGCTGGTCGGCGTGGCCCCGTCGCCGATCCGTGTCTCGGCCGACCCGCTCACCTATCCACTGCACATCGTCGCGCGCTTTGAGCTGGAGCTCGCGCTCGTCGAAGGCGATCTCGCCGTCGCCGACCTGCCGGGCGCCTGGCGCGAGCAGATGCGCCGGCTGCTGGGCATCGAGGTCGCCTCCGACGCGCTCGGCTGCCTGCAGGACGTGCACTGGGGCGCCGGCGCCTTCGGCTACTTCCCCAGCTATGCGCTCGGCTGCCTGATCGCCGCCCAGCTGTGGGAGGCGCTCGAGGGCGAGCTCGGCCCCCGCGCCGAGGACCTGAGCCGCGGCGAAGCCGCCCCGATCCAGCGCTGGCTGGCCGAGCGCGTGCACCGTCACGGACGGCGCCTTGACACGATCGCGCTGGTCGAGCACGCCACCGGGCGCGCCCTTGAGATCGAGCCGTTCCTGCGCTACGTCGCGCCGCTGGCCGAGGGCTGAGGCCGATCGCGGGCTGAGGTCGGCCGTGGGCTGAGGCCGGGGCGGCGCCGCGCCACTGGCGAGGGGCGCGGCGCACGCGGCCTCAGCGGCTACAACTGCAGCGCCTTGACCTGGAGGAACTCCTCCAGGCCGAAGTGGCCGAGCTCGCGCCCGTAGCCGGACTGCTTGTAGCCGCCGAAGGGGGCCAGCGGGTTGAACGCGCCGCCGTTGATCTCTACCTGGCCGGTGCGGATGCGCCGCGCCACGCGCTTGGCGCGCTCGGCGTCGCCCGACCACACGCCGCCGGCCAGGCCGTAGACGGAGTTGTTGGCGATCGCCACCGCGTCATCCTCGTCGTCGTAGGGCATCAGCACGAGCACCGGGCCGAAGATCTCCTCCTGGGCGATCGTCATCTCCGGCGTGACCTCCGAGAAGACCGTCGGCTTGACGAAGTACCCGTCGTCCAGGCCCTCGGGCGACTCGGCGCCGCCGGCGATCAGCTTGGCCCCTTCCTCGGAGCCCTTGCGGATGTAGCCGCGCACCAGCTCGAGCTGTTCCTCTGACACCAGTGGGCCCATCGTGGTCGCATCCGCGAACGGGTCACCCGGCTTGTAGAGCTCCGCGACCGCTGTCGCGATCTGCTCGGCCTCGGCCAGGCGCGAGCGCGGCACGAGCATCCTCGTCAGCGCGCTGCACGTCTGCCCGGTGTTGAGGAAGCACTTGGCCAGTCCATCCGTGATCGCCTTCTGGAAGTCGGCGTCCTCGAGGATCACGTTCGGCGACTTGCCGCCGAGCTCAAGCGCCACGCGCTTGATCGTTCCCGCCGCCGCTTCTGCGACGCGGCGGCCCGCCGAGGTCGAGCCGGTGAAGGAGATCGCGTCCACGTCCGGGTGCAGTGCCAGCGCCTCGCCGATCACCGAGCCGCGGCCGGTCACCAGGTTGAACACGCCCGCCGGCAGCCCCACCTCGTCGATCACGTCCGCCAGCACGGCCGCGTTCAGCGGCGCCACCTGGGATGGCTTGACGATTACCGTGCAGCCCGCGGCCATCGCCGGGGCGACCTTCGCCGCGATCTGGTGCAGGGGGTAGTTCCACGGGGTGATCGCCGCCACCACGCCCACCGGCTCGCGCACGATCAGCGAGTTGCCCACCTGCTCCTCCCAGGTCATCTCCTCCAGCAGCTTGGGCATCGAGTTGAACGTCGTCGTCGGCAGCCCCGCCTGGATGATGCCCGACAGCTTCAGCGGCATCCCCACCTCCTGGGCGATCAGCGCCGCGATCTCGTCCATGCGCGCCCCCAACGCCTGGCCGATCTTGGCCATCCAGTCGGCGCGCTCCTGCACGGACGTCTCAGACCAGCTGGCAAACGCCGAGCGCGCCGCAGCGACCGCCGCATCGACGTCCTGCACCGTCCCCTCCGGCACCGAGCCCATCACCTGCTCGGTCGTCGAGTTGATCACCTCGAGGACGCCCGTGCCCGCGGAGCTCACCCACTCGCCGCCGATGTAGATCTTGTCCCTGACGTGCACGGCCTGATCGGTTGCGGTCGCCATGTTTCGCTCTCCTGATCTCGTTCGCGGTGGTCAACTACAGTCTTACCCCTTTTGCGCCAACCTGCGCCACGCCCGCGCCATCGCCCGCGGCCAGCACCGCGTCGAGCAAGCCGGGCAGGCGCGCGTCCAGGTCGGCGCGGCGCAACGACGTCAGCCTGCTGGTGCCGTCGGGCGCCTGGCGGATCACGCCCGCCTCGCGCAGCACGCGGAAGTGGTGGGTCGCGGTCGACTTGGTGATCTTCAGCTCGAGGCTGCCGCACGGCACCGCCTGCTCCTGGTCTGCCAGCAGCCGCACGATGTGCAGGCGCTGAGGGTCGCTCAACGCATGTAGGACGGCGGCCAGATCGATCTGCTCGCGGGGTGGATGTGCAAGCGCAGTGGACATCGGCGCTCAGCGCGGCCAGCGCCCGTGCTGGTCAAAGTACTCGCGCGCCGCTTGCTCGTCGTCGCGTTCGCGATCTCCGTGCACGCCAATCCGAAACAGCCAGTTGACGAAGTAGATCGCAAGCCCGGCGCTCACGATGCCCGCCCCGCCCTCCAGGTCGCCTTCGCTGCCCAGCGCCATCACCACCAGGCCCGCCACGGTCACCGCCGCGGGCAGGACGTAGCGCAGTGCGATCATGCCCATGCGTCCAGAGACCATGTCTCTACTAGCCTAGAACCCGGCGGCGCGTCGCCACCGGCGCGTGCCAACCGTCGATGAACGCGATCAGCGCACCCACGATCGATGAGCTCCAGCTCGCAGACGACCCCGCGCGCTGGGCTGCGCTCGGCTTTGACGTCCACGACCGCGTATGTCAGATCGCAACGGTGCGTCTGCGCTTCACCGATCCATCGGCTGGGCCCCACGCACAAGGCATCGTGGGCTGGTCGCTGCGCGAGCTGGTGGGCTCACAGCTCGACGGGCTGCCCACCACGATCTCCCAGCGCCCCGTGCCAGCGCCGGCGCCCACGCATCCCAACGGCGTGCTCGCGATCGACCACGTCGTCGCCGCATCCGCCGATCTGGACCGCAGCGTGGCCGCGCTGCAGGCGGCCGGGCTGGACCTGCGCCGCGTGCGCGAGCAGCCCACCCCCGCGGGCGCCCCGCGCCAGGCGTTCTTCCGTCTCGGCCACGAGATCCTCGAGGTCATCCAGGAACCGGCCGAGGTCATCGAGCGCGCCGGTGGGCGCGATCGCCCGGCGCGCTTCTGGGGCCTGGCGCTCCTGGTCGAGGACCTCGACGCAACCGTGGCGACGCTCGGGGAGCGCGCTGGGGAGGCTCGCGCTGCCGTGCAACCCGGCCGGCGCATCGCCAGCGTGCGCCGCTCGGCCGGCCTGGCGGTGCCGCTCGCGCTGATGAGCGCCGACGAGCGGGTAGAGTCGCACCGGTGAGCCAAGAGCGCTGGAGCGCGGTCGACCGCTATGTAGAGGAGAAGCTGGTGGGCGCCGACGCTGCGCTCACAGACGCGCAGCAGGCCAGCGACCAGGCCGGCCTGCCGCCGATCGCGCTGACGCCCGCCCTGGGCAAGCTGCTGCACCTGCTGGCGCGCATGCACGGGGCGCGCAGCATCCTCGAGGTGGGCACGCTCGGCGGCTACAGCACGATCTGGCTCGCCCGTGCGCTGCCCGACGATGGGCGTATGGTCACGCTCGAGCTGAACCCCGACTACGCCGCGGTCGCCGCGGCCAACGTCGACCGGGCCGGCCTCGCCGGCCTCATAAAAATAGAAGTCGGCCCCGCCCTGGACAGCCTGCGCGCGCTCGTCGCCCAGGGCGCCGGGCCCTTCGACCTGATCTTCATCGACGCCGACAAGCAGAGCACGCCCGAGTACTTCAAGATCGCGCTGGAGCTGTCGCGTCCGGGCAGCGCGATCGTGACCGACAACGTGGTGCGCGACGGCGCGATAGTCGACGCCGACAGCGACGATCCGCGCGCGCAGGGCATGCGCCGCTTCCACGAGCTGCTCGCGTCCGGGCAGCTGGGCGGCCATCGCGTCAGCGCCACCACGATCCAGACCGTCGGCGCCAAGGGCTATGACGGCTTCACGCTCGCGCTCGTCGAGCGGTAGGCTCGCGGGCATGGGCGGGGAGCTGAAGCTGGGCTACAACACCGGCTACTGGGCCGGCGGGCCACCGCCGGGGGCGCCCGAGGCGATCGCCGAGGCCGAGCGGCTCGGCTTCGACTCGATCTGGACCGCCGAGGCCTACGGCTCGGACGGCCTCACGCCGCTGGCCTGGTGGGGCGCGGCCACCGAGCGCATCAAGCTCGGCACGGCCATCATGCAGATGTCCGCGCGCCAGCCAGCCGCCGCGGCGATGGCCGCGATGACGCTCGACCACATGTCAGGCGGGCGCTTCATCCTCGGCCTCGGCGTCTCCGGCCCGCAGGTCGTCGAGGGCTGGTATGGCATGCCCTTCGCCAAGCCGCTCGCTCGCACGCGCGAGTACATCGCCATCCTACGCGACATCTGGGCGCGCAAGGGCCCTGCCACCGCCCCCGGCCCGCACTACCCGCTGCCGTTGCCCGGGGGCACCGGCTTGGGCAAGGCGCTGAAGGCCTCCATTCATCCGCTGCGCGAGGACATCCCCATCTACCTCGGCGCCGAGGGCCCCAAGAACATCGCGCTGTGCGCCGAGCTGTGCGACGGCTGGCTGGCGATGCTGTTCTCGCCGGCCGTCTATGACGAGCTGTATCGGCCGGCGCTGGAGGAGGGCTGGGCGCGGCAGGGGGCGCGCCGCAGCGCCGCCGACTTCGAGGTGTGCGCGACCGTGCCGCTGATCGTCACCGACGACATCGAGGCCGCCGCCGACATGCTACGCCCGTTCTATGCGCTGTACTTCGGCGGCATGGGCGCCAAGGGCGCAAACTTCCACGCCAACGTGCCGATCCGCATGGGCTATGAGAAGGAGGTCGACGAAATCCAGGACCTGTATCTGGACGGCAAGAAGACCGAGGCCGGCGCCAAGGTGCCGACCGCGCTGATTCAGGAGCTCTCGCTGATCGGCTCGCGCGAGCAGATCCGCGACGATCTGGCCAAGTGGCGCGAGTCGGTCGTCACCACGCTGCTGATCTCCGGTGACGCCGCCACGCTGCGCAACGCCGCCGAGCTTGTGCTGGGCTGAAAAACCGCTCAGCTGGCCAGCGTCAGCGTTTGCGAGCGCCCCAGCGGCCTGCCGGTGCGGTCCAGTGCGGCAACCGCGAAGCACGGGCCTGCCGCGCCCGTGCGCAGCGACGTCTCAAAGCCCTGCGAGCGAGTGCTCGCGACCGCTCCAAGCGTGTCCTGTCGCGTACCCGCGAGCAGCTGCCAAGCGTGCACGCCGGTCGCCCCGTTCCAGCTCGCGTAGGCGGTCACGTCGCGACCGTGGGGCGCGAGGGCGATCGCGGGGGCCTGGGCTGGGCTGGCGCTCCAGGGCAGGCGAAAAGCCCTGTAGCACTCATAGGCGTCGCCCAGCAGCGCGTCGAACAGCAGGCGTCCCGAGCGGTCGAACTCCGACACGCGCGGCACTTCTCCCCAGCCCACGAAAACGTTTCCGTTTTCCAGCAGCTGCACGCTGCCCTGGCTGCCTGCAAGCACCCGCGGATGGGTGTACTGGTGGGCCAGGCTGGTCGTCATCGCGTTCTCGTCGAGGTTCAAGATCAGGGCGCGCGAGCGCCTCTCCACCGCAGGCGTGGCCCCGTTGTCAAACACCGTCAGCGTCCCGTCTGGCTGGCGGCGCGCGTCGTGCTGCCAGGCAAACCCCGTGCCCGGACCCATCTGGAAGTCGCTGCGCCGCCCGCCCAGGCGCCACACGATCGAGCCGGAGCGGTCGAGCTTGTAGACCGTGTGGGTGCTGCGCGCCGAAACCAGCAGGCCGCCGTCGCTGTCGACGTCCACCGAGTTGATGTGAAAGAAGTCCCAGTCGGCGCTGACCGGCGCATAGGACTCGGTCAGCGCCACGTGATCGAGGCTGTGCCACTCCAGCAGCACCCTGCCGGTGGTCAGGTCGATCTCCTGAAACACCGCGTCCTGGATGCTGCCATGGCGCGAGCCGCACACCGAGGACAGGTCAGCATCGGTGACCACGTAGCTGGTCAACAGGGCCGTATCGCGCGGCGTGATCAAGAACTCGTGCAGGTCGCCGCGCAGCCCGCGCCTGGCCTGCACACGGCGAATCGTGCGGTAGCTGGTATCGGCGATCACGTATTCGCCCACGCCGTGGCCGAGTTCGATCTCGCCCTCCCACCAGGTCAGCACCGGGCTTGAGCGATAGCTCTGCACCTGGAAGTTCATCGTCACCTTGTCCGCCAGCGGGTTCTCCCAGATCGGCTGACCGTCGCCGTCGACGATCACCGCGCCCGCCTGCGCATTGGGGGCGTTGTAGGGCGCGATGAAGATCGGGTCCGTCGACGCTTCGCGCTCCTTGCGCGTGACCGTCAGGGCTGGTATCCGCAGGTCCGGGCGCGAGCGCCAGTGCGGCGGCAGGGGCGCCGCCGCGGCGGGGGAGGAGGCCAGCGCGCCGACCACCAGCCTGCCCAGGCTGCCCGTGAGCGCCAGGCCGGCCGCGCCCACACCAGCGCCGCGCAGCAACTGCCGGCGGGTGATGCTCGGGCCGCTCGCGTCGTCCATGGTCACGTCACCAAAGCACGCCCGCCTGAACGCCCAGCTCAACCGCGGTGAAGACCACGCGAAGAATCGCGCTGCAGCGCGGCCCAGCGACGCAGGCGAGATCAGTCGCGGCGCCGGCCGAGCGGCGATGGCGCGGTCGCAGCTAGGGTCTAGGTGCCATGACCGACACCCAGCCGATCGCCCAGGAGCAGCCGTTCGCGAACTTCCAGTACGAGATCTACGCGCAAGGCCTGGGTGGGCAGACGCCGCAGCTGCCGGTGTCGGCAGGCCAGCTGGAAGCGCGGGCCCGCGAGCGCCTCAGTCCAGAGGCTTTCGGCTACGTCGCCGGCGGCGCCGGCTCAGAGCTGACGATGGCCGCCAACCTGCGGGCGTTCGAGCGTGTGGAGATCGTGCCGCGGATGCTGCGCGACGTCTCACAGCGCGACCTGGGCTGCTCGATCCTGGGTACCGCGATGCCCGCCCCCGTGCTGCTCGCGCCCGTCGGCGTGCAGTCGATTGTCCATCCCGACGGCGAGCTCGCCGTCGCCCGCGCGGCCGCCGCGCAGGGCCTGGCGTTCATCCTCTCCACCGCCGCCTCGCACACCATGGAGGACGTCGCAGAGGCTGCTGGGAGCGCATGCCGCTGGTATCAGCTGTACTGGCCCAAGGACCGCGACCTGGCCGCCAGCTTCGTCGCCCGCGCCGCCGCCGCCGGCTATGAAGCGATCGTGGTCACGCTCGACACATGGCTGCTCGGCTGGCGCCCGCGCGACCTTGCCAACGGGTATCTGCCCTTCCTCAAAGGCGAGGGCGTGGCCAACTACTTCAGCGACCCGGTCTTTCGCGCGGCGCTGGCGCAAACGCCCGAGGAGGACCCCGGGCCGGCGATCGGCCACTGGGCCTACCAGTTCGCCAACCCCAGCGTCACCTGGGAGGACCTCGCCTGGCTGCGCGAGCAGACCGCGCTGCCGATCGTGCTCAAGGGCATCATCCACGACGAGGATGCGCGGCGCGCGCTGCAGGCGGGAGTCGATGGCCTGATCGTCTCCAACCACGGCGGTCGCCAGGTGGACGGCTCGATCGGCGCGCTGGATGCCCTCGGCGCCGTCCGCGCGGCCGTGGGCAGCGAGCTGCCGGTCCTGTTCGACAGCGGCATCCGCTCCGGCGCCGACGTGTTCAAGGCGCTTGCCCTGGGCGCCGACGCCGTGTGCCTTGGGCGCCCCTACATGTGGGGCCTGGCGCTGGACGGCCAGGCCGGAGTCGAGCAGGTGCTTCGCTGCCTGCTGGCCGAGCTCGATCTCACGCTCGCGCTCAGCGGCCACACGTCGATCTCCCAGCTCGACGGCGACGCCCTGCGGCGACCCGCCTGAGCGCGCCCGCCGTGCCCACGCGCGCGGACGCCGCCACCAAGCGCCTGACCCTCGTGGCCTGCATCATGGGCTCGGGCATCGTGCTGCTCGACGGGACCGTCGTCAACGTCGCCCTGCCCAGCATCCAGCGCGCGCTCGGCGGCGGGCTGGCCGCCCAGCAGTGGGTAATAAACGGCTATCTGCTCACGCTCGGCTCGCTGATCCTGATCGGCGGATCGCTCGGCGACCTGTTCGGGGAGCGGCGCGTGTTCGCGCTCGGCGTGGCCGGCTTCGGGGCAGCGTCGCTGGCTTGCGCCGCCTCGCCCAACATCGACGTGCTGGTGGCCGCGCGGGCGGTCCAGGGCGTCGCCGGGGCGCTGCTGGTGCCCAGCGCGCTGGCAGTGATCGTCAACACCTTCCCCGAGTCAGAGCGCGGCGGCGCGATCGGCAGCTGGACGGCGTGGGGCGCGATCGCCGGGGTGCTCGGGCCGCTGGCCGGCGGCGAGCTGCTCGCGCTTGCCTCCTGGCGCTGGATCTTCCTGGTGAACGTCCCCTTCGTGATCGCCTGCGTCACGCTGATCCTGACCGTCGTCCCGGCCGGCGTGCCGGGCGGTGGCGAGGGCTCTAAGGGCGCCCCGCGCCGCGTGGACCTGCCCGGCGCGCTGCTGTGTGCGAGCGGGCTGGGGGGGCCGGTGTTCGCGCTGATCGAGCAGCCGCGACTGGGCTGGTCAAGCCCGGCAGTGCTCGTCCCGCTGATCGCCGGTGTCTGCGTGCTGGCCGTGTTCCTGCTCTACGAGGCTCGCGCGCGCGATCCGATGCTCCCGCTCGGCCTGTTCACGCGGCGCAACTTCGCGGCCGGCAACGTCGAGACGTTCTCGATGTACGCCGGGCTGTCGATCCTGTTCTTCTTCTTGATCCTCTTCCTGCAGCAGGTGGCCGGCTACACGCCGCTTGAGAGCGGCCTGGCCACGCTGCCGGTCACGGTTGTCATGTTCACGCTCTCGCGCCGCTTCGGCGCGCTGGCCGACCGCTTCGGCCCGCGCTTTTTCATGGGCGTCGGGCCGCTGGTGTCCGCCTGTGGCCTGCTGCTGTTCCAGCGCATCGGCGTGCACGTCAGCTATGTCGCCGACGTGCTGCCCGCGCAGCTGGTCTTCGCGCTGGGCCTGTCACTCACCGTGGCGCCGCTCACCGCAGCCGTGCTCGCCGGCGCCGAGCGCTCGCAGGCTGGCATCGCCTCGGGCGTCAACAACGCGATCGCGCGTGTGGCGGGGCTGCTGGGCACAGCGGCGGTCGGTGCGGCGGTTGCGAGCTCATTCGGCTCGACGCTGGATCAACGTCTGGCCGGGAAGCGGCTGGGCCATG
>DATNLQ010000006.1:0-7357 GCA_035602785.1 Solirubrobacteraceae bacterium
CGCATAGCCTGCCTGCGATCGGGAAGCTCGCGCGACCAGCCGCTACCTGCATGCCCGCCCGGCGCTGATTCTCAGCGCCGGGCAAGCCGGCGTCCGCTCTCCGTGTTGGGCGGCGTGTAGTTCAGCTCGAAGTGGTGGTAAAGCGCGGACTCGTCTTCCTGGGAGAGCTCCTCACCGTGCTGCTCGATGTTGGGCGCCGACTCGATCTGCCCCTTGGTAACCGCCACCTGCAGATCATCCGGGCCGATTTGGATCCCGCCGAGCGGCACGAATGTCAGGTGGCGGCCGATGAAGCCTTCCTTGACGGTGGCGAACTGCGGCTCGTCATTCTCGATGTCGACATACACGTCTTGAAGCTTGCCGATCTTCTCGCCTGCGGAGTCAAGCAGCATCTTGCCGTGCCATTCGGCGACGCTCCATTTGGCGTCCTGTTTGTTCTCGGTCGCGGCCTGCTGGTCCTTGGTCGCGTCCTGTTGGTTCTCGCTCATCTCCAAAGCCTCCGTATCTGCGGTCACGCGACGACAGTGACCACTCTAGAGCCACCCAAGCTCGGCCTCGCCTCATGCCTCGGAGAACGTCGTCCCCTCATCGGCGCCGGTGGACGGGTGACGATGAACGGTCACGCAGGCCGTGAGCGCTGCCAGCGCCACGAGAGCCAGCGCGAGGTAGGGGAACTCGCTGTAGGGCGCAGGCTGCCCCGGCTTGCACAGCTCCACGAACGGGACGATCAGCGTCAGAGCCCCCATGAGCGGGATGGCGATATGCCGGAGAGACGAGAACGACTCGCGGTGACGACGCCACATGAAGACCGGGAGCGACAGCGTCGTAAGCAGGTATACAAAGAGGATCACGATCGTGCCCATCGTCGAGCACTCGGCGTACAGGCCGACGGGGTTCGTCGAGCCGTCGTCCACGCCGATCAGGTGGGCTATCCACCAGACCGCGACGATCGCGAGGCCACCGCCAGCCATCACCAGCGAGGCGTTCACGGGCGTCTCGCCAGGCTGGCGCAGGTGCCCCAGCCGCGCCGGGAGCAGACCGGATCGCCCGCCGTCGAACAGCATCCTCGCCTGCGAGTTTACGCCGGCGATCAGCGTGGCCAGTACCGAGACGGTTCCGCCGATCCATGCCAGGACAGCGGCTGCGCCGAGATAGTGGTCAGCCACCGCCAGGAACGGGATCGACGAGCGACCGATAGAGGAGACGTCGTAGTTGAAGCCCGTGACGGTGACGTAGGCGAAGAAGACGAACAGGGCGGTGCCGATCGCGACCGACATGTACAGCGCCCTCGGGACCGAGCGCTTCGGGTCGCGGGTCTCCTCGGCCAGAGCAGGACCGTTTTCCCAGCCGATGAGCATGTACAGGGCGAGCGGGAAGCCCGCCGACAGGCCGGCGAGGCCGTGGTTGAGGTGTGCCCAGGAGAACGGTATTCCCGACAGGTGCGCCCGCTGGTCCACGAGGATGATCACGCATGATCGTCACCTGCACGAGTACGGCCAGGCCCACCGCCTTGGTCGAGAGCTTGACGCCGCGCGTCGTCAGCCCGATGGCGCCGACGGTCAGCACGAGCGCGAGAGGCTCCCAGGGGAGATGCCACGAGGCGTAGTGGGCGAGGGTCAGCGTCACCATGCCACCGGACATGGTGAAGATGCCCGCAATCGCCACGGTGTACCCGACCGTAACCAGCAGGGCCGTGACCACGCCGGCCCTCGATCCCAACGAGGTCTCGACATAGGTGATGAAGCTTCCCGCCGATGGCTCAGCCTTGGTGAACTCGGCGACCGTGAACGCGAGCAGGACGACAGCCACGCCTGCGGCAAGGATCGTCAACGGCGCCGCGACCCCGGCGGTGACGGCGATCACCCCGAAGGCGAAGTAGAAGTTTTCCCCCAGCCCGATGTTGGCGACCGTCGAGGCCGTCACGTCTGCGGTGCCCAGCTGACCGGCCTTGAGGCGTGCCGGCGATGCGGTGCGATTCACACGCTGGAGAGTACGGGTGGGGACGAGTCATACCGACCCGTGCGAGCGCCAGGTGACGTCAGGGCTGAGATGGGGCCTGGGGTTCCCTGGGCAAGAGGCGATGGCCGTCGACGACCGCCGTGGCCAGGTCGATGAGCTTGCGGTTGTCGACGCGGGACTGCTCGCGCAGCATCTCGAAAGCGCTCGCCTCGTCGATGCTGTGGCGCTCCATCAGTATGCCCTTGGCTCGCTCGGTCAGGGCGCGGCGCCCGAATGCGCCCTGGAGATCGTGGTACTCGGCGAAGCGCCTGAGCACGATGTCGATCGCGCTCTGCCAGTCCTCGATGTCCGCATCGCTGATGTGCGCGAACACGCCGCGCTTGGATGCCTCGTTGATGAACTCGGGGTCCCGCGCGTGGAGCAGGACGATCACCGGGCAGGCGGCTTCCCGCACGATCTTGTCGATCAGCTCGAGGGCATGCTGTGGGCTGTCGCCGAGGCCCACGAGGGCGACGTCGGGGCGCTCTCTGGCGGTCGCCGGGCCGACGTCCGCGACGTCGATCTCGCGCGCGATCACCTCATGGCCGAGCCCCACGACGATGGGAGCGACGAGCGCCAGGCGGTCCTTGCGCTCGTTGGCGATCAGGACACGCAGATGTTTGGTCTCGCGGTAGCTCATCCCGATTCAGCCGGCCAGATCGCGAACGGACGGAAGTGGTAGGATAGACGTTCGCTCGCCCCAAATCTCGGCGGGCTCTGGTTTTCCGGCTCCGACACCCGGCCGGCGTTCTCTTATCGACCCCGATGGTCGAACGTCGCAACGCACGTGTCAGGAGCCCCGTGATCACACGCAGAGCAAGAGCCCGATCGCAGTCTGCGACGGGCCGCACATCTGAGCACAGGCACGCATGATCGCCTATGTGATCGGCGCCATCCTCCTTGTCGCACTGATCGGGCTGGCGATGTCCGTCCGGATTCTCAAGCAGTACGAGCGCGCCGTCATGTTTCACCTCGGCAAGGTCCGCGACGGAGCGCGCGGACCCGGGGTGATCATCTTCGCGCCGCTGATCAACCAGGTTCACCGCGTGTCCCTGCGGATCGTGACAATGCCGATCCAGTCGCAGGGCATCATCACCAGCGACAATGTCAGTATCGACGTCTCAGCCGTCGCCTACTACCGCGTCGCCGACCCAGTCCGCTCGGTCGTGGCGATCGAGGATGTCGAAGTCGCGATCAACCAGATCGCGCAGACGACGCTGCGCGCGGTCGTGGGACGGCACACACTCGACCAGACGCTGTCTGAGACCGACACGATCAACCAGAACATCCGCGAGATCCTCGACGTGCAGACCGAGGAGTGGGGCATCAAGGTCACCACCGTCGAGCTCAAGGACATCCAGCTGCCGGACTCGATGAAGCGCGCGATGGCCCGCCAGGCCGAAGCCGAGCGCGAGAAGCGAGCGAAGATCATCGCCGCCGAGGGCGAGGCGCTCGCCGCCGGAGAGCTGGCGCGAGCCTCCGACGTGATGATGGAACACCCGCTCGCGCTGCAGCTGCGAAACCTGCAGACGCTCGTCGAGATCGCCGTCGATAAGAACTCCACCGTCGTCTTCCCCGCGCCGCTGATGAGCACCATCCAGGAGCTCGGCGCGTTCCTCAAACGCGAGACCGTGGCCGCGGGAGACCTACCTGCGGCGCCTGCGTCAGCGCCAGTGCTGCCCAACGGCTCAGCGCCCACCAAGGCGGATGGCTCATGAGCACCAGCACACACTTCAGGCGAGCGCAGCCTCTCGCGCTCGTCGCCAAACGTCCGATGGCTGTTTCACCTCCCGCCATCGACGAGCGAGCCGCGTCCCCATGGTCGTGGCCGTACCAGGTCACCTGCCCGCCCTGTCCCCCCACAGGGCGGGCAGGGAGCGCCTGGCCAGAAATCCGAGAGGAGCCGCTTCATGCGTCGCACAGTCTTTGACGTTCTCACCAGCGCTGTCGGGCTGGTCCTAGTAGTTGTGCTCCTCGTGGCAGGAGGACTGCTGATGTGGGGTTACAGCTACGACCACAACAACGTCCGCAACCAGCTCGCCGAGCAGCAGATCTTCTTTCCGCCGAAGTCCGTCTGGGCTACCGCGAAGGCCGGAACCGAGATCACCCCGGCGATGATCCCCTATCTCGAGAAGTACTCGGGCCAACAGCTGCTCACCGGTCCGCAGGCCGAGGCCTACGCCGACCACTTCATCGCCATTCACCTCTCCGAGCTGCCATACGGTGGGGTCTACTCAAAGCTCAGCAGCGCCGCGCGCGCGCAACCAACGAACACCAAGCTCGCGGCGCTCGAGACGACGTCCTTTCAGGGAACGACGCTGCGGGGGCTGCTGCTAGAGGCATACGGCTTCTCGAAGATCGGCACGATCATGCTCTATGGCTCGATCGCCTCCTTCATCCTCGCCCTGGTCATGCTCGGGTTCGTGGCGCTTGGCTTCCGCCACGCACGGCGCACCCCGACCGAGCAGGAGCTGCTGGTTCCCAGGCGCAGCCCGGCCCTCGTGGGGACACCATCTTGACGGCCTCCTTCGCCGTTGCCATGCCGAGCACCAGGCACTAGACAGGTGATTGGCCAATCAAGCCCTCGCCACCGTTCATCCCCGGCAAGACTCGCGTGATCCGCGAAGCCCGACGGATCGACCAGGTGAACGAGGCGATCGCCGACGTGGAAGCTGGCCGAGTCGCTGCGCGCATAGTCCTCGAGCCATAGGAGGTGACGATGTCACACCGATTTACTCTCAGCCATTCGTCCCGCCTCCGCGCGGGTGCCGCGCTGGGACTCGCGGTCCCCTGCTCGTGGACGGACGGCGGACTCAACCCCGCCCGGTGGCGCGTGGCCGACGGGTACGAGAGCCGCCGGCGCCGCGTACGGATACCAGCATGCCTCCCAGCGCCGACCGCGCGATGCCCGATTCACAGGAAGCCCGGGTCATCTCCATGACCGAGCCGCCTCGTCCGTCGCTGCCGGCCATCGCGATCGGTCACGCACGACGCACGCCCGGCATCCGTCAGGGACGAAGAGGCGATCGAGGGCTACCTCGAAGTCATGCACGATGGCGCCTCGTAGCCCGCCTCGGTGGGCTCTCTCAACTCGATCGCCTCGAGTAGGACTCGATCATCTCAACCACAGTCTCTTCGGCCCGGGGGCGGCTGAGCTGCATGTCGAGTCGCAGGAGCTTCCACACGAGCACGTCCGTGGCGATGACGACGGCCGTGAGCCGGCGCTCTCTGGATGCGCGCCGCAGGCCGGCGAGCAGCGGCTGGAAGACCCTGCTCGCCCAATCGCGGTGGTAGTCCCTGCCCCTGTCGGTGAGGTGGCGGACCGCGGGGATGCGGTCCTCCTGGGAGAGCATGCGCAGAATCGCCGTTCCGTGGGCCTCGTAGTGGTCGAACACGTTGGCGACGGCCTCGGGGAAGCGGCCCACGGGAGCCGCGTCGCGGCGTGATTTCTCGCTCATCGCCCACCATCTGTACGCTGCGGTGAGCAACTCGTCCTTGGAGTGAAAGCGCGCGAGGAGCGTCTGTTCGGTGACGAGCGCCTCGGCGGCGATCTCGCGCAGGCGGACCTCCTCATACGGTCGAGAGCCGAAGTGCTTCCACGCCGCGGCGAGCAGCCGCTCGCCGGTCGCGGCGGCCGCATCGGCGCGGGCGGTCATCCGATAGGCGCGTTCCTTGCTCGGGGTGCTTGACTTTTTCATCTGGGTCATACTAAGATGAAGTATATGCGAGTCTTTCAGACGCTCCTCGCGTTCAGCGGCAACGCCCCACCGCAGCTCGCGCTCACACGGGAGCTAGTCGACCGCGGTCACGAGGTGCGGGTCCTCGCCCACCGCGCCGCGCGCGAGCGGATCGAGAGCACTGGGGCGGAGTTCGTCGCGTTCCGGCGGGGGATGCCCGACCTCGACATCACGCGCCCGGAGACCGACCCTGTACGTGACTGGGAGGCGCGCACGCAGCTCGGCGCCGCGAAGCGACTGCGCGACGGCGTGATCGCGCCGATGCCCGATGGGACACGCGATGTGATCGAGGCGCTCGAGGGTTGGAGCGCCGATGTGGTCGCGTTCGACTGGCTCCTAACGGGTGCCGCGATCGCCGCTGAGCTCGCGGGTGTGCCAGCCGCCGCGCTCGTTCACTGCCCCTATCCTCTACCTGCTCGCGGCGCGCCCCCCCTGTTCAGTGGCCTGTCGCCGATGGCGGGTCCGGTGGGTGCCGTGCGCGATCGCCTGTTCGATCGCATTACCCGCCGCTTCTGGGCGCCCGGACTGCCCGTGCTGAACAGCGTCCGTGCCGAGCATGGACTCGCGCCGCTGAAGGACTGGAGCGACCAAGTCCTCCGCGCGCAGGCTATCTACGTGATGACCGCGCCAGAGCTCGACTTCTCCAGCAAAGCCCAGCTCCCCGCGAACGTCCACTACGTGGGCCCCGCCTTCGAGCCGTTCGAGAAGGACTGGGAGTCGCCGTGGCCCGAGGAGAACACCGATCCGCTCGTGCTGCTCAGCTTCAGCACCAGCTACATGGATCAGGGCGCGCTCGCCCAGCGAGCGCTTGACGCCGTCGCCGGGCTGCCGGTCCGGACGCTGCTGACAGCTGGCCCCGCACTTGACGTCAGCCACCTGCGCATCCCCGCCAACGCGCGCACGGTGGCTTTCGTGCCACATCGAACCGTGCTCCCGCACGCGTCGCTGGTGGTCACGCATGCTGGATGGCAGACGGTCAACGCGGCGCTCGCCGATGGTGTTCCGCTCGTCTGCATCCCCGATGCCCGCGACCAGCCCGATAACGCCGCCCGCGTTCTGTTCGTGAACGCGGGCGTGAGGGTCAGCAAGAAGAGCTCCCCCAGCAAGCTGCGCAGCGTGATCGCCAGCGCCCTGGAAGACCGGTCGATCAAACAGGGTGCCCGCGCGATGGCCGACGCCCTCGCCCGCAGCGACGGCGCCACCGTCATGGCCGACGCGCTGGAGCGCCTCCCTGTACGCAACGTCGCGAAGGCAACTACACCCCACGGATCACCCGCAGCAGGCTGAGAAGCTGCTCGACCCGCGTCGCCCCGCCGGATGACGCCGTGCGGCACGCGTTTTGCAGGGCTTTCGTGCTAAGCGGAAGGGGGTGTGTGGTTGCGGCACATAGTGGGCTGATGTCTCGGGAGATGCTGGACGCCTACGAAAGGCGGCTGGCATGGGGTTGGCGCGGTATGTGGTGGATGCGGTGTTGTTGGAGGGACCCAGCGCGAGAGAGGTCGCGGCTGCTCACGGGATCAGCAAGAGCTGGATCTATGTGCTGATCAAGCGCTACCGCGCCGGGGGCTATGAGGCGCTCGAGCCGCGATCCCGGCGGCCACGCTCCTGCGCGCACGAGACCC
>DATNLQ010000021.1:0-5907 GCA_035602785.1 Solirubrobacteraceae bacterium
GGGCTGGGCGCGCGGGCAGCTGCGCCGCTGGCGGCGCTCGCAGCTGCGGTGGCCGGAGCGACGCTCGTTGCGGGCGTGCCCTGCCGAGGGGTCTGGGGCTGGGCGCCCGAGGCCGGTGCGACCGCCTGTGCAACGCCTGCGGCCGACGCGGGGCTGCCCAGCGGTGGCGGGGCGCCCTGCGGACGAGCCGGGGCGACACCCTGGCCGGGCGCGCGAAGCCCGGGGGATTGAGGCTGGACGGGAGGGGTCTGTCGCACGGGAGACCCGGCCTGGACGGAGGGGGGACCCTGGCCCGGACCGGCCGTCTGGCCAGACGCGGCGACCTGGCCTGGTTGGGACTGGGCGGCGACAGCGGGTGCAGCCTGCGCAGGGACCGGGACGGGAACCGGTGGGCCTGGGGCGGATGGGCCGGTGTTGGGGGAACCTGGGGCGGGCGGGCTGACAACCGTGGCCGGCCTTGGCGCCGGGAGCGGCACGGCGCCCGGCACAGGCTGAGCGCCGGGTGCGGGCGGGGCTGCGGGAGTGGCCACGGTGGGGGCTGCGCCTCCGGGCGGCGGCTGGTTGGGGGCAGGACGCGCGACGGGCCGCACGGGCTGTACGCCCGGGGTGCGCTGCTGAACGCGCATGGCCGCGGCGGCGGTGACGCGCTGCTCGAGGTCTGCCGCGCGCTCGGGCGCACGGCCGGCCCACTCGCGAAGGCGCTTGAGCTCGCGGGCTTGGGAGAAGACCAGCAGCGACAGCAGCGCGATCCCGACGAGGGCTACGAACGCGGCTATCGCGCCAATCTTTGTGAGCGTGCTCGATAGCGACAGCGCGAGCGGCAGGTACGTCATGAATTGGGGGAGTGTACGAGGGAGACAGGCGAGTCGCTGTGATCGCCGTTGGCGTGGATGCCGTTGGACGACGCCGCCTGGCCGTCGGCGCCACCGCCCTCCTCCTCGACGCCCGGCTCGGGCGCGCTGGAGAGGGGCCCCAGCAGCGCGGCCGACAGCTGCGAGACCTTGGCGGCCAGCCCGGCCGCATCGCCCTCGAGCACGAGCAGGCCGATCTCGGCGAACATCGACTCCACGGCCTCGACGGGCAGCGGCGCGCGCTCAGCCAGCAGGATCTTCTCGGCGCTGGTCTGACGCGGGTGCTCATAGGCGTTGAACAGCTCCTCGTGGAGCTTCTCTCCAGGGCGGCTGCCGACGATCTCGATGTCGATGTCACGGTCGGGGTCCAGGCCGGACAGGTCAATCATCGCGCGGGCGAGGTCGAGGATGCGCACGGGCTCGCCCATGTCCAGCACGAACACCTCGGCGCCGCGCGCTCTGGCGCCGTTGGCAATCAGCCGCTCCGCGCGCGGGCGCGGACTGTTCAGCAGCGGCTCTTCGGCGCAGGCCAGCGAGCCGGAGCGGATGATCAGTTGGACGGCCTCGGGGATCGTCATGAAGAAGCGGGTCATGCGCTCGTCGGTCACCGTTACCGGGCCGCCGCGCTCGATCTGGCGGCGGAAGATCGGCACCACGCTGCCCGAGGACCCGAGCACGTTGCCGAAGCGCACGGCCGCATAGCGCGTCGCGGAAAAGCGCGCGCTGGCGGCCTCCAGCGCGAACTCGGCCAGCGCCTTGGATGCGCCCATGACGGTCGCCGGGGCGACCGCCTTGTCGGTGGAGACAAGCACGAAGCGCTGCGCTCTGAGCTCGCCCGCGATGTGCGCGACCACCCTGGTGGCGATCGCGTTGTTGCGCACCGCCTCGACCGGGTTGGCCTCCATCAGGCCGACGTGCTTGTAGGCGGCGGCGTGGAAGACGACCGTGGGGCGGTGCTCGGCGAAGACCTCGCGCATGCGCTCCTCCTCCTTGCAGTCGGCCAGCACCGCGGCGAGCATCGAAGCCGGCACGTGGCGCTCGTCCTGCAGCTCGCGCCAGATCGCGAAGAGGTTGTCCTCGGCGTGGTCGAGCAGCACGATCCGGTGCGGCTCCACGCGCGCGATCTGGCGACACAGCTCCGAGCCGATCGAGCCCCCAGCGCCAGTCACGAGCACGATCTGGCGCGACAGGTAGGCGCCTACGCGCTCGAGCTCCATGTGTACGGGCTCGCGGCCAAGCACATCCTCGACGCGCACCTCGCGCATCTGCCTGGCCAGAGCTCCGCGCGTCTGCAGCAGCTCAAAGACGGTAGGCAAAGTGCGCACGGGGATGGCCCGCTCGCGGCACTCGCGCACGATGCGCGCGCGCGTCGACCCGGGCGCGGAGGGGATCGCGATGATCACTTCATCGGGCTCGGCCTCGTCGAGGATGCGCGGCAGGTCGCCTTCGGTGTTGCCGCGCACGCGCAGCCCTTCTATGCGCAGACGCTTCTTGGCCGGATCGTCGTCTACGAAGCCGACCGGCACGAGGCCCAGCTCGCGGTTGCGCATGATCTCGCGCGCGACCATGCGCCCGCCCTCGCCGGCGCCGGCGATCAGTACCGTGCGTGCGCCCTTGCCCCCACGGAAGGCAGCCAGCGGCCGGCGCTCATACACGCTGCGCGCGATCGCGCGAACGCCCACCAGGAACACGAGCGACAGCAAGGCGAACAGCACGATCACGCCGTTGGGCAGGCCGACCGCGACGGCGCTCAGGCGCACGTGGCCGCTGATCGAGCGCGCACCCTCGATCGGCACGTAGTGATGGACCGGGCGGACGACGTCGATGGCGACGACCGCGAGCAGCACGATCGCGACGACCGCCCGCACGACCGCCTCGTAGTCGCGCTGGCCCGAATAGCGCCAGCGGCGCTGGTAGACGCGGGCGAGCACCAGCACGGGCAGGCTGCCGGCGAGCACCCACCAGACGGTCGTCTCGCGCAGCTGGGCGTAGTCGTGCGGCGGCCCGCTGTTGAAGCGCAGCTGGAAGGCGAGGTAGTACGCGAGCGCGACCAGCGCCCCATCGACTGCGAGCTGCGGCAGCGAGTGACGGTGGAGCGGAAGGGCCGCCGAGCGGATCCGTCGGCGCATTGTGCAGATTGTACGGCCCTAAGGGGACTGCGAGGCGCCTGTGGGGCCTCGCAGCGGCGACAGGAGCAGATCGACGAGGACCTGCGGATCGCGCCGGACGCGCTCGGTGGCGCGGTCGCCGCGGCGCTTGGACAGGTCCAGCTCGTCGGGGTCACGCAGCTTGCGCAGACGTCCTTGGGCGATCAGGCCTTCGTCGACGGCGCCGAGCCGCCCCTCGAAGGTGCTGTACACGGGGGTCCCCAATGCGACCGCCTCGCGGTTCATGGTGCCCCCGGCCGAGATCACGAGGTCAGCGTGGACGATCAGCGACTGGGCGTCAATGGCGTGCTCGGGCACCACGAAGCCGGGGACCTCGGCAAGCTGTGAGCGCTGGGAGGCCACGCGCGGCAGCACCACCGACTGCACGCCGTCCTCGCTGGCCGCCCTGGCCAGGCGCGCCAGCACGCGCGCGAACAGGTCGTTTGCGAAGCGGTGGTAGAGCGAGACCTCGGGCGGTGTGCGCACGACCACGATCGGCCTGGCGAGGTCGATCGCGAGCTCTGCCAGCACGCCGTTGTCGGGCTCGAAGTCGGCGAGGTAGTACTCCTCCTTGAGGCCCTCGTAGGCGCGCACCTTGCGCCCAGCGCCGTAGCGCGCCAGCCGCTGGCGTGGGATCGCGTCGGGCACCACCACCGCGGCGGCCAGGCGGCAGTTGATGTTGTGCTGGACCGTCGCCCACTCGTAGTCGAACATCGTCGCGCTCGGTATCCGCAGCAGGGCCGCGGCCACGGTCACGTCGTTGGAGCCATGGCCGATTGCGATGTCAAAGCGAGCGCCGTCGTGCGCACGCACGTCTGCCCTGGCCCAGCGCGTGAGCGCTGTCGAGCGCGAGGCCAGCCCGGCCGCCTTGGACGCGAGCCGGCCCCCGCGGTGATGGCCGATCGCCGTGTGGGAGACGCCTAGGCGCTCGCACAGCTCGATCGTCTGGGCGAAGTCGCGCGCGGTCACACGCACGTCGTGCCCGGCGGCGCGCAGGCGCTGTATGACCGGGCGCAGGACCAGCACGTGCGGGCTGTTGGTCAGGTCCACCCAGATGCGCATGCACCGGCCACGGTAACGATCCGCGCCCGCGGGCAATCGCCCGATCCGGGCCCGTCGCCGCCCCGCGCCGCTATGGTTGGCCGGCGATGCTCGTGCTGGCCTCTATCTCCGAAACGGTCGTCAACGAAACGTCTCATTACGTACGCGAAGCGGGACTGCCCGGGATCTTCGCGCTGATGGCGATCTCCAGCGCGTGCATCCCGATCCCCTCGGAGGTGGTGATGCTGTTCGCAGGCTTCGCCGTGGCCGACCCCGGTCAGAGCGGCGCAACACACCACCATCTGACGCTGGTCGGGATCGTGCTGGCCGGGCTGCTCGGCACGCTGGTCGGCTCGTGGGTCGCATACGCGGTCGGCCGCGGCGGGCGCCTGGAGCTGCTCGAACGCCACGGCGACAAATTTAAATGGATTCCCACCCACCCCGCGCAGATAGAGCGCGCCGAACGCCTGTTCGAGCGCTACGGCGAGGCGATCGTGCTGTTCGGGCGCATGATCCCGGTGGTCAGGGCGTTCGTGTCGCTGCCCGCAGGCGCGTCGAAGATGCCGCTCGGTCGTTTCACGGTGTTCTCGTTGATCGGGGCGATTCCGTGGACGATCGGCCTGGCCCTCGCCGGTCACGCGCTGGGCGGCGACTGGACGAGCGTGCGCAAAGGCTTCGAGTACGCCGACTACGTGATCGTCGCCGTGGCTGTGCTCGCGATTGTCTACGCGGTGGTGCGTCGACGGCGCGGGCGCGACCAGCCGGCGACAGATGCGGCGCACTGAGCGGGCGCTCGCGCTGCGTCACGCTCTCGCGCTGGGGCTGGCGCAGGGCCCGACTGAGCTGCTGCCTGTCTCCTCATCCGCCCACACCACGCTGCTGGCGCGGTTCGCGGGCTGGCCGTACGCCGATCTGGACGGCGAGCGGCGCAAGGCCTTTGAGGTCGCCCTGCATGCGGGGGCGGGCTTGGCGCTGGCGATCGACATGCGGACAGAGCTCGCGCGTGCAGCCGGGGAGATCGACGAACGACACGCTGTCGCGCTCGCGCTGGCTTTGGGGCCGCCGGCGCTGGCCGGATACCTGCTGCAGGCGCCGATCGAGCGTCGCCTGGGCGGCCCGCGCTCGATCGCCGCGGGCCTCGTCGTCGGGGCGATCGCGATGGCTCTCGGCGACCGGCGGGCAGTCCCTTCCGCGTCCGCGCAACGCCGCTGCACGGACGTCGGCCTCGGCGACGGGCTGGCGCTGGGGCTCGCGCAGGCTTGTGCGCTGGTCCCTGGCGTGTCGCGCAACGGGGCCACGCTCGCAGCGGCCAGGGCACGCGGCTTTGCCCGCACCGACGCCCAGCGCCTGTCGTGGCTGGCTGCGCTGCCGGTGATGTTGGGAGCGAGCCTGCTCAAGGGGCGGCGGCTGGCCGGCGACGCAGGACCGCGCGGCATTCGCGCAGCGGCCGTACTTGGTGGGGCGGCAGCGTTCCTGTCGACCCTGGCAAGCGCCAGGCTGCTGCGCCGCGAGTCGCTGGCAAATCGGTCGCTGGCGCCCTACGCGCTGTATCGCTGTCTGCTGGCGGGACTTGTGGTCCGCCGGCTGCTACGCCCACAATAGAGCCGATGACCGCTATCGGCACCCTGGTTGGGGGACGCTATCGGCTCGACGCCCGCATCGGGCGCGGCGGAATGTCGACCGTGTATCGCGCGTTCGACGTGGTGCTCGAGCGGCCAGTGGCGGTCAAGCTGATGCACCGCGAGATCGCAGCCGACTCCGACCAGCTCGAGCGCTTCCGCCGCGAGGCGCGCTCGGTGGCGCAGCTGAGCCATCCCCACGTGGTGACCGTCATCGACGCCGGTGAGGAGCACGAGGCGCCCGACACG
>DATNLQ010000028.1:0-2681 GCA_035602785.1 Solirubrobacteraceae bacterium
GTGCATTTGGCGTCCAACAAGCTGTGGTCGGCCTTTTGAGCGCAAGCGGTCGCCGAGGTTGACCTCGGCGCACGGTGCCCCCGAGCGGGCGGACTGATCGCTGGAGTCGTGACCGGGGGCGAGTGTCCCCGGTCACGCCCCGGTGGGTTCGGGCGAGCGCAGGGTGAGGCCCGTCACGCGCTCGAAGTGGCGGCGGTTGCGGGTGATGATCGGCAAGTCGTGCTCGAGAGCGGTTGCAGCGATCTCCCTACCGCTTTGGCAGCGCCATCAGGATCGCCAGCTGGCGCGACTGGGCGAGCACAGTCCCGTCCTGCGCCCAGATCACGCCGTCCTCCTCGAAGAAGCCTTCGTGCACGATCCCGGTGCGAAAGCGCGCGAAGCACAGTTCGCCCGGGTCGGGGTCGGCGACGCGTGGCAGGCTCGTGCGGAAGTGGACCGTGAGGTCGACAGTGGGACTGGTTCCCGGTTCGTGCAGGCGTAGGAACGGCGGTGAGAAAAGCGCGTCGCTGAAGAACGCGAGCGACAGCGCGTCCACGGGCCGGGGCTCGGCCAGGCCCAGCCATCCCCCGATCTCCATCGGCTGCTCGGATCCCTCGAACGGAACCGCGCCGATGCGCGGCTGCAGGATCAGGTGGCGCGTGAACGGCGGCGCGGCTGGATGCAACAGCCTGCCGGACTCGCGCACCGGGTCGGGCGGGGCGACATCTGGCAGCGGAAGATCGGCGATCTCGGGCGCGCTCCAGGGCACCGAGAAGGCCGCCAGCGCGAGCGCCAGCGGAGTGCCGTTGCGCTCCAGCTGCGCCGAAAGCGTGCTCAGCGAGCGGCCGGCGCGCTCGAGCTTTACGCGAATCTGTACCGGCCCGGGGTCGGGCGCACGCAGGTAGTGGATCGTCAGCGAGCGCGGCGCGCCGGTCGACCGTCCAGAGGTCGTGATCGAGAGTCCTTCGGACAGCGCGCGCAGCAGCATCGCCGCGAGGTAGCCGCCGTGTGGACCGCGTCCGGCGCGCCAGTCGCTGGACACCTCGGCCGCGAACACAGCCTCGGAGTCCGAGCTGCGCTCCAGGGCCACCGCGGTGTCGCGGTCGAAGGCGCCCGAAGCACGGGCGTCTGGCGTATCCGACGCGACCGGCGTTCCCGGTGTGTCCCGCGTCCCTGGCGTGTCCGGCGCAGCCGCGCCCGCCTGGCGCTCAGCCACGCACGAGCCGCTTGTAGGTGATCCGGTGGGGGCGGTCGGCGGCCGCCCCGAGCAAGGCCCGGCGGTGCTCCTCGTAGGCTTCGAAGTTGCCCTCGAACCAGGTCACCTGCGAGTCGCCCTCGAACGCCAGTACGTGCGTGGCGATGCGGTCGAGGAACCAGCGGTCGTGGGAGATGATCATCGCGCAGCCCGGGAATTCCAGCAGCGCGTTCTCCAGTGCGCGCAGCGTGTCCACGTCGAGATCGTTGGTGGGCTCGTCCAGCAGCAGCAGGTTGCCGCCGCTGCGCAGCAGCTTGGCCAGGTGCACGCGGTTGCGCTCGCCGCCCGACAGGTTGCCGATGCGCGCCTGCTGGTCTGAGCCCTTGAAGTTGAAGCCCGCGGTGTACTGGCGCGAGTTGACCTCGCGATCGCCGACCTTGACGTGGTCGTGGCCTTCGGAGATCTCCTCCCATACGGTCTTCTGCGCGTCCAGGGCGTCGCGCGATTGGTCGACGTAGGCGAGCTTTACGGTGTCGCCCAGCTCGATCGTGCCCGAGTCAGGGGAGTCCTGGCCGGTGATCATCCGAAACAGCGTTGTCTTGCCGGCGCCGTTGGCGCCGATCACCCCGACGATGCCCGCGCGGGGCAGGTCGAAGGACAGCGACTCGATCAGCAGGCGATCGCCATAGCCCTTGGTCAGCTCGCTTGCCGTCAAGACCTTCTCGCCCAGGCGCGGCCCCGGCGGGATGTGGATCTGGACGTCCTCGAGCTTGACGTTGCGCTCTTGGGCCACCAGCTCCTCATAGCGTGCAAGACGCGCCTTGGACTTCGTGCGTTTGCCCTTGGGGTTGGTGCGCACCCACTCGAGCTCGGCCGCGATCGTGCGCTGGCGGCCCTTCTCCGAGCGCTCTTCCTGGGCCAGCCGCGCCTGCTTTTGCTCGAGCCAGCTTGAGTAGTTGCCCTGGTAGGGGATCCCCTTGCCGCGGTCGAGCTCGAGGATCCAGCCGGCCACGTTGTCCAGGAAGTAGCGGTCGTGGGTGACTGCGACCACGGCACCCTTGTACTCGGCCAGGTGCTGCTCCAGCCACGCGACAGACTCGGCGTCCAGGTGGTTGGTCGGCTCGTCGAGCAGCAGCAGGTCGGGCGCGCGCAGCAAAAGGCGACACAGCGCCACGCGCCTGCGCTCGCCACCGGAGAGTGTGCTCACGTCCGCGTCGGGCGGCGGCAGGCGCAGTGCGTCCATCGCGTATTCCAATTGGGTGTCCAGGTTCCAGGCGTCAGCGGCGTCGATCTTGGCCTGGATCTCGCCGAACTCCTGGGCTGTCTCGTCGGAGTAGTTGGCGGCCAGCTCGTTGAAGCGGTCCAGCAGGGCCTTGGTCTGGGCCACGCCGTCCTCCACGTTGCCCAGGACGGTCTTGCTCGCGTCGAGCTGCGGCTCCTGCTCGAGCAGCCCGACGGTGGCGCCGGGGGCGAGCTGGGCGTCGCCGCGGAACTCGGTGTCGACGCC
>DATNLQ010000285.1:0-5716 GCA_035602785.1 Solirubrobacteraceae bacterium
TCGCTGGTGATCTCCCGCAACTGCACCCTGGCGGCCATAACCCCTCCCGGTCGAGTAGCGATCTCGATCACAGGACTTCGCCGCCAGCACCATCACCCCTGGTTATCCAAACCGGCAAACGTTGCCGGGGAACCCACTAGCTCGCCGAGGGAGACGGTGCGCCCTCCGCCATCGTTTGCCAGAACGCTCGGAGCGTCGAGTGAGAGCATTTCATCTTGCTCGACGGGGCGGGATCGGTAGATCTGTTTTACGCGCGTGCCGAAGCAGGCGGCAAACCAGCCGGTGAAGTTCCCGCCCGGCCAGGTTTCGATCGACTCGATCAGCTCGAGATTTGCCTCGCCGCGCGCCTCGTCGCGATCTAGATACGCGAAGTATGGTTGTGCAATGAGCTTCGCGATGTAGGGTTGCATGTGAGTCGCGAGCCGCTCGCAGCAGCGTGGGCAGCCGCATCCCGCGAGCGCGTTTGCGCGTGCACCGAATTCGCGGGGTGGTGCCGTGACCTGGCATCTCGCGGTCCGGCGGTCTGCTCGTCGGCGGTGTTGAGCGGCGAAATCTGCGACGACGCGCTGGGCATTTCCATCCGCGAGGATGAGGAGTCGAATCGCTCGCGCTTGGGTGCAGTCGATACCGAGCGTTGAGGCCGCGTCCATAATTGTCCCGAGGTCGTCGATGTATCGTCGGGTGTCTTGGATACCTCGCCGTCGGAAGAGGCCGACGATCGTTTGGGGTGTGAGTACGATGCCGCGCTCGGCTGCGTACTGGATGGTCTCGGGTCCTCCCTCGCGGGCTTCCGCGCCAAGCGAAAGGGTTCGCCGGATCGCCTCATTGACGTTTCCGCCGCAAGCCTCGATGCGGTTCAGTGCAGCGCGAAAGCCGATGTTGATACCTTCGCTCTTTGCCTCCTGAATGAGAAGGCAGACACCATCGACCATACGATTCGCTGCGTGGGGGCTCAGCATCGCGGGGATGCGGGCACTCGCCCGCGACAGCACAACGTCTTGTCGCAGTGCTCGATTGATTAGTCGCTGGACTTCGCTCGAACCATCTCGCTTGCCGACTTTCTTGGCAATGGTCATATGGCACCACCTGATTGCTCGGTGGGTGTCGGGAGCCATACGCGTTTGCCCCCGGTTTCGGTGAAGCGGAGCAGTCCGATGCGCACCAAGCGTCGCCCTTGCTCGACCACGATGCTGGTTGGGAGTCCGGTGTGCTCCATCAATTGCTGCGTGCTGGCGCTGCCCAGGTCGACGGCAGCGTCATACACGGGGTATACGCCACGCTCGGGTGGTATCCGTGATGGCGATGGGTTCGGAGATGTCGGTGGTACAGCCTGCTGCGTTGACGAAGGCGCAAGGAAGACGCGTGAGCCCGGCTGCCCGTCGACCGCGATTTCGCCGTTAGCAAGGAGGCGACGAACTTTCTTGTCTATCGCCGTTGGGTGACCGTCCACTGCCTCAAGCAGTTCACGACGGGTGATCGGGGCGTGCGCGATGATGTGCTCTCGCAATTGTGTGAGGGACGGGCTCGTGCATTTTGGCGTCCGCGCCACATGCGCTTCATGACGTTGGTTCTCGCGCGCGAGGGGGTGGAGATTGGCGGGCTCATAAAGCGGGCCGAGAACCTCTGCGGCCTGCTCTAGGCAGTCGGTACGCAAGCGCAGCATCGCGATCTCGCCATAGATGGCGTCAAGCGCGGTCATGAGCGCCCACCCTCCTTGACCCGATCACGCTGACACCACGGGTGAAATGGTGATTTTGAGGGCGATCGGCTCTGGATGGAAGCCTGCTTGCGCGCCGATGGGGATCTGGGCTACCAGCCGGGGCTGGCGGATTTGCACTGCCGACTAGCGAGACGGCGCAGTTAAAATCTTGGGCGTCGGTGCTAAGTTTAATGGTAACGCTATTTGCTGGCACGTGTGACTCTCCTTTAGTGGCGGTCGCGGCGAGGCTTCTTGTAAGTGCCTGAGGGTTGTGTAGCGGTGAATGTGATACTCCTCGCCATTCACGAGGTCAAGGTGAGTTCGGAATTATTCGGCCCAATTTGGGAGAAGGTATGACTCATGGCACCCTACGTGATTCGAGGAGGCCTACGAGTTCCCAC
Source organism: Solirubrobacteraceae bacterium (assembly GCA_035602785.1). Classification (GTDB taxonomy): domain Bacteria; phylum Actinomycetota; class Thermoleophilia; order Solirubrobacterales; family Solirubrobacteraceae; genus Palsa-744. The sequence continues at coordinate 2,101 of DATNLQ010000285.1, forward strand.
ATGTGACAGTGATGGTGCGGCACGCCTTATCACGATTCAGTGCGGAGTAAGAGCGTGTCTCAGAACCTCTTGAGTTGGCGGTGGCAGATGATCGCACAGCCGAGGCCCATGAAGGCGAGGCGCAGGGTGGCGTCGCGCTCCCAGCGGCCCGCCGGGACTGGTGAAGTCATGAGAAGGTGCGCTCTACTACCCCAGCGCGGCTTGCCGAGCCCGGAGCTGCGCTGCGCGATCACTAGCGCGGTCGCTTGGCGCGACAGGAGGCGAGCCGTGAGCGGTCGGTGTAGATGGTTAGCAGCGGTGCGGGCAAGAGCGCGAATCCGGTGTCCAGCGTCACGATCGCCTCGGCGCCGGCAGCTAGGGCGCTCGCCGCATGGATCGCGTCGTAGGAGGCGAGTCCGTAGCCGGTCATGAGGCTCCTTGCGGTGCTCGCGGTGTCGCCGAGGGGTACGGGGAAGTGGTCGATCGACAAGAGCAAGGTCTCGTAGCGGGCGATGGTGTCGTTCAGCAGACGCGCGGCACGTCGGCGGGCACGTCCGTCGGCTCGGTGCTGTCGCCAGCGGCTCCCCCAGCGTTCCTTGAGCGCGATTGCGAATACGGCCTCGGCCAGCTCGACCGGGAGCAGGTCGCTAGTCGTGATCGATACGCCGCTCTCGTCGATCCGGTGCAGGAGGGCGCGACATACTGCGTGAAGGGGCTGCGTGGCTATCAGCGCCTCGACTACGAAGCTAGTGTCGAGTGCGATCGGATCGGGCAGGAGAAGCTCTGGCTCCTCAATGGCGAAGACGCCGCGCGTGGCGGGCTGGCGTCCGCCTGTAGAGGCCATGACCTACCGACGGCCGTACATGTCAGGCGTGACGCGAACCTTGACCCGGAGTCCCTCCGTGGCGCGCTTTAGGGCTGCGCGTTTTTCCTCAGGAGTTTTGGCTGTCGCAGGGCGCTTCAGCTCAGCTAGTCGCTCGGGGCTGAGGCGCTCTGGGCTTCCATTGGTTTGCGTTGTTGCCACGGATCTCATGATATCGGCAGAAATCGTGCCAGCGTGCCCGGACATCTTGGGTCTCGATCCGTCGACATCGCGGCCTGTCCGGCCCTCATCGCTCGTGCCGCATGTTGGCTGATTGGCTTCGTAGACATGCGTTTGGTATGGCGTACGCGAGGTTTCGGCGAGGGCGAAGCCTGGCATGGTCGCGGTATACGGGACCGCAAATAGACCGCAGGATGCCCAAAAACCGCACCGCAAAGCCAACCTGAACCCTTCGCCCCGATTGGTTAGTGTTTGGCGAAGGCCGGCAAACACGGGCGAAAACCCCCGAAACACGAAAACAACGGGGGTTCGGCGTCGGCCGTTTCGCCTCCTGTTCGCGGGCCTTCGTCGGCATTCCGTAGGAGCTCCGTAGGAATCTCCGGTGCCGGCGCCCTCGTCCTTGCAGCGTCCGCGCTGGCCCGACCTTGACGCGCACACCCCGCTGTACGACCCTCCCCCCGCAAGTGCATTGCCTGCGCTGCGCGAACGTAGGAGATACTGTTGACAACGCCGGGATTTCGCTTTGGACGTGCCGGTGGCGCCTTCTCAGCGACAGCGCTCGATTCTTCGCCCAGGAGTCGGACCGGTATATGCATGCCGCGCCTACACTTGTCCTGAAGCATGAAACGACTGAATCCATACCTCGAGGCACACGGTCATGCGGTAGCCAGTATGCGCTTTGGCGTCGGTGTCTGGCTGCTTGGCCTCGGCGCGTACCTGTGCTACGGGGGCATTTGGTGGGGAGCGCTGTTCATCGCACCGGCAGCGCTCCACTTCTACCTCGGCTACCGCGCCGTCAGGTGATGACGCGCTCGCTGACCGCGAGGGCTGGGCGCTAGCTGTAGGTACTGAGTAGGTTGGTTCGCTCGTTGAGGCGAGCGATCGGGGGCTTGTGGCCCGAGGGCTGAGTGTTTTCGGTGATGGTTGTAGTGCCAGAGCCATCCGTCAAGGGCTGTGGTGCGCTCGTTGCTGTTGCGGTAGATCGCGCCGTATGCCCAGCCGCCGAGCATGGTGCGGATAAAGCGCTCTGCCTTCCCGTTTGTTTGAGGCCGGTAGGGGCGGGTGCGGAGGTGGTGGATGCCGAGCGTGCGACAGGCCACGGCATGAGCGATTGATAGATAGGCGGCACCGTTATCCGTGATGAGCTGCTCGATCTCGATCCCGTGGCGACGGTAAAAGGCTCTTGCGCGGCGCAGGAACGCGACCGCGGAGCTCGCCTTCTCGTCCGGGAGGACCTCTGCGTAGGCCAGACGCGTGCAGTCATCGATGGCGATGTGGACGTACTCCCAGCCAACCATCTTGCGGCGCGTGCCGGAGCGATCTGAGCGCTCCCAGTTGTGGCGCTGTTTGCCGGTGATGCGCTTGCCGGCGCCGCCCTGGATGCGTCCGAGCTTCTTGATGTCGATATGGATCAGCTCGCCTGGCCGCTCGCGCTCGTAGCGCACAGCTGGCTCGAGGCCCAGGCGTCCGAGCTTGCCCATGCCGATCCTCGTGAGGATCCCTGAGACCGTTGAGAGCGCCATCCCCAGTGTCTCAGCGATCTCCGGGCCCGTGAAGCGCAATCGTCTGAGCGCCGCGATCGCCTCGACCCGCTCCTCACTGGTGCGATGCGGGATCGAACTCGGCGCCGAGGAGCGATCGAGTAGACCGAGATCCCCCTCGACCCGATAGCGCCCGACCCACTTGCGGGCACAGCGGACGCTGACTTCGGCGGCCTCGGCCGCTTTCGTCAGCGTCCACCCATCATCGACAACACGCCGGCACAACAGCCGACGTCGATTCAGACTGAGCGCAGCGTTAGCGTGAAGGTTCATCCGGTTCTCCCTTTGGGACTGAGTCGCTTGGCAGCACTCAGCCTCCAAGGGAACCCGGATGGACCAACCTCCTCAGGAACTACACCTAGCGGGAACGAGCCCGACGTGACGCTCAGGCGTTAGGTTAGGTTTCGGTGCTACGCGCCGTCGAACTTCAGCGCGCGTCTGGGTCGACCTCAAAAACCCCGAACGTGTTGCCCTCGGTGTCGAGGAAGTAGCCTTGCCAGCAACGCCCTGGCACGGCGAACTTGCGCCGATCAGAGCGGCGCGCTCCTGTCGGAGCATGTCCGCGTTCGTCCATAAGCGTGCGCGCACAAGCGCTGGAGTGCCGCGGCTGTCAACTGTGGCAAGACGCCACCCAGGTTCAGGAGCCGTCCGCCGCATCCTCGAGCATCTCCAGCACAGCGATCTCCACCCGAGCACGAACCGTCGCCTTGCCCAGATCGGGGCCGCCTTCACCGATCGCGGGTGCGATCGTCACACCAGCGTGAAAGCGGTCGATCACCCGCGGGTCGACATAAGAGGCACGGCACACCGCAGGCGTGTTGCCAAGATACGCCGCGACCGTCTTGACCGCCCGTTTGACCTCCCGCTCGCGTGCGGCGCTTCCCCGCGTGCCCTCGGCGCCCGCGAGCGCGGCCGCGGCGAGCACAGTCGCGTTCCAAGTGCGGAAGTCCTTAGCGGTGAATGGGCCACCTGACTTGCGCTTCAGATAGGCGTTGACCTCTTCGGCCGTCAGCTCGCGCCAGCCATCCACAGCACGATAGGCGAGCAGCTGTGA
>DATNLQ010000055.1:0-16075 GCA_035602785.1 Solirubrobacteraceae bacterium
CACAGCAGAAAGCGAAGCACCTGCCCATCCACTCCGACCGCACCAGACGGTCGGGACGCTGGCGCCAGCGCGGCGGTGTTCTATACCGACCTCAGTCGGATCAGCGGCAGTCGATCAGCGCGGGCGTGTGGCGCGCTCCACCTGGGCGCCGCGCGGCGTGAGGTGCCATGCGTTGGCTGCCCCCTTCTCCTGACCGTCGCCGACGTTTTCGACGAGGTTCAACCGCGCCAGGCGGGTGAGCAGCTTTGAGATTTGGCCCTGGTCGACGATGCCCGAGCCTTCGGCGATCTCGCGATTGCTCGCGCCGGGACGCTCCCCGATGACCATCAGCACTCGCACAGTCCGGTAGGTGAGGCGCATATCAAGGCCCTGCAGCGGATCCTGGCTGCGCGTACGCGTGGACGGGCGGCGCTCCCTGTGAACCTCGAGCGCCGGCCTGCTCAGTTCTCGACTGGCGGCCCTCGAGCCCAGGTAGGGAAGCACGAGCATGCTCATGAGCGGACCCAGGAGGTTCGTGAGCGGGTCCTTGCCGCCGTCGAGCAGACGCGTGTGTATCACGGCGAAGACGGCTCCGACGACGCCTTCTGCCGTGACCTCCGGGGGCTTGCGCGTGCCGCTCATGACAAAGCGCCCCTGGTCGACCTTGCCGGCAAGTTCGTCGAGCACCTTGGCGCGACGTTCGAGCACACGCTCGCCAGCACCGAGCGCCTCCACCACACATAGCTTGGCCAGGCCTGGCTCTTCGTCCATGAACAGCAGCAGCCTGCCCAGACCCGCCCGCATCCCCTCGCGCCAGCCGGACTCGCGGTCGTTGGCCTCTTTGACCAGCACCCTCGCCTGGGCCAGCGCCTGATCAAAGGCCGCCAGGAAGCAGTCCTCGCGGTCAGCGAACACGTCGTAGAACGTCTTGCGCGAGACCCTTGCCCGGCCGATGACCTGAGCGACGGTCATGCGCGCATAGCCAACCTCCTCGACCGCGTCGACCGCCGCGGCAAGCATTCGACTGCGTTGAATCTCGGTGACCTGTCCACGCGGGAGCCCGTTGGGACCGGGGCGCAGCCGCGGAGTCACGGTACGTGTCTTGTCTATTAGCGCCATGTCTTCCCGCCTAATCGTCTTTTCGCCAGTATTAGAGGGCATTTCCGCCCTTTGTCGCAGTGCGCACGAGGGGACTCGACCCGATCGATACGCGCTTTGCCTGCCCGCTACTTGGGTTTATGTCAAAAGGTTCACTGGTCAATGCACTTAAGTCGAGGTGCGTCTCCCACTTTTTTGGACGCCGCTGCTTCCACTGGTTCAAACGGCTCTGGCATCGCACCGATGCCGCATGACGATCCTGATAAGTAGTGCACTACCAGTTGTTTACCACTGTGCTGCCGGCAGTCTGCTTCCTGCTTGCTGGGAGGCACTGATGCCCCTCGAGGCATCTCCATCCCCGGGCTTTGCTAGCCTCCTCGTCAACGAGTCCTGCCGCTATCGTCCAGGGGACTAGGACGCCGCCCTCTCATGGCGGAAACCGGGGTTCGAATCCCCGTAGCGGTACTTACGGTGCGATATTGTCCTCGCCTGCCTGTCAGGTGGGCGGATGTGGCGGAATTGGTAGACGCGCACGGTTCAGGTCCGTGTCGGGGTAACCCGGTGGAGGTTCGAGTCCTCTCATCCGCATCGAGTGATCTCGTCGTGGTCGGCGGAGCACCTACGGTTCTTTCAGCACCGCGTGCGTGCTCTCGGTCGAAGCGAGTACGCCGCTCGACTCGAACGTCGTCCGGTCCGTCCGAGGCCTACCGAAACGCCCTACCCCGCCGAGTTGCCCGGCAGGTCCTCCCCACTCGCCCCAACTCGCTCGCGCTGCGCAGCCAGCTCCTCATCGTGCAAGAGCCGATCGTCGGTCTCGCGCAGGACGTTGGATGGGCGCTCATGCTCGGCGCCCGGCGGCGAGCCGTCCTGCGGCCTCGATGAGATGTGGGGTCGACCGTTTTGCTGGGGGTCTGCTGGCTGCATCCGACGGCTGGCCTGGTCGACCGACTGCGGGGGCGCATCTGCATGGGCCGCGGACGGCGACCTCATGTCACTGGCCAGACGCTGCAGTTCTCGGTCATACGCCTGGCGCTCGCTCTGCTCGGCGCTGGGCGGCGTGCCACCGGCAACCGCGTGGTTGGGAGCCTCCAGCCCCTGCACACGCGACAGCGGCGCATCTTCAGACAGGGCGGCATGGGCTCGCATGAGCAACGAGCCGGGCGATTCCATGACCCGGGCCGTGCCGGCGAGCAGCTCTGCGACCGCCGCGCCGACGTCGCCGGCGAGAACGTCGACGTCGGGCATCGCCTGGCGGTCGGCATACACGCCGAAGCAGGCCTGCTCGTCGACGGTGAGCATGCCAACGGACACCGCGTGGTTCTCAGACAGCGGGACCATCGGATAGACCGACTCCAGTTTGCAGCCGAGCATGTACATCGGCGTGGTGGGACCAGGGATGTTGGATACCACGAGGTTGAAGGCGCGCGGACTGGACATCAGGCGCGACAGGGCCTGCTGCACCGTCACTGGGGTCCGGGATGCGGCCTTGAGCACCAGATCGGATCCCTCGGGCTCACCGTCTCGCTTGGCTCGGCTCATGCTTGCGTGAACCTCATAGAGACGACCGACCGGGTCTGGCTCGTGGCAGGGCAGGTCGGCGAACACGAAGGAGATGTGGTTGCCAAGAACGTCGTCGGGACTGCGCACGCTGACCGGGACCATCACCTTCAGAGCCACAGGCTCCTCGCCGCGGCGAAGCAGGTAGGAGCGTACGCCGCCGGCGACAGCGGCCAGTATCACGTCGTTGACCGTGGTGCCGTATGCGCGCTTGATGGTGAGCAGGTCCTGGAGAGGACGTTGTGCCCAGGCCAGGCGACGCAGCGGCGACAGCTGCCCGTTGAGCACGCTGGTGGGTGCGGCCCGCAGCAGCTGATCGAGCGCGCGGAACGCGCGCATCGCGCCACCGACGACCTGCCGCGCAGCCGGTCCGGGCGAGCTGGCCGCCTCCAGCGGCCACTGCAGCAGGTCCAGCTGCTGACCGAGCAGGTCGCGCACGCCGCGTGCCAGCACCCGCTCGCTGCCGGGCTCGGGCTTGGCGCTCCAGCTCTCGCTCTCATAGGAGACCGTCTCGGGCGTGGGGTCGAGCAGCAACGAGGCGAGCTCGACGGCGGCCAGACCGTCGACCATGCAGTGGTGGGTCTTGCCAACGATCGCAAAGCATCCATCCCGCGCGTTCTCGCAGATCCACATCTCCCACAGCGGACGGTCGCGTCGCAGAGGTATCGACATCACCTCGTCGATCAGCTCGCGCAGCGGACCTGGCGCCCAGTAGACGTGACGATCGACCGAAAAGGCCGGATCATCGATCCACTCGGGCGCATGCAAGCCCAGCGGAACGGACGCCAGCTTCTGGCGGTAGCGCGGCGCACGGCCGACGCGCAGCTCAATGTGCTCGCGCAGCTGTTGGAAGCTCGGCAGCCGCCCTTGGTCAGACGCCGAGAACAGCGCGACCCAGCCCACATGCATATGCGCAGTGGGCGTCTCAACAGCCAGGAACGACGCATCGAGCGCCGACAGGCGCGGAATGGTCATTCGGCCAGCACCAATCGTGCTCCCCCATTCGGGGACACGCTGGGGCGAGCAGCATGCTCGGCGCGACCGAACGACGGCTCCCAGCGTCCGGTGGCCCTGGCCCGCGATATCCGCCTGCGTCCCCATTCGGCGGCGAGCGCGAAGTGCAGCAGCTGGTCGAAGTAGGTGTGAAGCGGCGTCGTCGCGATTCCGGCTCCCCGCAACGCCACCCGCGTGCGGCGATCGTCGAAGCTGACCTGCATGGCGAAATAGGGAAAGAAGACTTCGCTGCGTGTGAGGGCTCGGCGACTGCGCTCGTCGGTAGCCGCGCGAACGAGCAGCGGGTGGACCATGCGGCGGTACAGCGACGGCTCGATCAGTCTGGGCGCCGGGCGCTTGAAGAACGAGGTTGCCAGCTGCACGAGCTCACCAACGCTGCTCGCGTGGGCTCCCGCGGTGAGATGGAACGTCGCGCCCTCGGCCTCGCGGGCCTGGCTCAGCGCGAAGGCGGCGTCGGCGACGTAGTCGACTGGCACCACGTCCACGGGCGCGCCGCCACGCGCGGGCAGCGCTAGGTACGTTCCGCGTGAAAACGCGCGCAGCGGCCAGTAGAGCACATTGAACGACGCCGTCCAGCCGCTGTCGCGCTCACCCACGATGATGCTCGGGCGCAGGACCGTGATCGGCAGCTGCCCGCGCGAGCGGGCGATCAGGCACTCGGCCTCAAACTTGGACTGCTCGTAGGTGTTGCGAAACCGCTGGCCCACGTCGAGGTCGTCCTCGCTGAAGCATCCGGCATGCGCTCCTGCGACGAAGGCCGTGGATATGTATGACATGCGCCGCAGAGCACCGTGGGCGTGGCTGCGTTCGGCCAGCTCGAGCACGCGCCGCGTGCCGTCCACGTTGATCGCTCGCGCGGTCTGCAGCTGCAGCTCGAAGGACACCGACGCGGCCGCGTGGACGATCTCGCTGATCTGTCCTGCCAGCCAGTCCAGTCCACCCGCTATCCCCAGCCCGGCGCAGGTGATGTCGCCGCGCACTGCAACGACACGCCCCGCGTAGGGGTGAGCAGGACCGAACAGGTCCAGCAGCGTGCGGCGCATGCGCGCGTGAGCCTCGCCATCGTCAGCGCCGCGCACCAGCACGTACACCCGACGATCGGTGCGCTCCAGGTAACGGGCCAGCAACTCCATGCCGACGAATCCCGTGGCACCGGTCAAGAACACTGCATCGGTTGTCCGCTCCAAAGTCCTCTCCGACCTCGACGACGTTCGACAGCATGACGACCGGGCCGGCGTCAACACGAAACATGCGCGCCCCTGACCGTCAACGAGTCGGCGTCAGCATGTCGAGCGTCTTCGCGGGGCGCGTCGCGATATCTCGGAATCTGCGCATAAATTGCATCGACGTGGGCTCCGCAATGGCGGGCCTCCACGTCGCGCGTGCGACGAGTTGGCGCACGTGTCAGGCACGCCACCGCGACCGGCCCAGCGCATGGTCCTCTAGCCTGCTGGTCAGCGATGCTCGCCTCGATACCCAGCCCATCGAGCAACGGCTTTTATATCGGTCCGCTGTTCGTGCACTTCTACGGCCTGATGTATGTGGTCGGGATCACGGCCGCGATCCTCCTGTCGCGCAAGCTCTGGCGCGACAAGGGCGGCGATCCCGACCTCGTCTACACCGTCGCGATCTGGGGCGTGCCCGCGGGGATCCTCGGCGGGCGCCTCTATCACGACATCACCAGCTGGAACGAAGTGCCACACAACTGGTACGGATGGATTGCGGTGTGGCAGGGCGGCCTTGGCATCTGGGGCGGGATCGCCGGGGGCTTCCTCGGCGGGGTGATCCCGCTGCGACGCGCCGGCGTGAGCGTTACGCGCTTCATGGACGCGGCCGCGCCGGGGATCCTGGTGGCCCAGGCGATCGGACGTGTGGGCAACTACTTCAACCAGGAGCTGTTCGGCGGACCCACCAGCCTTCCGTGGGGCCTGCAGATCAGCGCCGCGCACCGACCCGTGGGCTACCTGGCCTACTCGACCTTTCAGCCGACGTTCCTGTACGAGCTGATCTGGGACCTCGCGCTGGCAGGCGCGTTGGTCTGGATCATCCGCCACAGGTCGATCCGAGCGCCGGGCATCTTCGCCCTCTACGTCACCGGATACTCGGCGTTTCGCATCTTCGAGGAGACACTGCGCGTGGACCCCGCCCACCACATCCTCGGCGAGCGGCTGAACTTCTGGGTGGCAAGCCTACTGACGATCGTGGGAGCCGCCTGGTTTGTGTACACCCAGCGCGCCGGGCGCGACGAGCAGCCTGAAGATGCGTCGCCCGCACAGGCGCCAGCCGAACCGCTGATGGCCCGACGCACATGAGCCCCGAGCGCCTCTACTTCACCGACTCCGACGAGGCCAACGCGCTCATTGCCTCCGATCCGATGGCGCTGCTCGTCGGGTTCGTTTTGGACCAACAGGTGAGCGTCGAAAAGGCCTTCGCGGGCCCACTGGCGCTGCGCGAACGGCTGGGCTCACTCGACGCCCAGACGCTCGCCTCGGCCGACCTCGAGTCGGTGTTCCGCGAGAAACCTGCGATCCACCGCTTTCCCGGCTCGATGGCCCGCCGCGTGCACGACCTGGCCGAGCACGTGCTCGAGCGCTACGACGGCGACGCCGCGCGCGTATGGACTGATGCGGCGGATGCCGGCGAGTTGCGCGCCAACCTGGCGGCGTTGCCAGGCTTCGGCGAGATGAAGGTCAAGTCGCTGGGGGCAGTCCTTGCCAAACGCTACGGCGTCAAGGCAGCGCAGAAGCTCGTGCCACCCCACCCCACGCTGGGCGACGTCGACTCGCGCCAAACGCTCGCCGACTACCAGGCAGCCAAGCGTGTGCACAAGGCGCAATGGACCAAAATGAAGACGAAGGCCTAGTCTTCCAGCCCGGCGAGCGCGGGCACCGATCGCAACCGGCACCCGCGCACCCGGCAATCTGCAGCCGACGCTACGTGACCGGCTGCCCAGAGGGATGCAGCGCATCCCAGTTGCCGCCGAACGCTTTCACGCCCACGTAGCCGGTCGAGCCGGGCTTGTCCAACACGTAGGTGTACAGCGCGTGTCCAGCGTATGTCAGCTGCTTGGCGCCGCCTGGGAGTTCGATCGTGGAAAGCAGCGAGCTCTTGACACCGAAACCAGCGGTCGGGGTTGCGCTCGTCTCCAGCGCGGGCCAGAATCTCGAGCACAGGAAGATCTTCATGCAGCTGTTTTCGGTGCCCTGGTCGTGGGTGAACATGTACAGCGTGAGGCCCGATGAGGTCGTCAGGATGAAACCGAGTTTCGTGAGGCGCAGCTCGACCGTGGCGGCCGCGCCGGCGTGCGCCTTAGCCGCGGAACCCTGGGCGCTCGCGATAGCCGAGCCGCTTACGGCGCTCACGACCACGCAGGCCAGGAGAATGGAAGTTCGCTTCATAGGTTGCCCCCTCGCATCTAGGAGAATGGGTTTGGGATCGTCGATCGACCCTGTCGACTAGACCCCGCACGCGCCACAACCTTCCCCCGCGGTCGACGGCCCGAGTACGCACACGCAAAACGGCCCGCGTGACGCGGGCCGTTGAGGTTGTGCTCTCGTGTGTTGTCTAGCCCTGGCGCCGCTGGCGTCGCTGCAGCGTGACGATTGCCAGTCCCGCGCCCATCAGCATGAGCCCGATGGCCACGCTCCAGCGCAGATCAAAGCCCGTGAAGGGCAGCGTGCTCGCTTTGACTTCTTTGGCGGGCACCGTGCTGGTCGTCGAGGGCGCTGGTTCTTTGCTTGGCGCGGGCGTAGGGGTCGGTTTGCTTGATTCTTTGGAGGGCGAGGTGCCCGTGCTCGGCGTGGTCGGCGTCGAGTTGTATTTGGATGTCGGTTCTGCGGCGACAGCGACGGCCGGCGCGGCGAGCGCCAGCGCGAGCACGGCCGCGAGGAGGCTGAGCCAGCGCGACATGCCGGGCGATCCCTTCCTCATCGGCGGCGCTGCTTTAGTCCGTGACCTGCTCGAGGCCATGACGTCGGTCCGAGTCATGCCAACCTCCCGTTGGTGGTGTGATGAACGCTTTGGGCCCGCTTGGGGCTTTCCTGGGTGCAGCCCGCGAGGGTGCCGGTGGGCAACGCATCCTGTCCCGTTCGCCGTTTTCGCGCACTGCCCTGCATTTGAACTGGAGGTCTATCAGTTGCGCCGGTCGCTATGCGGGTTGGGTTCATAATCCCGCAGCGCCGCCCCCCACTCTCAACCGACCTGCACGCGGCCCTCGAGCGATCCCTGCGCGAGCCTGCCGCGCAGCACCTTCTTGTCGAACTTGCCGACGCTCGTCTTGGGGATCTCAGAGACGAAGGCGAACTCGTCGGGCAGCCACCATTTGGCGACCCGGCCCCGCAGGTGCTCCACAAGCTCCTGAGCGCTCGTGCCTGCGCCCGCGCGCAGGACTACACAGCACAGCGGACGCTCGGCCCAACGCTCGTCGGGCTTGGCGATGACGGCGGCCTCGACGACGTCGGGATGGGACATGATCTCGTTCTCGAGCTCGACCGAGGAGATCCACTCGCCGCCGGACTTGATGACGTCCTTGGCCCGGTCGGTGATCTGGACCATGCCGCGCTCGTCGACCGAGGCGATGTCGCCGGTGCGCAGCCAGCCGGTGGCGAACTTCTCGTCTTCTGAGCTGTCGGCGAAGTAGCGCGAGGCGACCCACGGTCCGCGCACTTCGATCTCGCCGGTGGACGTCCCGTCCCAGGGCACCTGCCCGCCGTCGTCGTCGGCCAGGCGCAGCTCCACCCACGGCAGGGGCCGCCCCTGCATCGCGCGATCGTCCCAGTAGGCGTCGTCGTGCTCGCCCTCGCGCGGTCGCGAGTAGGTGGCCACAGGGCTCGTCTCGGTCATCCCCCACGCTTGGAAGATGCGCACGTCGTGGCGCTCCTCGAAGTCCTTCATCAGCTGCCGTGGCACCGCCGAGCCCCCGCAGGCGGCGTTGGACAGCGAGGAGAGGTCCACCTCGGGGTGCTCGTCGGCATAGGCGAGCAGGCCGGCGAAGATGGTGGGCACGCAGCCCATCAGCGTGGGGCGCTCGTTGGCGATCAGCTTGGCGAGTGGCTCGGGCTGCAGGTGGCGGTCGGGCAGGATCAGGTCGGCGCCCGCCAGCGCGGCGCCATATGGCAGCCCCCAGGCGTTTACGTGGAACATCGGCACCACGGCGAGTATGCGCTCCGCACGCGAAATCCCGGTGCCGTCCTTGGCGAGTGTGACGGTGGAGTGCAGGCTGATCGAGCGGTGCGAGTAGAGCACGCCCTTGGGGTTGCCGGTGGTGCCGCTCGTGTAGCACAGCGACGCCGCCTGGCGCTCGTCGAGATCGGGGTAGTCGAACGGCCGGCCGGCATCGGCGTCGGCATCGGCCTGCGCGAGCAGCTCTTCGTAGGAGATGGCGTTGGGCAGCCGCCCGGCCTCCGATCCCTCGCCGTCGCCCATCACCACGAAGCGCTGCACCGTATGGAAGCCCGGAGCGAGCTTCTCCAGCAACGCGACGAGCGAGTCGTCGACGAAGATGACCTTGTCCTGGGCGTGGTTGACGATGTAGGTGATCTGCTCCTCGAACAGCCGGATGTTGAGCGTGTGCAGCACCGCGCCAATGCAGGGGACGGCGAAGTACAGCTCGTAGTGGCGCTGGTTGTTCCAGGCGAACGTCGCCACCCTGTCGCCCTGCTCGATGCCAAGCCCCTGCAGCGCCCGGGCGAGGCGATCGACGCGCTCGGAGACCTCGGCGTGCGTGGCCCGTGTCACCGAGGTCCCGTCGGCGCTCAGGGTGACGACCTCGGCGCCGTGGTTGCAGCTTGCAAGCCTTTGCCGGATGTGGTTGAGCGTGAGCGGGAAGTCGTCTTGCATCAGCCCCGCCAAGAACGTCCCCGACGGTTGGCCGGCGGCCTGCGTGGTCATCTCTGCGCCCATCGTCATCCTCTCCTCGCTCCCTCTCCTGTCAACAGCTTGGCCAACGCATCGTAGACGCCGCGCGTGCGCCCGGCGATGTCATCCCAGTCAAAGCGCAGCACGTGCTCGGAGGCCTCGGTGACGAGTCGATCGCGCAGCTGGCCGTCGACGAGCAGGCGTTCGACCATCACGCCGAGATGCTCGGCGTCGCCGCCGTTGAAGCGCAGGCCGACGCGCTCGCCCACCGGCACGACCTCGCGCAGCCCGCCGGTGTCGGCGACGATGCACGGGCAGCCCGACGCCATCGCCTCCAGCGCGACCAGCCCGAATGGCTCATAGATGGAGGGAACCACGCACAGGTCGGCGATCCGGTAGAGCGAGTGCAGCACGTCATCGCCGATCCAGCCGAGGAACGTGCCGTGATCGGTCAGCCCGAGGCGCTGCGCCTGCGCCTTGAGCTCGCCCTCGTGCGTGCCGCTGCCGGCGACCAAGAAGCGCACGTCGCCGACCCGCTCGATGACAACGGGCAGCGCGTCGAGCGCCAGCTGGAAGCCCTTCTCGTAGACCAGTCGCCCGACGAGCAGCACGAGCTTCTCGTGCGGCGCTGCGAACTCGCGCCGCAGCGCGGCGAGATCGCCTGACGGGCGCAGTTCGCTGGGGTCGACCCCGTTGGGTATGACGGTCACCCGCTGCTCGTCGATGTCGAAGATGTCGGCGACGTGCTCGCGCATGTAGTAGGAGCAGACGATCAGCGCGTCCGCGCGTTGGGACATCCATCGCTCGACCGCGTGGATGTGCGCCTGGGGCTGATCCTGGACCCAGCCCTGGTGGCGCCCGTGCTCGGTGGCGTGGATGGTGGTGACGTAGGGCACGGCCAGGCGGTCGGCCAGCGCGGCGGAGGCGTGCGCGACCAGCCAGTCGTGGCCGTGCACGAGGTCATACGAGCGCATCTGGGCCAGCGCTTCGCCGGCGGCGAGCATGTCGTCGTTCATCTGGCGCACCCACGCGACGAAGCGGTCAAGGTCGCGTGGCCAGCCGGGCTCGCGCACGCGGTAGATGTTCACGCCGCCCGTCTGTTCGGGGCCGGCCAGCTCGACGTCGGCTGCATGCTCGACCCCGCGGGTGAGTACGTCGACGGCCACCCCCTGGCGCGAGAGCGCCTCGGCGAGCTTGCGCACGTGCCTGGCGAGGCCTCCCTCGATCACGGGCGGGTACTCCCAGGAGAGGATCAGCACGCGCTCGCTCACGCCACAGACCCTATATCGCCAGGAGCGCAAGCTCGTCCAGGCGCAGCGCTGCGCGCGACGCCCACACCTCCCCTCCGCCCTCGTGCAGCACGCCGTCGGCGCCCAACGCTTGCAGCGCGGCCGCCAGGACGCCCTCGTCGGCGCCCAGCTCGGCGGCGAGCTCTGTGTGCGACCACCTGCGCGGATGATCCTTGCGCAGCAACTGCAGGACGATCGTCCTCTGGAGCCCGCGGTCCGAGGCCGGGCTCGACCGGCACGATTGTGTGTTCATCGGAGCCGTTCCTTCGCGTCCGTGCGTCTCCCGCGCGACACGGGGCGACGCGTCTGTTTCCAGTCGCCGGGAGAGTACCGACAACCTGGAACCTACAGGTCGAGCTGCGGGTCGGGGGCGAGATCGATCTGTAGTTGACGGGGGGACGGCAGCAGCGGCTCGCTGGTCTGGCGCGGCCTGCCGCGCTTTGCCCAGTGGTTTATGACCTCGCGGCTGCGGCAGCTGTAGTAGTTGACGCGCGGGTCGGTCGGGCGCAGGGCCAGGCCACCGGGCGCCTGCCCGGTGACGACGGCGTGAAAGCGACGGCCTTTGTGGTCGACCTCGACGATGTCGCCCGTATGGATGCCCTCGAGGCGCATTGCACTTACGAACTCCAGCAGATCGCGGCGATCGTGCCGGGCGGCGCGCGGCCTGCCGGCAGGCGCGTCGCTGCGCGCGGCCGTGGCAGCCGGGGCTAGGCTCTTGCTCGCAATGCGCTGGCTCGTGGACGGGATGAACGTGATCGGAACGCGCCCTGACGCGTGGTGGAAGGACAGGCATGCGGCGATGACCCGTCTGGTGGGCCTGCTCGAGTGCTGGGCGGCGGCGAACGGCGAGGACGTGACGGTGGTCTTTGAGCAGCCACCGTCACCGCCGATCCGCTCGACGGTGATCGTGGTGGCGCATGCACCGCGCCCGCGCCGTGACTCGGGCGACGACGAGATCGTGCGCTTGCTGCACGCCGACTCGCAGCCTGGAGCGGTGCGGGTGGTCACCTCCGATCTGTGGCTGGCCGACCGCGTTCACGCGGCGGGCGCGACGGTCGAGCCCTCAGCGCCGTTTCGCGCGCTAATCGAAGACGCGTGATGATCCCCACCACCCGCTACGCGCGCAGCGGCGAGGCGAGCATCGCCTACCAGGTGGCGGGGCAGGGCGGATTGGACATGCTCTTCCTGACGGGTTGGATCACCCAGATCGAGCAGCTGTGGGAGGCGCCGGCCAATCGCCGCTTCCTGGAGCGGTTGACGAGCTTCGGGCGGCTGATCATGTATGACAGCCGCGGTACGGGCTTGTCGGAGCGGGTGCTCGACGACTACACGGTGCAGCGCGAGGCGCGCGACGCGCTGGCGGTGCTGGACGCGGCTGGCAGCGAACGCGTGGCGCTGCTGACCTACGCCCAGGGAGGCCTGGTCGGGGCGCTGCTGGCGGCCGATCACCCCGAGCGGGTGGGAGCGCTGATCATGTACGCGTCGATCGCTCGCACGTCGTGGGCGCCGGACTACCACTGGGCGATGACGCGCGAGCAACGCGAGGAGCTCAGCGAGCGCAACATCGCCAAGTGGGGTGAGGGCGACAGCGAGGCGATGAGCGCGTGGGCGCCGTCGATGGCGGAGGACCGGTCGCTGGTGGCGTGGTTTGCGCGCATGCAGCGCCTGGCGGCGAGCCCGGGCGAGGCGAGGATCATCTCCCGGGCGATGGTCGACGCGGACGTGCGCGAGGCGCTACCGCGCATCCGCGTGCCGACCCTGGTCATGCACCGCCCCAAGGAGCTGGTATGGGACGTGCGCCACTCGCGCTACCTCGCGGAGAACATCCCGGGCGCCCGCTATGTGGAGCTGGAGGGAATCGACTCGTTTCCGTTCGTGGGCGACAGCGACGCGATCGTGGAGGAGATCGAGGAGTTCCTGACGGGCGCACGCAGGGGCGGCGAGCTCGTGCGTGCGCTGTTGACGGTGATGTTCACCGACATCGTGGACGCGACCGCGCTGGCGGCCGAGCTGGGCGACGGGCGCTGGCGCGATCTGCTGGCGCGCCACGACGAGCAGGTGCGCAAGGATCTGGCCCGCTTCGACGGCCGCGAGGTGAAGACGGTGGGCGACGGCTTCCTGGCCACCTTCGACGGCCCACCCTCGCGCGCGCTGCGCTGCGCGCTGGCGATCAGCGCGGGGGCGCACGAGCTGGGGCTGGAGGTCCGCGTGGGCATGCACACGGGCGAGTGCGAGCTGATCGGCGAGGACGTGGGCGGCATGGCCGTTCACATCGCATCGCGCGTCAGCGCTCTGGCGCGCCCCGGCGAGGTGCTGGTGTCGGGCACGGTGTTCGGAACGGTTGTGGGCGGCCCGTTCTCCTTCCAGGAACGTGGCTTTCGCGAGCTCAAGGGCGTGCCGGGCCGCTGGCCGCTGTTCGCGCTGAGCGCTTGAGCAGTCGCCTACGCGCTCTGCGTTCGCGTCGGCTGCGCTCAGCCTCCTGGGCGCGATAGCGCGCGTTGGCGCGCGACAGGTAGACGAGCGTGGCGAGGGCGAGCAGGGCGGGCAGGAAGTGCGGCCAGTGGATCTCGAGGGCGGTGAGCGCCTTGGCGCCGATCCCGCTGGCGCGCACGCTGTGGGCGGCGGAGCGCAGGACACCTGGGGAGCACAGCCAGTGCACCCAGCCGTGGACGCGTTGGCCGATGGCGAGCGTGGCCATCGACCCGAGCGCGACGACGGCGGCGAAGATGGACAGCGCGAGCGAGACGGCGGGCCTGGGGCCGACGCGACGCGAGCCCTTACGACGCGGCAGCACCATCGGCCTGTACGTGCCCGTCGGCACCGGCGGGCGGAAGGGCACGTGCATGCCCGGCGGCGGTGGCGTGGGCGATCGTGATGACCCCGTCTGACCCTGCGTCCTGGAGCGCTTTGCGCACGTCCTGGACGGCGGTGGCGCCGGCGACGTGCAGCGACTCGGTGGAGCGCATGGCGCGGCTGAAGATGAAGGCGCCCTCGAGCAGGCAGAGCATGGAGAAGGCGAGCTCGCGCGCGCGTGGGCGCGGAATACGGGCGAGGACGAAGTACTCGGTGGCGCCGTCGATCCATTCGGCGAAGACCTCGGCGGTGGCCTCGCGCAGGGGCTCGTTGGTGGAGGCGACCTCGAGGGCGACGGTGGCGATGGGGCAGGCGTCCTCGTAGTGGGTGTCTTCGAGCGTCTGGGCGGCGCCGGTGAAGAAGTCGCGCACGGCGGTGATCACGTCGGGAGCGGGCATGGCGAGGGCGGCGAAGAGCTGCATGTAGAACCGTCCGGAGGTGCGGATGACCTCGCAGCCGAGGTGCTCCTTGCCGCCGGGGAAGAAGTGGTAGAGCGAGCCGAAGGGGGCGGCGGCGTCGGCGGCGATCTGCTTCATGCCGGTGCCGGTGTAGCCCTGGCGGCGAAACAGCTCGGCTGTGGTGTCGAGGATGCGGTCTCTGGTGTCGCTGGGCATGTGTTTTTTGATTATGAGTTGTGTTGTCGGCGGGTGTGCGAAGGCGGCTGGAGGCGGGGACTGTGGCGCTTGCACCCCGCGCGCCCATCTGGCAGACTATCGCCTCTAGAACGATCTATCAAGTATCTGCAGGGAGGTCTCATGAGAAGCGAGACGCAGCGACGCAGCGAGACGGTGCTGAAGGCGATCCTGGCGGCGGAGATGCTGTCGACGGCGATCCACTACACCCACAACTTCGTTGACGTGAGCCACTATCCGGGCCCGAAGGACCTGTACACGCTGACGCGCGTGGCGATCGTGGTCAGCTGGCCGCTGTTGACGTGGATCGGCCTGATGGGCTACCGCAGATACCGCGAAGGCCGCCTGCAGGAGGCGCGCGTGTGCCTGGCGGTGTACTCGGTGACGGGACTTGTGACGCTGGGCCACTTCATCTACGGCAACCCGAAAATCCCGACGTTCTTCTACGCGACCCTTTTCACGGACGCGCTGACGGGCCTGGCGGTATTGGCTTTCGCGCTGTGGTCGACGGGCATGGCGGGGCCGCGGGCACAGGCGGCTGGGACGTAGCGTCCCCGATGGAGGAGCTGCTACGCTGTACGTACATTGATATGTACCTCTTAGGAGCGTGACGATGAGCACGATCGGCGTTCGTGAGCTTGCCAGACACGCAAGCTCGATCATCAACGACATCGAGCAGAAGAAGGAGCCGGCGCTGGTGACCCGCCGTGGGCGTCCAGTCGTCTACATGCTCCCCGTTGACTCCGAGGAGTTCGAGGACTTCGTGCTTGCCCACGCCCCTCAGTTCGTTGATGGCATGGCGGCCGCGGACGCCGAGCTGGCGGCCGGGGAAACGGTGTCGCTTGCAGACACGCGAGCGCAGCTCGAAGCAGACGAGCCGACAAGCCAGCGTTAGAGCCGGTCGGGCTCGATCTGGATGTATCGCGTTGAGCTTTCCAAGCGCGCGCTGCGCGACCTGCGACGCATCGATCACAAGAGCCGACGCCGACTGCTCGACCTACTCGAGAACGACCTCGCCGCCGAGCCGCAGCCTCGGAACCTCGACATCAAGGCTCTGACGGGACGACCGCCTTGGCTGCGGCTCCGTCGCGGCGAGTACCGCGTCCTTTATCGACCGCTCACGCGCAGCGAGCTACGAGCTCTGGCTGCCTCAGAGAAGGCGGGCTTTCTCGTCGAGCGCGTCGTTGACCGCGGCGACCTTGAGCGGGCAGCTTCGACACTCTCGAGCTGAGCTCAGGCAATCGCCCTAACCGGACGGCACTTTGGGGCGCGCGAGCCCGACGAGCGTCTACGTCGTCAATCCCTCGTTATGACGCTTGATGTTGGGTGGTCTGCAGTCCTTCTGCGTTCGCAAATCAGGATGCGTCCCGACCACACCTCGGCCGCAAGGACCGCTCGGTCATCCTCGCAACTCGGCCGACTGGGCCACCCATCTATCAGCAACACGTCCGGCATTGCTGCTTGTGCGACCTAGCAAGCCGTAGTGAGTTTGACGGACGCGGCCCCAGTTCTAGGAAGATGGCGCCAGCACCCGCGGGCCAATCAGCGTTTGAGCCGCAATGGCAAGAACCTGACTCCGCTCCTTGATGAACGTCTCGTAGTCGTCATCGAAAAGCGCCCTTGGGCAGAGAGCCCGCTCAAGGATCTGCGCCTCTTGGCTAGTGGGTTCCCCGGCAACGTTTGCCGGTTTGGATAACCAGGGGTGATGGTGCTGGCGGCGAAGTCCTGTGATCGAGATCGCTACTCGACCGGGAGGGGTTATGGCCGCCAGGGTGCAGTTGCGGGAGATCACCAGCG
>DATNLQ010000061.1:0-31244 GCA_035602785.1 Solirubrobacteraceae bacterium
AGCGTCCGTCGCGCGGCGGCGCCGGACCACGGCCGATCGTGCTGGTGGCCGGGGCATGCCTTGGCGGCTGGGCGTGGGCGGATGTCGCCGCGCGGTTGCGCGCACTGGGACACGAGGTTTACCCGGTGACGCTGACCGGGCTGGGCGAGCGGGTGCACCTGGCGCATCCGGACGTCGACCTGGAGACGCACGTCGCAGACGTGGTCAACCTGCTGGACTACGAGGCGCTGCACGATGCTGTGCTCGTCGGGCATAGCTACGCGGGCACGGTGGTCACGGCCGTCGCCGACCGCAGGCCACAGCGCCTAGACGCGGTCGTCTACCTCGACACCTCTCCCCTGCCCGACGCCACCGCGATCGTCGACGTGCAATCGCCCCAGCAGCGAGAGCTGCAACGAAGCGCAGTCCAGGAGCGCGGGGAGGGCTGGAGTTGGCCGGTGCCCGACCGCCAGACCATCGTCGCGGGCACGTTTGGAAGCGCCAGTGGCTTGCGCGACGAGCACCTGCAGCTGATCGCACAGCGCGCCACCCCCCAGCCCTACGCGACCATGACCTCGCCCGTGCGCCTTGCCCACGGCAGGCCTCCCGGTGTTCGCCGAGCGGCGATCTTCTGCACTGCCGGTGGCATCGACGTGGCGGGCGTGCGCGAGCTGATCGCCCGTGGCGACCCGCGCGCGGCGACCTTTGCCGACAACGACTGGGAGCTGCACGATCTCCCGACCGGCCACTGGGCCATGTTCTCCCTACCAGGCCCGCTGGCAGACCTGCTTGACCGGATCGCTCAGGCTACCGAGCGCGATTGACATCCACACGTCATCGGTGAGCTGAGCGCACGCGAGATGTGATTGCGCCGGGGCATCGATCGCGGCATCCTGGATGCCCCCACACGCAAGCCCCCGCGCGCGCGAACCATGGCCGACGACCCTTTTCAGCTACAGCGCTTCACCGACGCCCAGGACGAGGCGCACGCCTATGAGCGGGCGCTGTCTGAGCTGCGTGCCGGCCGCAAGACCAGCCACTGGATGTGGTTCGTCTTCCCGCAGATCGCCGGGCTCGGCCATAGCCCGATGGCGATGACCTACGCCATCTCTTCGCCGGCCGAGGCAAGCGCCTACCTCGTCCATCCCGTTCTCGGTCCACGCCTGCTCGAATGCACGCGCGCGCTCATGCAGCTCGTAGGGTCGAGCGCGAGCGAGATCCTCGGCAACGTAGACGCCATGAAGTTGCGCTCCTCGATGACGCTGTTCGTCCATGCGGCGCCGTATGAGCCACTGTTCAGGCAGGTGCTGGATCAGTACTTCGACGGCATCGCCGACGAGGCGACAGAGCGGCGGCTCTGACCGATCGCAAGCGATGCTCGTCCAGCTCAGCGATCTGCATCTGCGCCCCGGTGAGGATGGGAGGGGACCGGCTGGGCGCTTGGCGCACGCGGTGCGCCAGGTCGCCGCGCTGGCGCCGCGGCCTCACGCCGTGCTCTTGAGTGGGGATCTCGCGGACGCGCCGTCGAGCGCCGCTTATGAATTGGCGCACGAGCTGCTCGCACCCCTGGCGCTCCCGCTGCATGCGATCCCCGGCAACCATGACGATCGCGACCTGCTACGCGCCCACTTCGGGCCCGGCCCGGCGCCCGCCGGCGCCGCGGTGTGCTTCGCGGCGAGCTGCGGGCCGCTGCGCCTGGTGGGCTGTGACACCACGCGCCCGGGTGACGAGGGCGGCGCGCTGGGCGACGAGCAGATGGGCTGGCTGGATGAGACGCTCGCCCAACAGCCCGACACGCCCACACTGTTGGCGCTGCATCATCCTCCGGTACTCACAGGCGTGCGCTCGATGGACGCGATCGCGCTGGCCGGCGAGGATCGGGTCGCGCTGGAGGCGCTGCTGGGGGGCCATCCGCAGGTGCGCGCGATCACCTGCGGGCATGTGCACACCACGATGACAACCGCCTTCGCCGGACGCCCGCTGCTCATCTGCCCGAGCACGAACTCGGTCCTGCGCCTGGACTTGCGTGCACGCGACGACCTGCCCTTCGCTGTGAGCGATCAGCCGCCCGGCTTTGCGGTGCACGCGTTCGTGGACGGCCGTCTGGTCTCCCACGTTCAGCCGCTTGAGCTACCCCACGAAGCGTGATCAGTCTGTCGGCACGGCGGATGCGCTGCCGACCTGCAGCAGTCCGTTCATCGATTCTGCTTGCCTTGGGCCAAGCGATCAGTCCCCACCGATCAATGACCGCGCCTCTGCGGGGCCGACTACGAGATCGTGAAGGTCGCCGCCCACCTCGAGTCGACCCGACTGTTCGATCCCGCCGACCTTCATCGGTTCGAAGCCGGCCGTTCGGATCAGCCGCTCGACTTGCTCGTCAGCACGGTCGTCGTCGGTCGCGTAGAAGAGGACCGCCGGCTCCGGTGACAGGTTGCCAGAGGACTCGAAGAGATCGGCCGACAGGGTTCCAAACGCCATGGCCAAGCGCGCACCCGCCGGCAACCACCCGGCTACAACCTCGCCAGAGGATTGCCCTTTCGGCAGTAGACGCGAGACATTACCTTGTGCGTCGATGCCGAGCGGGTTGCTCGGAACGACCACGAGCTTGTCGGTTAGCGGGTCGGCAATTTCGTCTATGACGCCCTTCAGCACGGAAAACCGCAGCGCGAGGACGACGGCATCGGCGCCCTGCAGCGCGTCGCGGTTGTCGACGGCGACGACCGCAGCTCGACCGAGCTCTGCAGCCAGCATTCGTGCCGACTCCTTGTCGGCGCTCGAGAGCCGCAGGCTCTCGCCGCCTGAGGCGAGCTGGCGGGCGATGACCGATCCGATCCCCCCAGTGCCGATGATCGCGGTGGTCATGACCGAAACCTCGTCAACGTCACGGTACTAACGACGGCGATCTCAGTGTCCGGGGGACCGTCCACCGTCGACGTGACGGATCTCGCTGGTGATCTCGGCATTCACTCGGGCTCCCCGCCGGCCGTACTCGACAGCCACTGAGGGGGGGTCCAGTCACCCTCAGGGTCCGTGGTTTGCCCCACCTCGATCAGATGACCGTCGGGATCGCGGATGTAGCAACGGATCTCGTACTGGTGCCGCTTCGGCGGCGTCAGAAATCGAGCACCACGGGCGCTCCATTCGGCGTACACGGCCTCGATGTCTTTGACCCGGATATTGAGGAAGCTGCTGACCCGGTCGAGGTCGCGTGGCGTCTCCAGGGTGACCGCGGGCTTGTCGTCGGTCGGGCCCCCGCCCCGATTGATGACGATCCAGCTGTTGGCGAGCGCAACATTGGTCGGTTCTCCGGAGCGTTCCAAGGTGCCACCGAGCACCTCGGTGTAGAAGCGCCGAGAGCGCTCGACGTCGTCCGAGACGATGAAGTGGGTCAGCACAATTCCCTCTGCCGGCGGTCTGAGCTCGGCCATCTGCCACCTCCACTGGTTGGGACTCATACCCCGCTTACGCACGGGGTCTACCGCGATACCGAGATGATCGGGGATTCCATCTCGTTCCACGGCACAGCTATAGGCCACCACGTGTGATCCGACGGCCCCGCCCTCATTAAATCGGATCGGCTCCCGCACGAGCTTCTCGTCCTACCGCGGGTCGTTGTGGCCTCCCTCATGCACTGGCGCGTGAGGCCTCGCGGAAGCCTCCGGCTTTCGCCTTGCGAAAAGCGGGCGCCTCGGACGAGCTTCCCCAGAGGCCCACCTGGGACGACGAGGAGGCATCGTGTCGGGCCGCCCAACCGATCCCCCACCGACTGGACTGAGCCGCACGATACCGACGACATTTGGCTCTACAATGCCCGATCCCACCATGGGCCCGGCTGGACTCGAACCAGCGACCTACCGATTATGAGTCCGCGGTTTAGGCTCTGCTTGGCCCACTTTCGGCGGTATTAGCCCCACTTTCCGGCCCTTACGGCGCCCTCGCTGCGCCCTCTAGGGAACGGCTGGGGAACGATGTCGCCAGCACCTCCGACGCAAT
Source organism: Solirubrobacteraceae bacterium (assembly GCA_035602785.1). Taxonomy (GTDB): domain Bacteria; phylum Actinomycetota; class Thermoleophilia; order Solirubrobacterales; family Solirubrobacteraceae; genus Palsa-744. The sequence goes on from DATNLQ010000061.1 coordinate 3,973, forward strand.
TCGTTGGCCGGTTCGAGCGCTAGGGGGTCATAAGCAGCATGAGCAGACACAGCAGCCCCACGGGGCATCTCCAAGTCACACAGGAAGGCAAGAACGGACAGCGCGTCTACCGCGCTGTGTGGCGCGATGCAGACGGCGTGCGCGGGGCCAAGAGCCTTGGCCCCGCACACGTGCGCGACTCCGGGCGCCGAAGCGCCCGCGGCGCGATCATCTGGCGCGCCGGCGACGGCCCCCGCCCCACCCCCGAGCACCTCACGCCGAAAGACGCCCAGGAACAGCTCGACGCCATCCTCAGCGAGCTGGCCGGCGACATCGAGCAGCGCGACGAAGCCAGCCAGCTCCACACGCTTTTCGATGCGACCCAGGGCTGGGTCGCCGAGCGCCACCGAGACAAAGACCTGAAGCGCACCACGCTCACCGGCTACGAGGTCATGTTCGAGCGCCTATATCGAGACCTCGGCACAGAGACACCACTTCAAGACTTCCTCGACGGACGCCTGCGCGGCTACTTCGACGACTTCCCCTCCTACAAGGTCATCAGCGAGAAGACCGCCACGAGGGCGCGCGCCGAGGGTAAGAACGTCGAGCTGGTCGAGGTAGAACGCTGGACCGCTCAGCCGCACGACAGTCTGCCCGTCGAGATCGCCACCAAGGACGAGGCAGTCCGCATCGCCGACGAGCTGCCGGGAACCTGGCACCACCTGCGCCGCGGCGCCTACCGCGTCGTCCCGCTCAACGCCCAGCGCCCCAAGTCGGTCACCTACGCGAAAGCGAAGGAACTCGAAGCCGACGGTTGGATCGTGGCTCGCCGCAAGAAACGCCTGTGGATGCTCGTCGCGCCGGCGGCCGCGCAAACCCGCAACGAGTACCGAGACATCTTCTCAGCGTGCCTCAACTACGCAGTACGCCAGCGCTGGATACCCGCGAACCCGCTCGTCGAGGTCAAGCGGAGAAGCAAGCGCGAGCAGCGCGAGCGCGTGCTCCGCCGCGACGACTTCTACGACCCCAGCGAGATCGACCGCCTGCTCAAACACGCTCCACGGGTCTTCGAGGAAGCGTTCTGGCTGTGCGGCGCCCACGCCGGCCTCCGCCTCTCCGGCGAGGCCCTGGGTCTCCGGTGGGGCGCCGTCGACTTCAACGCCCTTGTCCTACGCCCCTACGACAACTGGGTGCTTGGCCAGCTCGACACTCCCAAGACCTCCGACTGCGAGGCGATTCCCATGACCCCGCGCCTCGCCCGCGCCCTACTCAAGCTCAAGCAGCGGGGATACGCCACCAGCGACGAGGACTTCGTGTTCATCAGCCAGCTGGAGCCCGGCCGGCCAGTTCGCGACAAGCCCCTTCGAGCCGCCTTCAAGCTCGCGTGCCAAGAGGCTGGACTGAAGCCGATCAAGATGTACAACCTCCGCCACTCCTTCGGTACAAGCCTCGCCGCGAAGGGTGTCGACGTGCGAACAATCCAAGGGCTCATGCGCCACGCACGCCTGAACACAACCGAACAGTACATGGCATACGCGCCGAGACCCGAGCTTGCGAACCAGATCACGCGAGCACTAGACCCCGAGAGCCTGCCCGAGAACGTCACGCCGATCCGCGCGGCGTCGACCGCCTCGTTCCTTGAGCGCCTCGAGGAGGAGATACCCGCCAAGTGGCTGCACGAGGTCGAACGCATCTTCGCCGAAGGCAACATCCCGCTCCCGGCCCCCGACGACTCGGTGATTCCCGGCGCGGGTGCCGAGTCGCGGCGGCACTTGGCGGCCGTTGAGGCGCCTCAAGATCGGTAGACAGCTGGTTTGACGTGGCATCGGTGCGCACCCCGGTCAAACTCACAAGTGCATGCCAGCCCTTCCGAAACCGCTGATCGACGCGATGGACACGTTCGCTGTTGCGCACGACAGGCAGCATGAGGGGAACTACAAGCAGGCCCTCGCCGGATTCGACGAGGTGCTGACGACGTTCAAGGACCAAGGTCTGTTGCTAGGCGTGATGCCCTGCAGGGCCTATCATGGCCGCGCCGCGGCGTTGATGCATCTCGGCGAGCTCGACGAGGCGCTCGCCGCGTGCGGCCGCGCGATGGCGGTCCTCGGGCCGCCCGGCGGAGAACTCGACGACACAGAGGCTAGGGGCGCGGTGCTGAACACCACCGGCCAGATCCTGCGCGGGCAGGGGAAGCTCAACCTCGCCGCGCAGGCATACGGCATGGCCATCGAACACCTCCGCGAGCACCCCGGCGACCTGCTCGCCAGCACCCTCAGCAATATCGGCGCGCTCGCATCCCACAACGGAGACAACAAGAGGGCGCTCATCGCCTACGAAGAGGCCCTGGACGTCCTGGACGCGCACTGCCCAGACAGCCCCCAGCGTGGGCACCTCCTCGTCAACCTCGCCGGGGCGCTCAAGGACGACGACCAGCCCGACGCCGCGATCACGCAGCTCGCAAAAGCGCTCGAGCTACTCCGCCAGACCGGGCAACGAGGGACCGAGGCTACCGCGCTACTCGCCCTCAGCCGACTCTACGCCTCCCGGCACGATCCCAAACAGTCCCACAAACGAATCCACGAAGCCGAGACGATCGCCCGCCAGCTCGCCCCCCGCGGCGAGTTGCACGCACGATGCGTACGCCAACACGCTGAACTCGACCTCGCCGACGGCGACCTGCCCGCCGCAGCTGCACGACTCGCCGATGCTGCCGGAATGATCCGCTCCTTCGCCCCGGTCTCCCGTGACGCAATCGACACCGGAAGGACTCTCGCGGCGATCCTTGTCGCACTCGATGACCTCGATGGCGCCGTGCGGGAGGCGCAAGTCGCGGTCAGCTCCGCAGAGCAGCTACGTGGCCACAGCGCACCCGGTACAGCCCGCGAGCAGATCGCCCGGGTCACCGCGGCCGCCCACGACGCGCTCGCGTTCTGCCTGATTAGACGCAACCTCAGCTCTGACCGCCGCCGGCTCGTGGACCTGCTTGAGCAGCGACGCGCCCGGCGCCTGCTCGACACGCTCGGTGCCGGACGCCTCACGCCGCCCGAGAACGACCCCAGGGCGCGAGCATTCCTCGCGATCCGCGCCGAAGCGCGTCGCGCTCAGCAGCAACTCCACGCGCTACGGACACAGCTCGCGATGGGTGCCGCCACTCCGCTCGGCGAAGAAGACCTGATGCGCCTCGAGGTGGGCGCACGCCAACGCCTCTTGACCGCCGAGTCAGAGCTCGCCCGCGAAGGGCGTATCAGCGACGAGGAGCTTCTGGACTGCTCGGCAATCCAGGGACAGCTCAGCGACACCCAGGCGATCCTCCAATGCGTCGTCACACCGATGCTCAGCGCGATCCTCACCATCACCGCGTCCACCATCACCGTTCGCGAGATCGCCGACGTGCCCGCCCAGCTCGATGGACCCGTGCGCGACATCGCGAACGCTGCCGCGAGCGGCAGGACACCGCCCGAGCGCACCATCGGCTTGCTCTCCGCCGCGCTGCTCGAGGACCTCCCCGACGTTGCAATGGACGTGATCGTCATCGCAGATGGGCCGCTGTACCGCCTGCCGTGGGCGCTGCTCGAAGACGAGCAGCACAGCCAGCCACTCGGGATCGCCCGCAACCTCGCGCACGCCCAGTCGCTGACCAGCTGGTTCTCGCTCGCCCGCCACAACAACGAGCTGCACCCCGCGCGCGACCTGCTCGCGCTCGGCGACCCCACCTACACCGCAGAGCAGATCTCCGACGCCCGCCTTCGCAGCCTCGACGGGACAGCGAAAGAGATTACCGCCCTCGCACAACTGGTGGACGACACGACCGTGCTTCACGGCGAGGACGCCACCGAGGCGCGCCTGGTGGAGCAGTTGCCGCACCATCGGCGTGCGCACATCGCCTGCCACGGCATCCTCGACCAGGAGGACGCCTCCCACAGCGCGCTGCTGCTCGCCCCACCTCGCGAAACGGATAGCACCAGCATGCAATTCACAGACGACCGGCTCGAAGCATGGGAGATCGAGGACCTCGCTGTGGCCTGCGACACCGTGATCCTCTCGGCATGCTCGACAGCCGCCGGGGACATGCGCCACGGCGAGGGGCTCATCGGCCTCACCCACGCCCTGCACATCGCCGGCGTGCGTCAGGTGATCTCCGCACTCTGGCCTGTGGGCGACGAGGCCACCGCCCGCATCATGCAGACCCTCTACACGCACCTCGCCTCAGGACAGCCCCTTCAGGAGGCGATACGCCAGACCCGAGCCGACCACCAGCATGAGAGTCCCAAGCACTGGGCGGCCTGGACGGTCTCTGGGCCGTCCAGTGGCACCTAAGCCGTCGCGGAGTGCACCCCGGCGGCGAATGAGACCGTCGGGCGCTGGCGTTGGGTCCGCCTCGCGAGAAGCGCGCCACGTACGACACCGAGCCGCCGGTGATGTGCATGCTGTAAGCTGCTCCTGACGGGGTACACACGACGCTCTAGGCGCTGCCGTGACAAAAAACGATCGAGCTCAAATCGTCGCTGAGGTGACGGCCGTCCTGCGGCAGGAGCGGCGTGACCGGCTGTCGCGTTGGGGCATGCGCAGCTTCAACGGCGGGCTGGCGCTCATCAGCGTTCTCTGCGCGCTGCGCACGTTCGGTGTCATATGAGCCAAGCCGCGGCGGACAACACACGCAAGGCACACGAGCAGGGTACCCCGCCCGCTCCATCGACTGCGCTCGCGCTCGCACTGGAGGCTGGCCAGGACGTAGGCACGCGCGATCGCTTCATCGCCCAGGCAGTTGTAGCCGGCGACAGTCCCTCGGTGGTCGCCGATTTTCTCGGCCTGAGTCGCCAGCAGGTTTACGCGGTGGTCGAATCCCAGCGGCAACTCGCGGGCGTGGAGGCACGAGAGCAGATAGCGCCCGACCAGGAGCACGCCTGGCGAGCCACCGAGCGCCAGCTTGAGGAGATGACGGGAGCCGAGGACTTCGAGCGGCTCGTGCAAGTGCTTCTGTATGACATCGACCCCTCCGTGCGTCCGCTCGGTGGCGTCGGAGACCGCGCCCGCGACGCCGCTGGCGACCTCGTACTCGACGATGGCTCGGTGTACTCGATCTCACTAGAGAAGGAGTGGACCCGCAAGATGAGACGGGAGGTGCGGCGAATCCTTGACTTCGGCCATCGGCCAAGGTTCGTCTACGCGATCACTAACCGCAAGACGACGCGGGCGGCGGAGGAGCGACTTGAGCAGTGGGCGGGCAACGAAGGGATCACACTGCGCGTGCTAGGCCAGCGGTGGCTTGTCACGAAGCTTCTGCATCCCGACCATCTGCATCTCAGATCGGAGATACTCGGGCTTGCTTCGCCCCGGCCACGAGTCTTCCTCGAGCCTCACGAATATCGCCAGCTGCTCAACGCGCGGCCGGCGAGCCTTGGACTCGACGTCACGCGTGTCGGCTCGGACGAGCTGGCAAGCCGGCTCCTTGAGAGCCTTAAGTCACGGCCGGCTGTGGTGCTCACCGGGCCCGGTGGGATTGGAAAGACCAGGCTAGTGCTCGACCTCGCCGAGGACGCCAAGCAGGGTCAAGTGTGGAGGTTCCTCGACGAGGCCACGGCCTGTAGTCCCCAAGCACTCGGAGAGCTCAGCGGCAACAAGGAGATGGTGGTGGTGATCGACAACGCGCACCGGCGCATGGACCTCAAGCGGGTGCTCGGTCTGCTCGAGCGCCGCCAGCCCCGGCCGAAGGTCGTCTTCGTTGTACGGCCAATGCGGGTGGAGGCCGTCGAGCAGGCAGCCGGCATCGTCTGGATCGGTCAGCTAAGTGAAAGCGACTACCTCGCGGTGCGACGCCTGGGCGATCCTGACATCACCAAGCTCGTCAAGAGTCCTCCGTTCAGTCTCAGCTACGACGGTATGGTGCGCGCGATCGTCGGCCTCGCGGAGGGCAACCCGCAGATCGCCATGCTCGCCGCAACCCTTGCCCGGGACGGGGTATCTATCGCCGAGCTCAGCCACGCGGAGATATTCGCCCAGCACGTGAGCGGCTTGCTGAGCACGATCACCGATCGAGCCGCCGAGTCCCGTCAACTCCGGGAGCTGCTGGCGATCGTCTCAGCGGTCGGGTCCATCGACCGCGACGACGAGCACGCGGTCAGGGCGGTCGGCGAGCTGCTTGGCTTTCCTGCGCCAGCGATCAGACGGTGGTTGTCCGAGCTGGCCGACCTCGGGCTGCTGATCGAGCGAGAAGGCCACTTCGCGATCAAGCCGGACCTGCTCGCCGAGCACGTGCTCGTCGCCTCGTTTTTCACTGACCGCTGGCAGCTGGTACTTGACTACAGGGACGTCCTGGCCGCGTTTGCACCACAGCATCTGCAGGAGCTATGCAGCGCACTCGGCCGGGTCCCAGATGGGCAACTAGACCGACAGCATCAGGGGCTGCGTGCCCTGCGAGCCCGCATAACCCCCATCATCGCTTCCGGGGATCTCAAGCTCGCGGCTGAGCTGATCCATGCGCTGCTCCCGGGCGCCGAGGGACTCGTCCTGGACGACTTCCAGGCTCTGGTCAAGCGTTGCGAGCATGAACCGGACCTCCTCCGCGGCGAAGCCGGCAAGACTCTCGTTGAAGCAACCCAGCGAGTCAACAAAGACGTGGCAGCCGGATGGAGGTTGCTGTTGCGGCTGATGGCCGCTACAGCTGATCTGAAGACCGCCGATGCTGCTCGCGTAGCGATGATGTCGATCTTCCAGCGCGTCCCATTCCAGGTCTCAAACCAGGACGCCTGGATCCTCGCCACGGTTCAGGGAACCCTGACAAACGTCACGCGCGGGTACGCCCGGCGCGCTCGCACTGCGGGCGAGCTCCGTGCCGCGACGGCCGCTGGCCAAGCGCTCCTGGCCACCACTTTCGAGAGCTCAACGATGTTTGTCGAGCGAGAGAACGAGCTCGTGCTCCACTCCTACGCGCTTCCAGGCACGCCAGCCACCGAGGAAGCACTGCTCGTTGGTGTGGATGTCATCACCTCGACATTTCTCCGGCTAGAGATAGCCGAACAGTTGCGGAGCATCGAGGCTGTCACCGAGCTCGGCCGGCGCGCCGCGGGTTTTGCGGGCGCGTTTGGAATCCGTCTTAGCAACGATGCACGAGCGATGGCGAATAAAGCGCTGAGCGAGTTCGACCAGTTCACGATCGACAGCTTCAACGAACTGTCCCTGCCGGCTCGCTCAGCCGCGTTGGCTTACCTGCTTGCGCGCCGTGAATGGACCACACGCTCACCAGATAACGAAGAGCAAACCCCCCCTGAGCGTTTGCCACCGCTGCCCACTCGCACGGACGAGCTTGAGGAGTACATCACCCTCTTCTACCCGAAGCCCGTCGACGCTCCCCGACTCGTGCCCTGGGAGGAGAACGAGCGCGCCAAGCGCGAGCGATGTACGCAGGTTGCCCAGCGTCTAGCATCGGAGGCCGATTGGCGTGAACACCTCGAGCGGTGGGAGGAGTGGCGAGAGCAGGCGATCGAGCTGTTCGGGCAGAACACCACGCTCAGCTCCAGCTATCCGGTGGGCATTGTGCTCGCCGATGTCGCCCAGCAGACGCCGAAGCGAGCGGTCGAGATCATCGATCAACTGATCGACACCGGCTCGGTGCTGCGCACGGACACGGGGAGGGCTATGAACCAGCTGGTCGCTGCCGGCACAGTTGGACAGACGATCGTCGCGAGATGGCTGAAGGCCGACGATGCTACGCGGGCGATGCTCGCAGTCGCCGTCGGGGACATCGACAGCGAGCTTGCGGTTCGCACCTTCCGGGAGCTCGCGAGCGACCCCAGTATGACTGTCCGCCGGGGCGTGCTCACAGGTCTCCGGTACGGTCGCACAACGAGCGAGTGGCGGATCGCGCTTGGACTGCGAATCGCAGGGGAGCTCGCAGACATCGACGCGCTGAACACGGTACTCATGGTCGCCGAGGCCGCCGACTTGCGGCTGACCGCAGAGATGGGGAAGGAGGCGAAGCAGGCGCTCGTCAGGACCGCCGAGGTCGAGCGCCTGGACACCCACGACCTCACCGAGACGCTCCGGCGTCTAGAACCGCTCACTGGCGACCTCGCCATGTTGTGGGTGTGGAAGCGGATCGAGTGGCTCCAGGACGCAAGCCAGCAAAACTGGATGATCGACCTACTCCCCGATGCCCTCGCGCCTAGCATTCGCGAGCACGCAACGCCCGCGGATCTAAGTCAAGCGCTGCAGAGATTCGAAGTGAGCGACATGTCCTCGTTGGCTGGGGAAGCTCTGAGAACGCTCCTGAACTGGATCGACCCCGGGTCGCCAGCGGTCACAGAACTGATCGTCCGCCTGTACGACGATCCGGTCATGAACCGCCGCGCGTATCTGCTCCTACACCTCGATATCTCGTGGGAGGCGTGCCGCGCGCGCGCTGAAGTGCTCGCCGAGCACCTGGACGAGGAAGCGGTGACGATGCTCGTCGACGCGATGCTCCCCAGCACATGGTCAGGGCCCTATGAGCCGCACCTCGAGGATGCACTCGAGCACCTCAAAAGCTGGACCACACAGCCAGCAGGCACCTCGTTCGGACATGCGGTAGGCGCATCCATCGTGATGCTCGAACGGATGCTCTCACGAGAGCGTGAGCGCAACCGGCGCGAGGCCGAGCTGTCTACACTCACCTGAGCTGCGGCCCGTCGAAATCCTCTCCGGGTTGAGGACCGTGCTCATGAGCCCACGGCCGTCTAGCTCACAGGATGAGCCTTGAACCAGCTGCTGGTCTTCCGGCGCAGCGTCGCCTTGTTGCTCGCCCATTGCGCGGTCTTTCGCCCGTTGGCGCCGCTCGGGTGTGGAAACCCGCGCAAGCAGCGCGTCGCGTCGATATGACCCTCGCTGATCAGTAGGTCGAGGGCCTGCTCGACGGCACCACCGAGCGGGACGATCAGGGCATCGGGGATCTGCGCGAGCTCCGGTGCGAGGAGATCTCGCACGTAGCGCTCCAGGATAGGGTGGCGCACGATCGATGGATTCCTGCCGCTGTAGTTCTTGCCACCGATCAACACGGGGTAGCGGATCGCGCTCGTCGGATGCAGGTAGCGCTGACCCTCCGCGGTCCACAGCGCCGCAGCACTGGAGAGCCCGAGATGGCGGTGCACACGGAGATAGTCAAGCCACTGCACGAGTAGCCCCCGGAATCCACTGAAAGACGCCTTGGACTTGATCTCGTTCAGGACACTCGCGGGAGTACGTCCGGCCGCGAGACCGTCCGCGGCGCTTTGATAGGCGATCAGCATCGTGTCCTTACCGGGGGTTATCCCAACGATCGCGATCCGGGCCCCGGGGCGCAGCCAATCCATCGGCGCGTAATAGATCTCAAGCCGCCCGTCGCGCTGCAGGCGAAAGCTCGGCCTTAGCAGGTCGGGCGCGTCGATCGGGCGCCGTCGTGGCAGACGACGGATCTTGGGCTCGTAGGCTGCAAACAGGGCGCCGAGACGCGGCATGCGAGCAGTATGTCTCTACGCCAGCGGCGCGGGCTTCTGGTACGACGATCCGCAAGCGCAGTCCGATCGTCGAGCACGGGGAATAGCCCTAGCAAGTCCCGCTCGGCGGCTGGTTAGCCGAGTTCCATCCGCGCCGCCGTCTTAGGCATCGGCTCGGCTCGGCGGGCACTTCGCCAACTCAACGTGCGGGAGCCGCAACTCCCGCGTGTGGCCATGCCCGCGCGATTTTCGCACGCCCGTTGGGCGTGCCGCGCGTCCGGCATCGGCCCCACACGGGGTGGGGCCCTTTGCGAAAGGGACGGCCATGTCTCAAGCGGTTGCGGTTGCAGAGCCCGTCAAGGGTGGCAAGGGCGGCAAGCTGTTCGGCGGAGCGCTCACCGACGAATCGCTCGACTCCTCGCGCAGCGTGCTCGGCACGACGCAGTTCGGGAACACACGCGGGCTGCAGCAGTTCTACACGCCCCTGGAGGTCGCGGCGTTCATCAAGGCCGTGATCGACCCGCTCGGGCGGCTGCCCGTGCTCGACCCCACCGCCGGCAATGGTGCGCTGCTTGCGCCGTGGCCGAGTGACAAGCGTTTCGGGGTGGAGATCGACAGCGACCAGGTCAAGGCCGGCGAGTATCACGCGATCACCGGGGACGCGCAGCGTGCGTTTCCGATGCTGCGCAAGCTGGGGGTCCAGGTGCCGCAGATCGTCGCGAACCCGCCGTTCGGGCTGACGTGGACCGACGGTGCGGGGCGCCCGGAGAACAGCACGGTCGCGGTATGGCGTATGAGCCTCGCGCTGCTGGCCCCCCAGGGCGTTGGAGCGTTCGTCTGTGGCCGCGACCGGTTTCGTCGTGAGATTCTCTCGCGCAAGGACGCGGCAGGTGTGTTCGCGACCGTGGCGTGCGACGACCTGTTCGAGGGCGTGGACATGGCGTGCCTGATCGCGTTCTTCGTCGCGCCGGATGACCGCAGGGATGACGGTGGCCTAGTCGTGGAGGCGGAGGCTTGCAAGGAAGAGCTCGCCGAGCGGGCGCTGAGCCACGAAGTCAAGACTGCACTTCGCCGGACGGGCCACTACTACCTCGGCACCCTCTCCGCCCCGCCCATTGGCCCGGTCGAAGCCTGGCGGCTCGTCGGGCGCGAGCTTGACCGCCGACGCCGCGAGGAGGCCAGCCAGCGCCCCACCTACGCCGTTGAACTGCGCGCCCGCGATCGACTCGCGATCCGGCCCGCTCCGTTCGTGCGCCAAGCGCTCGCCAAGGCCGGGCGGCTCAAGCTGGTGGAAACGCTGCACAACCAGCCGGTCGGGCACTTCGCGCTCAACGCACTGGACTGGCGGCTGCTCGGCGAGCTGGAGCAGGACTGCGACCTGAGCATCGCACCAGCGGTGCGCGAGGCGGTCGCACAAGTCGCCGATGCAGCCGAGCGCGAGGTCATCCCGCTGTACGAGGTCAGCCCGCAGATGCGCCTCGGATACCTCACTGACCTCGACTCGATTCTCTGCACCAGCTCGGACCCCGAGCGCGGCTTTCAGGAGGGCACCCGCTACCCGCTGCGCACGGACTCCCGCATCAACGTCACCAAAGGCAAGAAGGTCACCCGCAACAAGCAAGGCGAGCCCGTCGTGCGCAAGTACGAGGAGGAGGCCAAGGTCCTAGTCATCAAAGTCGCCGACAACGAGTTCTCCGAGTCAACCGAGGACATCCAGTATCTCCTTGAGCACTTCGAGATCCCCAACCCCGGAGACATCGCCACCCGGTTCCCCGAGGAGGTCGAGCGCCAGCGCCAGATACTCGACGAGATCGCCGCGGACGGTCGCGCCAACGGCAAGGACTCGGCGTTCGATTGGAAGCGCTTCCAGCGTGAGGATCTGGCTCGCGCGCTGACCAAGACCAAGGATGGTGGTGGGTTTATCCTCAGCTGGGAGCAGGGCGGCGGCAAGACCCTCGGCGCCGCCGGCTACGCGCAGGGCGCGGTGCGCAACGGCGCACGCAACCAAGTCCTGTTCATCGTCCCCCAGGATCTCATCCCGCAGTACCGCCAGGACATCTCCGAGAAGCTCGGGATCGAGGTCGAGCACATCACCACACCCGTGCACGCGCGGCGCGTCGCCAAGCACCTGCGCGCGGGCGGCGAGGGCTGGTACATCACCCACTACGAGGTGCTCTCGCTGCTCGGCGTCAAGAACGAGCCACTGCCCGTCCAGAACGTCCCAGTACACGAGGACGAGGGCGAGCGCACAGTGCTGGACTCCACCGAATTCTGCCCGACCTGCCACGCCTCCCGCCACGGCGGCTGGCAGCAGGACAGCCCACTCGTCTGCTCCGCCGTCCACACCGAAGAGGTCAAAGGCGAAACCCGCAGCCGCACCTGCGGATACGTCCACAAGAGCCTGCGCATCAAGAGCGCCGCGCACCACCTCGCCCCCGCCTTCCGCGACGGCGTGATCTGCATAGACGAGGGAACCCTCATCAAGGGCGACGACTCACAGCGCAGCAAGGCAATCCGCGGGCTACAGGCCCGCAACAAGCTGCTGGCGACCGGCACCCCGATCTCCAACTACGTCAACCAAATCTTCTGGCTGATGTGGTGGTGCCTCGGCGATTCAAGCCTGCGCTTCCCCTACAGCTACGACGGCGGGCTCGCCGCGTTCGAGGTCGACTTCTGCGTCCTTGAGTACACCTACGGCCGCGAGGGCTCCGAGACGGCTCACAGGCGCGAGAAGCGCAAGGTGCTCCCGCAGATCACCAACGTCAGCCGCTTCTGGCGGTTGAGCGCCGCGGCGATGATCCGCCGGCGCAAGCGCGACTTCGGCGAGCCGATCGTCCCCTGCACGCTCAAGACCGTGAGCGCCCCGATGGGCGTCGCGCAGCGCGAGCTCTACGAGAAGTGGCTGAGCAAGTCCACGTTCGCGTCGTTCTTCACATGGAAGTACCCCGACCACGCACTCGTGGCCAGCGGCCAGATCGAGCGGTTCGCCGCCGCCTGTGGCCAGCTCACCAAGCTCGAGTACGCCACCACCGCCCCCGAGGCCGCGACCGACCAAGAGTGGCCCGGCCTCGCTGGACTCGAGCACTCCAACTGGACACCGAAGAACATGAAGACCCTGGAGCTGATCCTCCAGCACGTCCAGGCAGGCGAGAAGATCCTCGTCGGCTCGGACCTCATCGAGACCGGCCGCTGGCTCTGCGACCGCCTTAAGGAGAAGGGTGTTCGCGCTGGCCACATCGTCGAGGAGCGCAACGGGAAGCCTGCAACCGTGAACCCGAAAAAGCGCGCGGTCGTCATGCGCGACTTCCGCCACGGCAGCCTCCAGGTGCTGCTCTGCGGCATCCCCGCGATCCGCCTCGGACACAACCTCGACACCGCCTCAGTCGTCGTCGTCGACGGGCTCGTGTTCTCCTACGAGATGTTCGACCAGTTCATCGCCCGCGCCCACCGGCTGTCCTCCCGCAAGCCCGTAACCGTCTACGTCATGCTCACCAAGGGCTCACTCGACGAGAAGAAGTGGGCGCTGCTCTCCGCCAAGGCAGCCGCCGCAGACCTCGCCCTCGACGGACAGCTCATGGACGAGCGCGAGGAGCCAATCTCTCTGGAGCAGGTCCTCAAGGAACTGCAGGCGAAGGGCGTGCCGCTCACCGGCGAGGAGATCGCCGAGGCAGAGCTGCGCGCCGCCTGGGAGAACACCAGCAACGTGATCCCGTTCGTCCCGCGTCCCAAGCCGTCGGCACCGATCCAGCCGCTGGGGGAAACCGAGCAGCTCGAGTTGTTCGCCGCCTAGCTCGTCGCGGGTGTCAGGCACGGCGGGACAGGCGTTCCGTCGGGCCGGATGAAGGAAACCTCGATCCCGAGGCGCATCGCATTGGCGATCTTGGCCAGCCGGCCTGATCGAGCGGAACGACGCGTTCGTAACCATCGCGCGGATGTGAGATAGCTCGACGCCACTCTACGGCATTTGTGCGGGGCTTCCTCCGGAGCGTCCCGTCTGGTCGCCCGATGCGTCAGGGAGACTGCGCACATGCGTTCCGCGATCATCTCCCTGCCGCCGCCAGTTCGGGCACCGAATTGGCGCAAATCTCTGGAGGACACCTTTGGCTTCCAGGTTGAGGATCTTCCCGATCTTCGGGCTCGGATTCGGTTGCAAGCGGATGAGCGCGACTACTTCGTCGCTCATCGTCTTTGTGATCGCAAGTCGGCTATCAGCTCCGCTACCTGGGAGCCGCTGAGACGCTTCCCGCGCGCAGACCTGGAGTCGCCGCACGCCGACATGGCGATGGAAGAGGTGAAACGTCGGGCCGAGCGGAACACGCCGGAGGCAGGGCTCTCAGGACTATCACTGGCGCTCAGCGTTCTGCCCGCATCCCAAGCTCCTCAGTTTTTGGAGGCCCAGCTCTCCGATGTCTTCACAGCCTTTCCGGACGCTTCCCTCTACTTGGTTCGCACAGACGCTCTCTTGCCGCAAAGACTCGGGTTCCTACGGCTGGGCTTCACCATGCACACCGCGCCTGACGTTGACCTGTTGGACACACGTCCCGATCAGGTTCGTCCGCTGATGTACCAGGGGCTGACGCACGGCCTCCAATTTGCGGAGGTCCTCAAGCCGCTGTTTGTCGCATTCTCGCCTGCAGCGACGGGATACGCGATGAACTGGCCGCCTCACTCGATAGCGATTGACTTCGGTGGCCTGATGGACCTCAGATCTGATCCCCCGATCTCCCGGGGAGCCCTCTACGATCCATATGTATTTGGACTCCAAGTGGACTATCCCGGCGTCGATTTTTGTGCCGGGCTGAATCCCGGTCACTTCAACTCACTGTTGGGATGGTGGATCAAATGCCTCAATGTGGCTTATGCCATCGCGGCCGATCCAACACGCTTTACAAATAGTTCCGGCGAGTATGAAGTGACGCGCCATATGGGCTGGTATCTCACGTTGGAGCGCCTTCTGGCTGACCTAACGCTCGTCAACGCCCATCCCCAGGAGTCGGGCATAAGTCGTCTTGGGACCGCGTTCGATCTGCTAGACAAGGCCGAGTCGCTCCTCGGGTATGACTCACAGAGTTCCGGCAAGGGATTCGAGCGGCTTCTAAACAGATCGATCATGCTCCCGCTACTGAGCCGCTCGTGGACGCGACTGCCCATCCAGCTCCAGAAACGCTTTGACGAACACGGCAAGCGACTCTTTGATCTGGTCTATGAGGAAGTCCGTGCCCATGCGTTTCATCATCGACGCACACCCAAAGCGATCAAGCTCAGAACCTCCACCGGCAAGCTGCGCGCACTTCCGCTTGACCACTACGTTCCGCAACTCGCACGAGCTGTCAGAAACTCGTCGCACGGCCTACTTCAGCAGCTTTCGGGTCATGACCTCGATCTCGTTGCGACTCACGATGCTGCTCTGCCTCCCGTCTTGGCAGACCTCTCCGCACTAATCGCCTTTGCGCTGCTTGGAGATGTCGAGCGTGTCATCGATGGTCGGTGGTGGACCGGCTAGGCCGCGAGTCTCCTTTACTCTCTAACGTGTTGCAACAACCGATCGACTGCATCGCTACCGCTTCCGTCGAGCGGATCGGACAGCGCCCATGCAAGATCACCAACGTAATAGATGGGCGACCGGCTCATCTCGATGAGATGGCTACTGACCTCGGACGGATCGAGCAGTAGGTATTGACCAATGTCTCGTGCTCTGTGCCCATCCCTGCGCAGACGCTCGATGTCTTGGCGTATGCGCTCGATTTCCGATGCTGTCCTTACCTCGCCGTGGGTGAGCCGCGGAACGTTGCCCGATCCATCGTAGGCTTGCACCATCTCGTCGGCCAAGCCTGCCGCGAACGTGAGAATCACGGAGAGGTAGGCGCGTCCGAACCACTCGCCCCGGATTCGCGCGGGCTTGAACCGATCGTGTAGCTCGCTCTCGACCCCTCGGTCGCCCGGGATGACATGCCTGAGAATCAGTTCGCGAGGATTGCCGGTCTGTAGCTTGCTCACCCTCTGGACGGGAGTCTTGGAGAGACCAATCTTGACGGGTCCCGAGGTCCCTGACTGAATGAAGTAGATGAAGTCCGATTTCGGAAGGTTCTCGTTCCAGAACTCGATCTGTTCGGGCGCCTTAGTGTCGAATAGCGAGTGGCGCGTGCTGCTGGGGTCAAGCTCGCGCATGCGACTTAGCAGCTCGCGGATTTCGCCTCGCTGCTGGTCGTCGCGTACCCGCAAGCGGGTCCTGAGGTTGCCGTCCATCGCAAGCTTCGAGGCGTCCCGCGCGCTCATAGCCCGGGTCGCGCTCGAGAAGATCTCCCAACCCACTTCATCGAGGCAGTCGTCGGGGCTCAGACACAGCTCTTCGCGCAGACGCTGTTCTCGCAGCCGCTCCCAGCGGCGCATTCGCTCCAGCAACTCACCTAGCAGAGGGTCTTCGTAAGGCATCCGCGTTCTATGAGCTGTCGCTTACAGTGCTCATCCACAGCCTCCCGACTGCTTGCCATCATACGAACCTGTGTTCGTGTGCAGATTAGCATCCCGGTCCGTCGGTATCGCTGGCGTGCGGACCCGTTCCTAGCGTGCCCCCACAGTCAGCAGCGCCTCGATCAGACGCCGAACGCGATGCTCATATCCCGGAGACGCCGAAGGCCCAGCCCCCGAAGGGACTGGGCCGGTTCGACCTTCGTCAAAATGGTGGACTTGGTGGGAGTCGAACCCACTCCATTGGGGCTAAAGACCCTCTCGGCGCCAACCCGGCCAGGTCCGATGGGTCATCCACACTTACCTGGTCCAGGTGTACTTGATCGGGTTGGCGGCGCCGCGCTTTCGGTACTCGTCCGGGACGCGCTTCCCCACGTACTCAGCTTGCAGCTTGGCTGGGGCCTGCTGCCCGACGAATGCAAGGCGTCCAGGCGCGTCCTCGTGGCCGGGGAAGTCGGCGGCCGTCGCGGGAAGCCAGTCCTCCGCGACGAACGCGTCAACGATGAGCCCTCGGAGCGTGGCGAGGATGACTTCAGCCTGCATTGCCTTCCGCCGGCTGATCTTCCAGGCGTAGCGCGTGGCCTCGTAGAGCGATGTCTCGGCCGCGCTGCGGTTGACGCTGATGAGGATGGCCTTGTGCCGAAAGTCCGCTGGCGGTGCCGAGTAGCGGCGTATGATCTCGCGGGCATGCATGGCGCCATAGTCGCTGGAGCCCGTCCCGCCGGCAATGTTTGAGAGGCCGGGGTAGGCATCCATAAGCGCGGCCTCGACCTCAAGCCCCGTCGCCCCATCCATTCCATGCCGGTGGATGACGTGGGCGACCTCGAAGCCCGCAACGCGGATTTCGCGGATGCGCTTGAGCTTGTCACTGAGGTCGTCGCCCCCTTGGCTCAGCTCATCGTGGATGTGCGCAAAGACGCGGTTGCCTTGGCCCTTGCCGACGTAGAACGTCTCGCCGTTGCGCGGGTCAATGAGCCGGTAAACGTAGGTCTTGAGCTTGGGCACCACGTCCGGCGGGAACACTTCGGCCTTCGCCATCGACCGCGAACGGTATCCGTGGTGACGGACGGCCGGGTCCGCGTGTCGGAGCGCTGACCGTGGTGCTCGGGTTGATCCGGGTATTGGGCGGACGCGAGAGACTCGCCGGGCCGCGCCAAGCCCCCGGACCGTGTGCTGGCCTACCATCAAGAGCAAGGCTCGCACAGCCGATCTATCGGGAGCAGCCATCGCACTCCCCGCCGAGGACGGCATTGATGGCGACGCCGAGGGCTGCTACATTGTTCGTGGGCTGTACACCTGCACAGGTGAGCCTACAGTCCGATCTGAGACAAGCCCTGGGAGACCGGGGCTTGTGCTTTTAAGGCTCCGGCGTGATCCGCTCGCTCGGACAGTTGGCGATCTCGGCGGCGTAGTCGAAGCCTCTGATACATCTGCCTGCATCGACTCCAAAGGGCCGCTGTATCAGCCTGGCGAGCAGATTCTCGTAGCGCGACGCGAAGATGGCATTGCGCTTGCGCTGGAGGCTCTGGAAGGCGGCGTAGGCGCAGATATCGGTCATCTGCAGTAGCTGGCTATCGGACGAGCGACGCAGCGCGGCGTCCTCCACGATCCGCCGGTGCTTGATGAGCAGCGCCCGATGAGCCGTGCGAAGGTGGCTGCCACTGTCCATCGCGCCATCAACCAGCAGCGTCGCGTGCGCTTTCTCTGGCGCAAGAAACTCCTCAATGAAGCACAGCAGCTCGTCGTAGAGCCCGAGCTTCGCCGGCCCGGAGTGCTCGGGTGTGTAGACGGTCAGGACTCTTGCCTCGGTGAACGTGCCGATCGTCAGCAGCGCCTTTTCGTACCAGCGGCTTCGCTCGCGGCGTGACGGCTTGCCGCTCAGAAGGATGCCGGGCAGCTCGTCGTCATCGTCACGCAACACATCGAGCGCCTCCGGCTCTGTCTCCTGCAGCGGATCGGGCGATAGCCAAACCTGGGAGTGCAGCTCGTGCGAAGCGGGTACGCCCGTCTTCGCGTAGAGGTTCTTGCGGAAGCCGAGCCAACGACGTAGGTACTCGGTCCACAGGTCGAAGGGGATGAGCAGCGCGACCCACAGGAGCCCGAGGTCCTCGTTGCCGGAGTCATCGACATAGCCGATGTATGAGCGCGTAGGGTGCGGCACGAGGCAACTATCGCGTCGACTTCGGACGAGGCGGCCGGCGGAGCGTGCTCGTCACCGCCAGCTCGTGATCGAGCTTCGCGCTGACGCGGATCAGCGCGTGCGCCGCCGTGCGAGGGCCGAGCATGAAGACGACGATCAGCCGTCCGTGCTTGAGCGCGACGGTCTTGGCGCCAGAGGCGACGGTTCGTCCTCGCAGCCGCCCGATGAAGCCCACACGAACCGTCCCGCTCGCAGGTCCGCTCACATGCACCACCAGCTCGCGCCCCCGCAGCGTCTCGCTGACGTGGATCGTTGGCGTCGTCGCCGTAGCACTATGGCCTGTGCCCGAGCCGCCGGAGCTGGACGGGGGGACAACGACGTTGGTGTGTGCAGCGTTGGCGGGGCTCGCGTTGCCTGCCGCGTTGGTCAGCCACACGGCGATGCTCCAACTTCCAGGGCCGGGCACGGTCACGGTCGCCGGTCCTGCCGGGGGCGCCGATGCGGGAGCGCCGCACGAGCCCGAGCCGCTCGCCGGACAGACTTGGTAAAGCGCGCCCGTGATTGGCGCAAGCTGTCCTGTCGGGTCGCTCCACGTGGCCGTGAACGTCGAGCCGCCAGTCTGTGTCGCGGTTGCAGACAGCCCCACCGGCGGCGGTGGCGCGCTGTTCTCGACGGTGATCTCCTGCGAGGCCACGGTCGATTGATTGCCGGCGGCATCCGTTGCGACGAGCGTGAGCGTGTGCGTTCCGTCGAAGAGCTGCGTCGTCGGCAGCGTCAAGGTCTGTGTCCCGGTGGACGACGGACACGGCTGAGCGAACGTGAAGTCGCACGGCGCCGTGTACGTCTCGACCGGCCGTCCGTCTGCCGACAGGACGATGCTCGCTACGCCGCCTCCGACATCATCTGCCGAGACGGTGACGCTTTCGGTGCCCTTGTGAAACCCGCCGGCTTCACCCGGCCCCCACAGGGCGCCGGACGGCGCGCTGAGAGTCGGCGGCGTCGGATCAGAGAGCGTCACCGTGGCGCCGTACATCGCCCCCCACACTTTATGTTCAGTCGCGCCCGTGACACATTCCTCGCCGGACGGCGCTTGGCAGACGACGCCGAGTGAAAGTTCGTGAGCCGACAGACCCGTGACTACTGCCGGTTCCCCTCCCTCTCCGGGCGGGCCGCCAACGGCACACGTCTCGCCATTTCCGACGGTATCGAGGCAGGTTTCTCCGGGCACGATCGTCCCGTCCGCGCGTAGAGCGGGTGACCACGAGTTGCGGGGATCGAACACCTGCCCGATGTAGCGTTCATAGGTGAGTCCGGTGATCGACGTGCCCGCAGGTGCTGTGAACGTCCACGCGGCGCTCGTCCCCGGAGTGGCGCCACTTGAGAGGCCGAGCGCGTCGGTTGTCGAGAGCCCGCCTTCCTGATCGGCCTTCCCGCCATCGCCCCCGAGGCGATATGGACAGTCCGCGTGTTCGGCATAGTGCACTGGCTGCGCGGGATCATTCGTCGCCCATGTCCACGAGTTGTTGGCGGCTTCTGGCGCGAAGTTGCAGGCGCTCACCTGATAGCTCCCCGCCGCCACTGCCTTCGACGGCGACAGCCACGCCACGACGGCGAGCAGCACCGTGATTGTCAGACACGACCGTCTCACCGTCCGCGCCGGGCCTTTCCCGCCGTAGTCTCGGACGCCGGTATGCGGAGCGTTGTCCACGGGCTCGCTCGTTCCACGTCGTAGGGGTCGGTATAGCGCACCGATACCTCGACCACGCCGGAGCCCGGAAGCGTCAGGCTCGTGAAGACGCCGCGAAGCGTGCGCAGCACGCTCAGTCGGCGCGATCGTCCCCTGTGGCCGAGGTAGCGGACCTGCACCCGCGCTTCGCTGGGCCGCCCGTTCAGGACGAGCACGAGGCGGTGCCTGACTCGCCTCAGTCGGGCTTGCGGGCGTCCGAATGGCCGGGTGAGCGTCATCGCGGTCAATGGTGTCACCGGCTGCGGAGACGATCCCGGAGTCGAGCTCGACTGTGCTCCTGGCTCGGCCGCTTCGCCGGCCGTGACGATCGCACCGAGGCCAGCATTGCGAAAGCTCTGCGCGATGTCGAGCACACCGTTGTCGGCTCCCGTCAGGTCGTTCTCGGCCACTTCAGGCGACAATCCTGGCTGGTAGGAGGCCAGCGCGTCGAGTGCCGCGGCGGCAATTGCAGATGCCTCGCTGGTGCCCTGCCAGTAGTTGTAGTTCGGGGCGCCAGTCGTGGGTTCCGCGCCATCGAGGTCGCAGCCGGGCGCGAGCAGCTGCAGCCCTTCGCCACGGTTGGAGAACGAGCAGAAGCCGCCCCCCTGCGTATCGCTCGCTCCAACCGACAGAACTCCAGGGTGTGCCGCGGGGTACTCGACCGGACCGCCATCGTCATTGCCCGCAGCAGCGACGACCGCGACGTCATAGTCGCTCGCTTCCTGAACGGCGTTGCCGAGCATTTCGTAGTCTCGAGCTGAGGGCGTTTCAGACGTCCCGAGCGACAAGTTGATGACGCGGATGTTGAACTTGTGGCGAAGTTCGAGGCATTCCGTGATCCCCGACGCGTATGCGCTGAAGGGGAAGGTCGTCTGTCCAGGCTCGAGGATGCGCACCGACACGATCTGGATTGCTTTAGGGGCGGTGCCCACCACGCCCCAGCCGTTCGCCGGTGCCCCGGCCATCATCGCCATGATGGTCCCGTGCAACGTCGGCGACACGTCGCCGCCCGACCCGCCGTCGATTGCCGTGCGTTCCACCACGACGCCTTCCGTGTCCGGGTTGAGATTCACACCCGTATCAACCAGGCACAAGCCCGCGAGCTGCGCTGGCGGGGGAGCATAAGGAAGGAACGCACCGTTGTCTGCGACTGCTTGGGCGGTGATAGCTGTCTGTGCGCCGGCCGTCGCCGCCGGCAGGAGCAGCGCAAGGAGCGCCGCGAGGATGCACGTCCGGCTGCGCCAGAGCGTCGTCAACGCGCGGCGCGTCAACTCAGTTCGTGCTGACATCTACCACCCGGCTGCTGCCGCTTCCGAAGGGAAAGCCTGCCTGACCGCCGGGAACTTCCGCGCGGAACGGAAAGTGCCCGACACCGCCCTCGAACTGATAGACCACGCGAAAGCGGCCGTGCGCGTTCGTTCGAGGCGTCCTGAACGGCTCCCAGCGCCCACGGTAATGCACGAGCAAGTCAACGAGCGCGCCCTGCTGCGGGATCGGACCCTCGACGGTCCCGGACAGCACGATCGTCCCTTCCGGGCCGGTGTGCGTCGGGCTGACCCTGAGCCGCACGCCGGCGTCGACCGTCTCCTTGACTCCTGCCACGGTCGCGTAGCTGGCGTCGCTTGAAAAGGCGCGGTAGGCGATCTCGATCAGCCGCGACGGACCCGCCGGGACGCGCACAGTGAACGTGCCGTCAGAGCCAGTCGTGGCCTCGGCCACGAGCTTCGGTGCTCCCGTCCCGACGGCCTGCTGCAGGATGTCGAGGCTCGCGTTGGCGATCGGCGCACCCTGCCCGTCGAGCAGGCGCCCGGCGATCACGACCGCGCGATGAGCGTAGGTACGCGTAATCGCGGGCGCCACACCAAGCCGCAACTCGGCTTGCTCGCTCGCGCCTGCCCCGTTCGCGCTGCCACCGCCCGTCGCAGGAGAGCCGCCAGCGCCCGGGCTTGCGCCGAGCGAACTGCTCACCGCGTTCTGCACCATCACCTCGCCGCTGTAGATCACGCTCGTGTTCTGAGCCGCGTCCTCCACGACGAGTTCAACGCGGTGCTGACCATTCGCGACCGTCGTCGTATCCCAGCTCAACGAGTCGGACACGCCCGGCGGGCACGCCTGGAAGTCCGTGTAGGAACAGCTCTCGATGTAGTCCTTCTCGGCGGCGGGTTCGCCGTCCACGCGTAGCTGCACGAGCCGCACGCCCGAGCTCGCGTCCGCCGCCTGGTAGCTGATCGAGGCTGTGCCCGAAACCGTTCCCGAACTCGCGAGCGCCCCGCCCGTGACCGTGCCGCTCGGCAGCGTCGTGTCCTCGAGCGTCAGCTGCGAGCCGTACAGCTCGAGGATGTTGTTCTCGCCGGACCCGAGCGTGCATCCAGCGCCCGCATCGTCATTCGAGCAGTAGTTGGCCAGCGTGATCTCGGTGGTCGTAGACGGCAGCACGTAGGTGGCTGGTTCACTACCCGTCATCGGCGTCAGGCTTTCACCCACAGCACCATCGTTGTCCGCGGCGATCCCAAACGTGGTGGCGCCGGAAACCTGGGCTGATGCCTGCCACCAAACCTTCGCTTCGAGGATCGTGATGCCGCTCCCGGCCGGCACGCCAATCTGCACGCCCGCCGTCGTCGCCGGACTCATGAAGCCACCCCTCGGTCCGATGTAGTCGCCGGGGCCGCCGCTGCACGTCCCTTTCACGTTCTGCGGGCTACCGAACACCGTCCACGCGCCTGCATTCCCGTTCCCGGCCGCCGGACAGTTGTCGATCACATACGTTCCGGCGCTAGCGCCCGGCGCGAGCAGCAAGCACACAGCGCCAGCGGCAAGCGCGACCGCGAACATGCGAAGCAGCCGGCCCTGAGCAGCCGCGCCGCGCGGGGAGACGTCAACCCGTGGAAACATCCACCACCCCGCTTTCACCGCTGCTGAATGCGAATCCCGCCTGGCCCCCGAACGCCAGCGCTCTAAACGGGAACCGGCCGACGCCGCCCTCGAATTGGTAGAGCACGCGGAAGCGGCCCTGGCTGTTCGTGCGCGGCGTCCTGAACGGCTCCCAGCGCCCCCGGTAGTGCACCAGCAGGTCAACGACGACACCTTGTGCGGGGATCAGCCCGTCGACCTGGCCGCTGAGCGTGATCGTCCCTTCGGAGCCCGTCCTATGCGGGCTCACGCTGAGTTGGACGCCCGCGCGCACCGACTCCTGAATCCTGGCCTGGGCCGCGTAGCCCGACTCGCCCGTGAACGCGCGGTAGGCAACGTCGATCAGCCGCGATGGTCCCGCGGGCACACTGGCGATGAACGAGCCGTCCGCGCCGGTCGTCGCGTGCGCGATGACCTGGCTGCTGCCCCCGCCCACGACCTGCTGGGTCACGTCGAGCGTCGCGCCGCTAATCGCCTCGCCGTGTGAGTTGACAAGCCGGCCCGGAAGTCGCAGCGCTCGCCGAGCAAACGGACGCGAGATGCTTCGCGGCAGTCCCAGCTGGAGGGTTGCGCTTTCGCTCGCGTTGGAGCCATTGGGCGCACCGGCGAGCAGCACAGATGATCCTGGGCCGGGTAGCGCGCCGAGCGATCCCGCGCCGGCATTTTCCGTTGTGACCATCCGGTTGAGGACTTCGGACTGATTCCCAGCGGCGTCTTCGATGATGACCTGCATGTGATGCAGCCCGTTCGGAAGCAGAGCTGTGTTCAGCGAGTACGTGCGTCCCCCGACCGATGTCATACAGGGCACCTGATACGCCCAGGTGTAAGCGTCGTGTCCGGGGACCGGGATGCAGTGCCCGCCATTGGTGTCAATGATCTGCGATTGGACGACAACGCCGTCCACAAGGAGTTTCACGTAGGCCAGGCCCGGCCCTTCATCTGTCGCTGAGAACGTGATCGACTCCGTACTTCGGAGCGGGTCTTCTGTCAGGAGGGGGCCAGCGATGTTGCTTGCTTGCGGATCATGTGGTGCGTTCAGGCTGATTTCGCCGCCAAAGATGCGGTATTCCCACTGGCCCGCTGTGAGCGTGCAGCTGCTGTTGTTGTTTCCGTTCGGGTCGCAGGTGGCGTTGACATCCCAATGCCCGCCGTCCGGGGAGATCGTGAGGTTCACGACGTTTTCCGGGGAGAACGGTGTCGTGAAGGTGCCTCGGGCTGCCACGTTGCCCACGTACCAGTCGCCCTGATCGCAGCAGTTGCGCGGCAGTGAGTACAGGACGCTGTATTCGCCGCCCTGCTGGATGATCCCCATGAAGCCGTTGTTTGAGCCTTCGGCCTTCTCGGCTCGGTAGATCGTGCCCCCGTTGATCGTCGCGTTCGCCGGCGCCTGGTAGAGCAGAGCGGACCATGTGCCCTGCGCGTAGGTGTTGGTCTGACCAACCACCATCGGCACGCCGCGACCGGAGGTCACCGGCCCAGAGCCGCAATCGACCTCGGCGGCTGTCACCTGCCAAAGGTCGATGCTCGCTGGGTTGCTGAGCCCTTCCGGCATCCCGGAGAGCCCGAGTCCTTCCCCGGTCGCCGGGTTCGCGCACAGAATCTGCGTGTAGTTTCCGCTCCCATCTGCCGGCAGCGCCCAGGCCGACGGCGGCGCCACGAGCCCAAGCAGCAGCGAGCAGGTCAAGACGACCAGCGCTCCAGGCAGGACGTTTCGGCGCTGCTCACTTCGTGGTGACATCGACCCCCCTGCTTTCTCCGGGTGCGAATGGGAAGTCGCCCTGGCTCCCGAACACCACCGCACGGAATGGGAACCGCCCCACTCCGCCCTGGAATTGGTAGACGACCCGGAACCGCCCGCGTGAGTCTGTGCGTGGGTCGCGGAACGGCTCCCAATGCCCGCGGTAGTGGACGAGCAGCTCGACGACGACGCCCTGCGACGGGACCGGCCCGAGCACGCGCCCACTCAGGGTGATCGTGCCTTCCGAGCCAGTCCTTTGGGGGCTCACGCCAAGCTGCACTCCGGCATCGACGGACTCAGCGAGCTTCGCCACGGCCGCGTAGCCCGTGTCGGTTGAGAACGCGCGATAGGCGATCTCGATCATCCGTGAAGGGCCGCCCGGCACACTCGCTACGAACGTCCCATCGCTGCCGGTTCGGGCGCGGCCGATCAGTTCGAGGGTCGCGCCGTCGACCTGTTGCAGCACGTCCAGGGAGGCACCCGCGATCGGTAGACCCTGGGCGTTGAGTAGGCGGCCCGTCACTCGCAGCGCTCGCTTGGCATATGTCCGGGAGATCGGCGAGCGCACCCCGAGCTGCAAGTGCGCTCCCTCGCTGGCGCCACTCCCGTTCGGGCTACCGGCTGGCCCGGTGGCCGAGCTCGTCGTGCCGGGGCCGGGCAGCGCCCCTAGCGAGCTGACAATGGCCGTGGCGTTGCTGACCGTGATCGAGCCGAGCGCATCGTTGCTGACGTCGCCGGCCGCGTCGGTGATCGCCAGGCTGGCCGCGTACGCGCCGTCGGCCAGAGCATCGGTGTTGACCGTGAAGCCGCTCACGGTCTCCGCGAGCGGGCAGGCATTCCAAGAGTCGTACGCGCATTCGCCGGAGAAGTCGAACGTGTGAACGTAGCTCGCCCCACCGCTCAGGGGACTGAGCGTCAACGTCGCGGTGTGAACACCACTGCCAGCGTCGCTGCCCCTGAAGGTGATCGGCTGCGAGCCCGCCACAGACGCGTTGGCGGCTGCGGCTGCCGCGAGCGGCCCGCTCACGTTTTCCACGGTCGGCGACGTGTCGTCTTCGAGGCTGAGCGTGATGTTGCTGAGCGCGGGCACCGCCGTCGAGTCGGCGAAGTCGCAGGTCGGTGAGCTGCGGTCGGTGCTGCAGTTCACGTATGCCTCGAAGTCACGCGCGCCCTGCGGCAGCGTCCAGGTTTCGGTTGCCGTGTATGCGCTGTCCTCGCCGTAGGGCAGCTCCGCTGCGCCGGGAAGGGACTGCCCTGCGGAGGCGAACTCGAGGAAGGCATCGTCGCCGGTGACGGTCGAGGCGATGACTTCCGCTTTGATCGCGTGGATCGTGACGCCTGGCGCGCTGCCCGGCACGTCGATCCGCAGCCCGACCTGGCTTCCGTTTTCGCCGTTCTCGGTCACGGCGCCGGCTTGACCGTCCGTGAAAACGTAGTCGCCGATGCTGCCGCCCGCCGAGCAGCTGTTGGAGAGCACCGTGTTCGCGTTGGTGGTGTTGGCGAACACGCTCCAACCCGGCGACACGGCCGGCACGCCGGGCGCGCACTGATACATCGGATAGGTGCCGGCGCTCGCGCTCGGCGCGAGCACCAGGCCCGATGCGAACAGCACGATGGCAGCGGCGATCGGAGCGCGGCCGGCGAGCAACCTGGCGATGGTGCTAATCGGTGATGACATCGACCGCCCCGCTCAGTCCGCGGCCGAAGGAGAAATCGGCCTGACTTGGAGGGACTTCTGCGCGGAACGGGAACCGCCCGAGCGCTCCCTCGAATTGATAGACGACTGTGAAGCGACCCGCGGCGTCGGTTCTCGGCGTGCGGAATGGCTCCCAATGTCCGCGGTAATGGACGAGCAGATCGACGCTGACGCCCTGGGACGGGACTGGACCGAGCACGTGCCCGGTGAGCGTGATCGTCCCTTCCGAGCCGGTGCGCTGTGGGGTAACGCTCAGGCGCACGCCGGCCGCGACCGACTCTGTGATGGTCGCGGTCGCGGCGTAGGCGGCGTCGGTGGCGAACGCGCGGTATGCGACCTCGATCGTCCGCGAGGGTCCGGCCGGCAGGCTGGCAATGAACGTCCCGGTCGCGCTCGTGTGGGCGTGCCCGATCAGCTCGAGGCTCGGCGAGCCGGCGGTCTGCTGCAACACCTCGAGCGTAGCGCTCGCGATCGGTTGGCCTTGCGCGTTGACCAGGCGCCCGGAGACTCGCAGGGCGCGCTTTGCGTAGCTGCGCGTCACCCGGCTGCGCTGGCCGAGATGCAGTTGCGCTCCCTCGCTCGCCGCGGTGCCGTTCGGCTGCCCGAGTCCTTGCGAGAGGCCCGCGCCCGCCGCGCTCGCGCCGGGTCCGGGGAGCGCCCCGAGCGAGTCATTTGACGGCTGCTGTGTTGTGATCGGGCCGTCGTAGACGACGCTCGCGTTCTGAGCCGCGTCCTCGACCGTCACCTTCAAGGTGTGCTGGCCGTTGGCGAGCGTCGCCGTGTCGATCAGCAGGTCCACCGACTCGCTCGTGCGGCAAGGCTGGATGTGGTCGAACATCAGCGTGCCGTCGCTTTCACCGATCGGGACGCACCGGCCTTCGTTGTTCTCGGGTGTGCCCGAGTAGACGGTCTTGCCGTCGATCTGGACGGTCACGAGATACACCCCCGGCCCGCCAGGGTCGCTCGCGAGGAACGTGAGTTCCTGTGTGCCTTGCGCGTTGGGGTTCAGCAGCGTGCCGGCGAACCCGCTCGCTGCCGGCGTCGCGCTGTTGGCGAGCGCGATCTCGGCGCTGCTGACGTACACGCCCGCGTCCAGCCCGCCGGTCGCCGGACACGATGTCGCCCCTTCATACGGCCCGACACAGACCGCCACCGCGTACAGGCTCGTT
>DATNLQ010000063.1:0-21606 GCA_035602785.1 Solirubrobacteraceae bacterium
TCATGGGCGGCTACGGCATCGTCGGCGGCAACCTGCCGATCGCCGCCGGCATCGCCCTCTCCAGCGACTACCGCAACACCGACGAGGTCACGCTGTGCACGTTCGGCGACGGCGCCTCCAACCAGGGCACCTTCGGCGAGACGCTCAACCTCGCCGCGCTGTGGCGCCTGCCTGTCGTGTTCATGGTCACCAACAACCAGTTCGGCATGGGCACCTCGCTGCGTCGCCACTCCGCCGTCACCGACCTGCAGCGCAAGGGCGAGAGCCTGGGCGTCCCTGGCATGCGTTGCGACGGCATGGACCTGCTCGACACCTACGCCGTCGTCTGCGAGGCCGTCGAGCGCGTGCGCTCAGAGCGCCGCCCGCTGCTCGTCGAGGCCGTCACCTACCGCTTCCGCGGGCACTCCATGGCCGACCCCGAGCAGTACCGCAGCAAGGAGGAGGTCGCCAGCTGGCGCGAGCGCGATCCCATCCCCGCGTTCGCCGAGCTGCTCGAGCGCGAAGGCGTCATCGACGAGGGCGAGCAGCAGCGCCTCGACGCCGACGCGATCGCCCGCGTGGACGCCGCCGTGGAGTTCGCCGACAGCTCCCCTTTCCCCGCGCCCGAGTCGCTCTACGACGACGTGTACGTGCTCGATCAGCAGTCCCAAGGCTGGTACACGGTGCAGACCGCCGCCGCGACCGCGAGCGACAACTCACCCGCAGCCGCAGGCGCAGGGCATCAAAAAGACGATCGCGCTCAGCCGTCAGCCAACGACGAGATCCCCCAGCAGCTCACGCAGGCGCTCGCCGCCGGCGAGGACCGCGAACGGCCCGAGGACGGCGCGTGATGGCACAGATGCGCTACCGCGAGGCGCTCAACGCCGCGCTGCGCGAGGAGCTCGCGCGCGACGAGCGGGTGGTGTTGATGGGCGAGGACATCGGCGTGTTCGGCGGCGCCTTCAAGGTCACCGACGGGCTGCTGGAGGAGTTCGGCGAGCAGCGCGTGCGCGACACGCCCATCTCCGAGAACACCATCGTCGGCGTCGGCGTCGGCGCCGCCATGACCGGGCTGCGCCCCGTCGTCGAGCTGATGACCATCAACTTCGCGCTGCTCGCGCTCGACCAGATCGTCAACCACGCAGCCCACATCCACTACATGTTCGGCGGGCAGGCGCGCGTGCCGCTGGTCGTGCGCATGCCCCAGGGCGCAGGACATCAGCTGGGCCCCACCCACTCGCACTGCTTCGAGGCCATGTTCCTGCAGGTGCCCGGCCTGCTCGTCGCCGTGCCCGCCACCGCCGCCGACGCCAAGGGCCTGCTCAAGAGCGCCATCCGCGACGAGAACCCCGTGATCTTCATCGAGCACGAGTCGCTGTACGGGGTGCGCGGCGAGGTGCCCGACACCGATGACCATCTCGTCCCCTTCGGCCTCGCGCGCGTCGCGCGAGACGGCAACGACGTCACCGTCGTGGGCATATCCAGGATGGCCCGCACCGCCGAGCGCGCCGCCGACACGCTCGCCTCAGAGCACGGCGTGCAGGCCGAGGTGATCGACCCGCGCACGCTGCGCCCGCTCGACCTCGACACGATCCTCGCGTCCGTGCGCAAGACCAACCGCTGCGTGATCGTCGAGGAGGGCTGGCCCCACGGCGGCGTCGGCGCCAACCTCGCCGCGCTCATCTCAGAACAAGCCTTCGACGACCTCGACGCGCCCGTCCAGCGCGTCACCGGAGCAGACGTGCCCATGCCCTACTCAAAGCCGCTCGAGGACCTCGCCTATCCGCACGAGCAACAGGTCGTCCGCGCCGTGCTCGCCACACTCGACCTCGCCCCCCAGGCACCCGCCGCGCCCGCCCCACCCGCCGCGCTGTCCACATCCGCGCCAGGCGGCACAGGAGCAGCCTGATGGCCGACATCGTCATGCCGCGCCTGTCCGACACGATGGAGGAGGGCACCATCTTGCGCTGGCTCAAGGCCGATGGAGAAGAGGTGGCGCGCGGCGAGGAGCTCGTCGAGATCGAGACCGACAAGGCCAACATGACGTATGAGTCAGACCAGGCCGGCGCGCTGGAGATCGTCGCCGAGGTGGGACAGACGCTGGCGGTCGGCGCGGTCATCGCGCGGGTGGGGGTCGTTGCGGGAGCCGCTTCGGGTCAAGAGGTCGCCCCTGATCGAGAGCCCGCCGCTGATCGGGAACGCGCCTCGTATCAGGAGCTAGCCGTGGCCCACACAGCAGCAGCCGACTCGCCTACGGCCGATGTCCCGATCCAAGAGGTCGGGTCCAGCCCAGACCATCGCGACGTCTCCAGCGATGGGGAGCGCGTGAGAGCCTCACCGCTTGCGAGACGAATGGCGCGTGAGGGCGGGGTCGATCTTCACCACGTGACCGGCAGCGGTCCGGGTGGGCGGATCGTAAAGGCAGACGTGATCGCTGCATCGCGCTCACTCACCGCATCGTCTCCCGCGACGCCGAACACGCCTGCTGCGACCCCAGCCCCCGCCGCCGCGCCCGCTCCTGCGGCTCCTGTGGCTCCTGTGGTGGGTGGCGCTCCGGTGCCTGGCGCCGCGACCAGCGCGAGCGCCTCCAGTGCCGCGCCCGCCCTGGAGGGCGTGATGACTGCCAAGGGCGAGACGACCACGATCGAGCTGACGCGCACCCAGCAGGCGGTGGCCCGGCGCATGGCCGAGTCCAAGGCCACGATCCCCGACTTCACGCTGCAGATGGACATCGACATGGAGGCCTGCGTGGCGCTGCGCAAAGAGCTGAAGGGCCTGTCCGCGTCGCAGGCGCCCACCTACAACGACATGATCGTCAAGGCCGCCGCGCTGGCGCTGCGCGAGCATCCGCGCGCCAACGGCAGCTACCGCGACGCCCAGGTGCAGGTCTATTCGCGCGTGAACGTGGGGGTCGCCGTCGCTGCACAGGATGCGCTGGTTGTGCCCACTGTGTTCGACGCCGACGAGAAGTCCCTCGGCGAGATCGCCCGCGAGACGCGCGCGCTGGCCGAACACGTACGCGATGGCACCATCACGCCGCCGCAGCTCGGCGGCGGCACTTTCACCGTTTCAAATCTGGGCATGTATGGCGTGCGCAGCTTCAGCGCGATCATCAACCCGCCGCAGGCCGCCATCCTGTCGGTCGGCTCGTTGGAGCCGCGCGCGGTCGCGCGCGAGGGGGGCATCACCATTCGTCACACAATGATGCTCACCCTCGCCTGTGACCACCGCATCCTGTACGGCGCCGACGCCGCGCAGTTCCTTGCGCGCATCCGCCAGCTGCTGGAAGCTCCTGCCGCGCTCACTCTGTAGTCGAGCCGCGCACGCGATCTTCGCGCTCGGCTACAGCGGCGGCGCCTGGATGTGTCCACAGTCGGCCGAGGAGTATTCCGGCGAGCAGTACGTCCGCGCACTCCACTTGTGCTTGAAGCCTTTGACAAAGCGCTCGAGGGCATGCTGCTTGCTGGCTTCGCTGCGATGCCCGGCAAGCACGTGCTTTTGAATCCGCGACGACAGCAGGTTCAGCTTCACACGCAGCATCAGGTCCGCGATCGTCTCCCCGGAGCGCTCGAGAAAGGCCTTGAATTCCTTGCGCGTGTGAAACTGCTGCTTGCGGATGCGGTCGAACGTGCGCCGCACCGCCGTGGTGGACACGTGGACGTGCAAGGCCGACGCTTCCCCCAGCACCCAATCGGAGGAGATCAAGAAGCCCATCACCTCACCGATGAGCTCGCCCTGCGCCGGTGGCTGCTTGGGGTTGGAGCCTTCGCTCTTGATCGCCACCGTCGACCAGTGCTCGAACACCGCGCCGGTGATCGGCTGCGAACCCACACACACGAGGATCTGGCCTGGCGCGGGCGGATGAGTAGGCAGGGTCACCGGCGGGGCCGGTACGTGGGGGCTCGGAATCGGCGGGCATCGTTCCGTCGTCGGCACCGCCGTGCGGGCGTCTCCCTGCGACAGTGGCGCGCAGAGGAAAGCGAGGATCAGCGCAGGCACCCCCAGCGCGAGCAACCACCGGCGCCGTCCGTCTGTCGCAGGCGTCGGCGGCATCGCTTGATCCTATCCGAGCTCACGCAAACGGGCGCGCTCAGAGGCTCTGCGCTGTCGCCCGCCGCACGAGCAGCGAGAACAGCTTCTGCTCGCCGGCGGCTGGAAACGGCTGTGGCAGGCCGGACGCGAACAGCGAGACCTGCGCGGGGCCGTACACGAAGCCAAGTATGTCTATGTAGGTGGAAATCGTGACTCCATGCACGGTGACCGTCAGCGTGATACGCCACGCAAAGGTTCCCGTGGTGCCAGGGGCAGAAGGGGTGCCCTGCGCGATCGAGACCGGGGCGAAGGTGGCTCCTCGAGACTTCTCACCCTGCAACAACAGGTCGAGGTAGTGCGACATGCACGCTCGCGAGTGGGCGCTGCGGATCACCACGAGTTCCTTGGCGGCCGCGCTCGACGTTCGTGCCACGCTCACTTCTGATTGCACGCTCTGCTGCCCAGCGCTGCTTTCGCGTTTGAATTTCTGTGAGCTCACACCAGCGAGCTGCTTGCCGGACGCCGGGTGTACGCAGTCCAGCATCTCGCGTTCGAGTCGCTTTTCCGCCGCTGATTCTCGTTCGCGCTCGCGTCCGGTGACGACCGTGAACCCAGGCACGTCGGCAGCGGTCAGATTGACCGCACGTGCAAAAGCTGTCGCCCGCGCCTTTGTCAGCGGTGCGCCGCCGGCTAGCGCGGTCACTCCAGAACCAGCATCGGCGATGGCCGCCGTCGCCGGCAGCCCCACTGTTGCGAGAACCATGAGGACGCGCATGCAGCGCCTACGTTGTAAACCGCGCACGGACCTGGGCTCCTTCAGGGCTTGCACCGATCAACGTGGGCGCAGACGATAGTCCGGTCGGCGGCGGCGTGACGGCGGGCTCCGGCGCAGCTCGGCGGATGTGCCGGTCGGTCGCGCAAGGGGCGCCGCGTCTCCTCTGGACGACGCTAGGCTGATATCGGTGATGGGGCTCGTAGACCAAGTCGCTGATGAGCTGTGGGTGTGCCACCTGGGCACAATCGCCTACCGCGATGCGCTGGCCATTCAGGGGCGCCTCCGTACGCGGCGGCAGGCAGGCCAACTGCCCGACACGCTGCTATTGCTCGAGCACCCGCCCGTGTACACGCGCGGGCGGCGCTCTGGCGCCGAGGATCTGCCCTTTGGCGAGGACTTCTATCGCGCCAAAGACATCGACGTGGTCGACACCGATCGCGGCGGGCGACTCACCTACCACGGACCCGGCCAGCTCGTCGGCTATCCGATCATGGGCATCGACGACGTCGGCTGCTTCCTGCGCACGATGGAAGACGCGATCGTCGCCGCGATCGCCGAGGAAGACCTGCCGGCGCGCTCGCGCCACCAGGAGGGCATCGACTACACCGGCGTGTGGGTCGAGGATCGAAAGATCGCCTCGATCGGCTTGCACGTCTCGCGCGGGGTCACCACACACGGGTTCGCGGTCAACGTCCACAACGACCTCGACCCCTTCGCCTGGGTGGTCGCCTGCGGGCTGCCCGATGTGGCCATGACCTCGCTCGCCAACGAGCTCGCCCCTCGGCACAGCGCCGGCATGCCCTGCTTTCGCCGGCGCATGGCCTTCCACTTCGCCACAGCGCATGGGCGACGCCAGCGCCTGGTCTCGCCATGGCGTCTCGGGATCGACACTGCGAACCCCACCAGACTCGCGCAGCGAGTCCCCATCAAAACGATCTCATCCACTCCAGTACAAGCGGTCCCAGCATGAGCGACAGCACCAGCCCCGTTGCCACCCGCTCGCGCGCCAACCCCGGCGGAGCAGATGTGCTGCGCGTGCTCGGCCCCGACGTGCGTCCGCTGCGCGAGCGCAAGCCGCCGTGGTTCAAGGTGCCGCCACCCGGCGGGCGGCGCTACCGCGAGCTCACCGAGCTGATCCGCTCCGAGAACCTGCACACCGTCTGCCAGGAGGCCGCCTGCCCCAACGTCGGCGAGTGCTGGGAGCGCGGCACCGCCACGTTCATGATCCTCGGCGACACCTGCACGCGGCGCTGCGGCTTCTGCAACGTCAAGACCGGCAAGCCCACCTGGAACGACCCGCTCGAGCCAGCCCGCGTCGCCCGCTCGATCGCGCGCATGGGCCTGCGCCACGCCGTCATCACGTCCGTCGACCGCGACGACCTGCCCGACAAGGGCGCCGCCGCGTTCGTCGGCGTCATCCGCCAGGTGCGCCGCCAGGCGCCCGGCTGCCAGATCGAGGTGCTCACCCCCGACTTCCAGGGACAGGAGATGCCGCTCGCCAAGGTCATCGCCGAGCGCCCCGACGTGTTCAACCACAACGTCGAGGTCGTTCCGCGCCTGTATCCCGTCGCCCGGCGCGGCTCGCAGTTCACGCGCTCCTGTCGTGTCCTGCGCCTCGCTCGCGAGCTGGGCGAGGGCCGGGTCGTGACCAAGTCCGGGCTGATGGTCGGGCTCGGCGAGACCCACGACGAGATGGTCGAGACCTTCGGCGCGCTGCGCGAGCACGGCGTGCAGGTGCTCACCGTCGGGCAGTACCTGCGCCCGTCCGAGCGCCATCTGCCCGTCGTGCGCTACTGGCACCCCGACGAGTTCGCCGCGCTCGAGACAGCCGCCTATGAGCTCGGCTTCGACCACGTCGCCGCCGGGCCGCTCGTGCGCTCCTCCTATCACGCCGATCAGCACGTGCCGCAGACGCTCGGCGGCGCAGGCCCACTCGCCGCGCACGCCTAGCTCCGCCGCCATCGCGCGCGGATAGTCTCGCCCGATCTTCCCCGTCAAAGACAACATCCCGCTCGCGCGGTTTCCGATCGTCACGGTCGCGCTGATCGCCATCAACGTGATCGCCTACCTGCTGGAGATCCGCCACGGCGGCAGCTTCTTCGGCGGCCCCTCCAGCAGCGTCGAGGTGCACTACGGCGCGATCCCCTACGAGCTCACGCACGCCGGCAAGCACTGCGACCTCGTGACGGTGCCCACACCCGCCGGCCTGCGCGAATCGCTCGCCTGCCAAGGTCAAGCAGGTGTCACCGGCACCCCCGGGGCCCAGCCGGCCACGTGGGTGACCGTGTTCACGGCCATGTTCCTGCACGGCAGCTTCCTGCACATCTTCGGCAACATGCTGTTCCTGGGCATCTTCGGGCCCACCGTCGAGGACGCCATGAATCGCTGGAGCTACCTCGGCTTCTATCTGCTCGGCGGCCTCGTCGCGCTCGCCGCCCAGGTGGCCGTCGACCCCAACTCCACCGGTCCCACGCTCGGCGCGTCCGGCGCGATCGCAGCCGTGCTCGGCGGCTACATCCTGCTGTATCCGCGTGCGAGAGTCCTCACGCTCGTGTTCATCGTCTTCTTCGTCACCATCATCGAGGTGCCCGCCATCTTCCTGCTCGGCTTCTGGTTCGCCGAGCAGGTCTTCCTCGGCCTCGAAGGCCTGACCAACGCTGTCGGCGGCGAAGGCGTCGCCTATTTCGCCCACATCGGCGGCTTTGCCTTCGGCCTGCTCACGATCCGCCTGCTCGCCACGCGGCGCACGCAACCGCCGCCCCCGGTGTACTGAGGGACCCGATGAGACTGGGAAGCC
The DNA here is from genome assembly GCA_035602785.1 of Solirubrobacteraceae bacterium. Lineage (GTDB taxonomy): Bacteria > Actinomycetota > Thermoleophilia > Solirubrobacterales > Solirubrobacteraceae > Palsa-744. Next base: position 7,584 of record DATNLQ010000063.1, read on the forward strand.
CTTGCCCCCCCGCCTGACCCGCCTGCTCGTCCTCTGGGTCGCGCTCCTGTTCACCTTCGGCTTCGGCTTTCTGACCTACGGCGCGATCTCCGAACACGGAGTTACCCTGGGCAGCCTGGTCTCGATCTTCATCCTCATCCTGCTCGGCGTCGGCGTCATCGGGGCTCTGCTGCATCCTCCAGACCGATGAGCTTCTCGCCCTTTCTCACGCCCGACCGCAGCCGCCGGCGAAGCGCCCTGGCGGCCCGGCGACGGCGGCGGCGCCGTGTCCTCGCCGCCGTTCTCGCGCTCGCCGTGGTTGCAACCGCGATCGTGTTCGGCGCGATGGCGCTCGCCAGCCGCTCGGGGCGCTCTCACCGCGGCGGGGCTCGCGCCACTATCCGCGCCACCGCCATCCGCCGCGCGCCGCGCCAGCGCTCGCCCTACGGCTTCCCGCTCGCTCGGCCCGCGCTGGCACTGAGCGGGATCGCCACGCCCGCGCAGAACCCCGTGCAGATCAGCTTCCGCGATCCCCCGCGCGAGGGCCTGCTGTTCAACCTCTCCACCGGCCAGGTGCTGTGGCAGCACAACGCCTACGAACGCGTGCCCATCGCCAGCCTCACCAAGATGATGACCGCGCTGCTCACCGTCCAGTCCTCCCCGCCCGACGCGCCCGTGCTGGTGACCAGGGAAGCGGTCGACGCCGACGGCTCCAAGGTCGGCGTGCTGCCGCTCGGCCGCCACGTGCCGCTGGAGAGCATGCTCTACGGCCTGCTGCTGCCCTCCGGCAACGATGCCGCCGTCGCGCTCGCCCAGCACGTCGCCGGCTCGGTCAACCGCTTCGTCGTGCGCATGAACCAGGAGGCCGCCAAGCTGGGGCTCGGCTGCACGCGCTACTCCTCGCCCTCGGGCTACTACGACGCGGGCAACTACTCGTGCGCCGCCGACCTCGCGGTCCTCACGCACATGGACATGGCCCAGCCGCGCATCGCGCGCATCGTGCACACCTACTCCGCCGTGCTGCCCTTCCCGATCAAGGGCGGCAAGCTCTACCTGTACAACAACAACCCGTTGCTGATCTACAGATACCCCGGCGTCACCGGTATGAAGACCGGCCAGACCGAAGCCGCCGGACGCTGTCTGGTGGCCACCGCCGAACGCCACGGCGTGCGTCTCGGCGCGATCGTGCTCAACTCCGACGCCCCCGGCACGCAGGCGCGCGAGCTGCTCGACCTCGGCTTCGAGCACGTCTACCACCAGCCGATCGTGCCCGAGGAACCGTTCCCCCCCGGCGCCTGAGCGCTGCACACGCGCCCGCTGAGCGACCCACGCCACCGCGAGCATGCGGCCATGCGCAATCGTGCGACGTGCTCGCGCGCGGTGGAGTACCGTTCTCGTGCAGCGATTGACTGGCCAGTCAGCCAAAGGAGAAGCCGTGGATCTCGACGACACGCCCGAGCAGGCCGCCTACCGCGCCCAGGTGCGCAGCTGGCTGGATGAGCACTCCTCCGAGGCCCCAGTGCTGCAAGGCCCGGGCGCCCTCACCGACGAGGACGAGATAATCGCCGCGCGGCGCGTCTGGCAGGGCAAGCTCGCCGAGGGCGGCCTTGCGGGCGTGACCTGGCCCAAGGAGTACGGCGGCCAAGGGCTCGGGCCGATCGAGCAGGTCATCTGCAACCAGGAGATTGCGCGCGCCAAAGTGCCCGGCATCCTCGACGCGATCGGCGTGGGCATGCTCGGCCCCACCATCATCGCCCACGGAACCGACGAGCAGAAGGGCCGCTACCTCGGGCCGATGCTGCACGGCGACGAGGTCTGGTGCCAGCTGTTCTCAGAGCCCGCCGCCGGCTCGGACCTCGCCGCGGTGCAGGCGCGCGCACGCCAGCAAGACGACGGCAGCTGGCGGCTGTCCGGCCAGAAGGTGTGGACGACCAACGCCCAGTTCGCCTCCTACGGGCTGCTGCTCGCGCGCACCGACCCCGACGTGCCCAAGCACAAGGGCCTGACCCTGTTCATCGTGCCGATCGACGCCCCCGGGGTGACCGTGCGCGGCCTGCGCCAGATCTCCGGCGAGGCCGAGTTCAACGAGGTCTTCTTCGACGACGTCGCACTCGACGAGGGCGCGGTCGTGGGCGGAGTAGGAAACGGCTGGGGCACGGCACTGACCACGCTCATGTACGAGCGCGTCACAATCGGCCTGGGCGGCGAGGGCCTCGGCTACAACTCCACGCGCTTTGCCGCCGCGCTCGCCCGCGACCCCGATGCCCGCCGCGACCCCGAGGTGCGCCACCAGCTCGGTCAGATCGCAAGCGAGCTGCTCGCCGTGCGCTTCACCGGCTACAGGACGCTCACGGCGCTGCAGAAAGGCCAGATCCCCGGCCCCGAGGCGGGGCTGGCCAAGGTCACGATCGTCAACGGCGCGATCAAAGCAGGCGACCTGATCGCCGATGTGATCGGCCCCGACGCGCTGTCGCAGGACAGCGAGTGGGCGTACATGATCTCGTTCCTGCCCGGCCTGAAGTCCGCCGGCGGCACCGAGGAGATCCTGCGCAACACGGTCGGCGAGCGCGTGCTCGGCCTGCCTCCCGAGCCGCGCCTGGACAAGGGCATCCCCTTCTCCGAGCTGCGCTCCAAGGAAGGAGCGCCCGCATGAACCTGGCTCTCTCCGACGAGCAGGAGTTCCTGCGCGAGGCCGCCCGCGGCACGCTGTCGCGCTTCAAGACCGTGCAAGCGGCCCGCGAGGCGCTCGACGGCGAGCAGGGCGCGCTGCCCGACCTGTGGCCGACCGCCTGCGAGGCCGGCTGGCCCGGGCTGTTGATCGGCGAGGCCCACGGCGGCGCCGGCCTGGACGCCTTCGACGCGATGCTCGTGATGGGCGAGTGCGGGCGCGTGCTCGCGGGCGTGGCGTTGCTCGGGCACCTGCCCGCCACGGCCATCCTCGACGATTCGCCAAACGCGGCCGAGCTCATGGCCGACCTTGCAAGCGGCGCGCGGCGCGCCGCCTACCTGCCCGCGCAGCCGCCCGGCGACCTCGACGAGCGCTGGAGCGCCGATCCGGCCAGCGGCTTTGCGCGCGGCGATCTGCCGGTCGCCGGGGAGGGTGGGCGAGACTCAGACAACGGTCGCGTGGCGCTGACCGGCAGCTTTGCCTTCGTGCCAGACGCCCCCGGCGCCAACGTGCTGGTGGGCGTGGCCCTGCGCGACGGACTTCCCGTGGGCGTGGCTGTGCTCGCAGACGCGCCCGGCGTGCAGGTCAGGCCGGTCACACGCTATGACGTGACCCGCTCACTCGGGCACGTCACGCTGAAGGACTCCCCCGCGGTCGTGCTCGACGCCCCCGTCGAGTCGCTCACAGGCGCGTGGCACCTCGCCCAGGCGCTGATCGCGGCCGAGTCGCTGGGCAGCGTGGAGACTGCGCTGGAGGTGTCGGTGGCCTACGCCAAGGAGCGCTTTACGTTCGGCCGCGCGATCGGCTCCTACCAGGCAGTCAAGCACTCGCTCACCGAGGTGCTGCGCCAGCTGGAGAACGGGCGCTCGCTGCTCTACTACGCCGGCTGGGCCCGCCGTGGCGCGCCCGGCGAGTTCGCGCTGGCGGCCAACTCCGCGCGCTCGGTGGCCTCCCGCGCGCTCGACCACGCTGCGCGCACGATGATCTCGGTGCACGGCGGCATCGGCGCGACCTGGGAGCACGACGCGCCCCTGTACTTCCGCCGCGCGCAGCTGTCGCGGCGGCTGCTCGGCGGGACCGGGAGCGCTACCGACCGCGTCGCCGGCGAGCTGCTCGCTCAGGCCGACGCCGCCTGAAGTCAGCGCTTGCGACGGCGGGCCTTCGCCAGCGCCCTGGCCGTGGCCGCTTCTTGCGCTTCCAGCGCCGCCAGCACGGGCGCACCGTAGGCCGCATACACGGCCTGCACCATCGCGCCTTCCACGCCGCAGTTGATGCAGAAGCCGTGCTGGGACCAGCCGATCGCACGCGCGAGCACCTCGTCGGCGTAGCTCACGCCGGTGGCGTCGTGGCCGTAGTAGTCGTAGGCGGCCCACCACGCCGAGTCGTCCAGCGCGTATTCCGCGCCGTCTGCCGACAGCAGGTGGGCGGCCGCCATGATCGCGTCGAAGTCGTCGTAGATGGACGGGTGCCTGGCCGTCATGTGGTCGTAGGAGGCGGGCCGCTTGCCGTAGATGTAGGAGTCGCTGACCAGGTCCCAGGTGGATGGGGTGCCCACCCGCCCATTGCCCGCCCCCCCATTGCCCGCCCCCCCATTTATTACGTTGAACTGCATTGGCCCGCCACAGCAGTTGGCGAAGTTGAGGCCGTGGTAGGTGCCCGGCGCCGTCGAGAACGCCGACTCCTGCCTGTGGATCGAGGCGAGCAGCAGCCAGTTGACGCCGAAGGTGCGCTGCGCGACTTCGTAGATCGGGTAGAACCCTTCCATCCAGCGCCTGGAGATGTGCACCTGCGTGGGATTGAGCAGGCGCTGGGCGTCCGCGCGCTGCTGCGCGGGCGTCGGGCGCGCGACGATCGCCCCATGGGCGTGGCCGTCCGCGCGGACTGCCGCGGCGGACAGCCCCGACGAGCTCGGCAGCGGCGTCGCGGCCGCGACCAGCACCGGCGGAGGGGCGGTCTGCGTCGTGCGCCCGACCGCACCGCTGAGCACGGCCACGAGCACCGCCACGCCGATCGCCGCGATCGAGCAGGCCAGCACCCACGCGCGCCTTTCCGACGGCGGGTGCGGGAAGTGGACGTGGGCGTGCGACGCCGCGGGTGTGTCGGTCATGGCGCTCGGCCGATAACGGTATCCATGGGCCACCCGCGGCGATCCGCCAGCCGCTTGTCCGTCCAGGCCGCCGGTCGCGCGCTGGTCGCGCACCGATACGCCTGTTATCGGGTTAGGGCTGTAATGCGCACCCGCCTGATTGTGCCCGCGGCACTCGCGATCGCCGTGGCGCTCGCCGTCTGTGCCCGCGCGCCCGCGAGCCCTGCGGCCCCGCTGTCGGTCGCTCAACAGCAGTATCTGGCCCTGGCCAAGGCCGGCGTGGCCAACGCGCGGCGGCGCTGGAGCGATCGCAGGCTCGGCTGGTATGACGCCCGCCTGGGCGACCGCGAACGCTACCCGTTGGCCACGATCTGGGACATCGTGCCGCTGTTTCAGTCGCTGGACGCGATCGCGACCGCCCAGCCGACGCCGGCCAACAGGAGCGCGCTGGCACGCTTTGCCGCGGGCGCCGAACGCTACCTCAACCGCGGCCTGCGCCCGCTGGCCGGCTACTCGCCCTACCCGGGTGACCGCGAAGCGGACACCGAGACATGGTTCGACGACAACGGCTGGTGGGGCCTGGCATTCATCAACGCGTATAAGGCGACTGGCAGCCACCGCTACCTGCTGGACGCCGAACGGGCGCTGCGTTACATCGCGACCGTCGGCTGGGACCCGCAGGGCGGCGGGATCTGGTGGAACACCGATCACCCATATAAGGCGGGCGAGGCGCTGGCGTCGGGCACGCTGCTGGCGACGCTGCTCTATCAGCAGACACACTCGGCCTTCGCGCTCGGCCAGGCGCTGAAGTACCTCGCCTGGGCCAACACCAGCGGCTTCAGCGCCGCCGAAGGCCTGTACGCGGGCAGCAACCTGGACCCGACGCCGATCGACTACATCGAGGCGCCGCTGATCTACGCACAGGCGCTGCTGTGCACGCTCACGGCGACCCCGGCAGACTGCGAACGCGCGTCCCAGCTGCAGGCGGTCGCACTCGACCGCTTCGGCTACCTGCTGGACTTCTCACCGCAGTACGACGCGATCTACCTGCAGTGGATGCTCGCGCTGTACTCGCTGCAGAACGACCCTGTTCTGTACGCGCTCGCGGCCGACAACGCGCGCGACGCGCAGACGCGCGCGCTCAACAGCGAAGGGCTGTACCTGCTCTCCTGGAACGGCGAAACGCTGCCGCCCCAGTACGCTGCGCCGGGCATGCTCCAGACCCAGGCAGCAACCACCAGCCTGTTCGCGTGGCTGGCCGTCTATCCACCGCCCCAATGAGGCTTCGCGCGAGCGTCATGCTGGCGCTGTTCGCCCTGCTGGCCGGCTGCGCGTCCACCCTCAGCAGCAGCAGCCCGGCGCACACGAGCGCTGCGCAGGACCCACCGTCGCGGCCCTGCGCCGCCACGGTGCTCGAAACGCTCGGTGGCGTGCTCGACCGCGTCTATCACGAGGGCGTGGCCAGCGAACGCACCGCTGCGGCCGAACACCTGATCACCGGCTCGGCCGCGCTGCGCGAAGCCGTCGAAGACGACAACACGACGGCGGCGCGGGCGGCGGGACGGGCGCTGCTCGCCACCGGCCACATGACCAACCTGCGAGTAATCCGCGCCGGCCGGACCCTGGTCGACCTCGGCGGCCCCGCGCTGGTCGGGCTGGAAGGCACTCTCCTGGGCCTGGACGGAGCGCCGATCGCCACGTACATCACGAGCGTATGGGCCGACAGCTCCTTCGTCGAGGAGGGCGACGGCATCGCCGAAGGCAGCATCGTGCTGCGCGCCGGCAGATCGTCGATCGGCGTGCACGGCATCGCGGGCTCGTTCGCGCTCCCGCCAAGGGCGCTCCCCGACGAAGGCACGCTCACGCATGCGCATGTCGTCTACCAGTACACGTCCTTCCCGGCCGAGGCGTTCCCGGCGGGCGCGCTGCGGATCTACCTGCTGCGTCCGCTCAGCTCGATCGCCCCACTGTGTGGACACAGCTCTGAAGACACGCTCGTCAACACGCTGACCCGGGTGGCGAAGCTGATCTACGCCGCCGAGAGCGGCGGCGCGGCACAGGCGCAGATCAAGCGCGTACAGCACAATCGGGCCCTGCTGGCGGCCGTGGCGCGGCGCGACCCCGAAGCGACGCGCCTGGCGATCGACCAGCTGCTCAACCAGCACATCGTGCGCATGCGTGTGAGCGCCGGCGGCATGCTCCTGGCCGACGTCGGCGGACCGTTCGTGCTCGCTCCCGTGCACGCCACGCTGCGCGTGCACGGGCGCACGATCGGCAGCTTCGTGCTGTCGGTCCAGGACGACGAAGGCTATCTGCGTTTGGCCAGGCGCCTGGCAGGGCTGGACGTGCTGATGTACGTCGATCCCCCACACCTGCAATTGGTCAAGAACAGCGTGGGGCCGACGCCCGGCACCGTGCCGGCAGGCGGTCCCTATCACTACCGCGGCAGCACCTTCGACGTGTTCACGCTACACGCGCAGGCCTTCCCCTCGGGCCCGTTGCTGATCCGCGTGCTGGTCCCGATCCCCTATCCGACTTCGCAGGCGCTGGCGGTGGAACTCGCTCACGCAGGCGCGAGCGACTCGCGCTTGGCGCCCAAGGCCTCCAGGAGCTCGCGGAAGGAGTCGCCGAATTTCTCGACCCCCTCGCGCTCGAGCGTGTCGGTCACGTCGTCGTAGTCCACGCCCGCGTCCTTCAGCTGCTCGAACACTCGGTGCGCCTCGTCGAGACCGTGTGTGAGCGCGGGCTGCGGCTGGCCGTGATCCTGGTAGGCCTTGATCGTCTCCTCGGGCATCGTGTTGACGGTGTCCGCGCCGATCAGCTCGTCGACGTACAGCGTGTCGGGGTAGGCGGGGTTCTTGGTCGACGTGGACGCCCACAGCACGCGCTGTGGCGTGGCGCCCTTGCCGGCCAGGTACTCCCAGCGCGGGCCCGCGAAGGCCTCCTGGTAGTGCGCGTAGGCGAGCTTTGCGTTGGCGATCGCGAGCTTGCCCTTCAAGTCGTCGTGGCCGCCGACCTCGTCTAGGCGCCTGTCGGCCTCGGTGTCGATGCGCGAGACGAAGAAGCTGGCCACCGATGCGACCTTGCGCGGGTCGCCGCCCTCGGCGACCAGCCGCTCGACCCCGCGGATGTAGGACTCGGCCACCTCCGCGTAGCGGCGCAGCGAGAAGATCAGCGTGACGTTGATCGAACGGCCCTTGGCGATCACGTCCTCGATCGCCGCCAGGCCCGGCTTGGTGGCGGGGATCTTGACCAACAGGTTGGGGCGGTCGACCCCCTCGTGGATGTCGATCGCCGCGCGGAAAGTCTTCAGCGTGTCGTAGGCCAGGCGGGGATCGACCTCCAGCGAGACGTAGCCGTCGCGTCCGGAGCCGCCGTCCCAGACTGGGCGGAACAGGTCGCAGGCGTCGGAGATGTCTTGCTCGGCCAGCGCCCAGAACGCCTCGTCGACATCCTTGCCTTCGCCGGCGAGCTGGTGCAACTGCTCGTCGTAGGCATTGCCGGCGGTCATCGCCTTCTGGAAGATCGTGGGGTTGGAGGTGACGCCGACGACGGCGTAGTCGTCGATCAGCTCCTGCAGGTGGCCGCCGCGGATCGATTCGCGCGAGAGGAAGTCCACCCAGACGCTCTGCCCGAGCGCCGATAGACGTTGCAGCGGGAGTGCATCGGCGGGCATTGTGTCTCCTTAGTGTCTTGATTTCAGCACGGCGCGCGCACGCGCCGCGATGTTCTCAGCGGTGAAGCCCAGTTCCTTTAGAACGGTAGGGCCCGGTGCCGATGCGCCGAAGCGGTCCAGGCCGAGGACGTCGCCGTCGCTGCCCACCCACTTCCACCAGCTCATGGTGGCACCGGGCTCGACGGCCAGGCGCGCGGTGACCTGGCGTGGGAGCACCTGCTCGCGATACTCCTGTGGCTGGGCTTCAAAGAGCTCCATGCAGGGCATCGACACGACGCGCACGCTGGTGCCCTGCTCGGTGAGCGTTCTGGCGGCGGCGAGCGTAGGCGCCACCTCGGAGCCGGTTGCGATCAGGATGAGCTCGGGAGCGGACGAGCCCCGGGAGGGCGGGCCGCCATCAGAGTCGCTGGCGGGCGACTGCCACAGCACATAGCCGCCGCGCTCCAGCCCGTGGGCGTCGGCCACCTCGCTGCGGTCGAGCACGGGCACGTTCTGGCGCGAGAGCAACAATGCGACCGGTCCGTCGTCGCGTTCCAGGGCGACCTGCCAGGCGATGACCGTCTCGTTGGGGTCGCCCGGGCGGATCACCCACAGATGCGGGATCGCGCGCAGCGAAGCGTAGTGCTCGATCGGCTGGTGGGTGGGGCCGTCCTCGCCCAGACCGACGGAGTCGTGCGTCCACACCCACACCACCGGCAGGCCCATCAGCGCGGACAGCCGCACGGCGCCGCGCATGTAATCGGAGAACGTCAGGAACGTGGAGCCATAGGGCTTGACGATCCCGCCGTGCGCGGCCGCCCCGTTGACGATCGCGCCCATCGCGTGCTCGCGAATGCCGAAGGGCACGTTGCGCCCGGCGTGCACCTTGGAGAACTCGCCGGCGCCGTCGAACAGCGTCTTGGTCGACTCGACCAGGTCGGCCGCGCCGCCGATCATCGTGGGCGCAAATTCACCAAAGGCCGCCATCGTCTTCTGGCCGGCCGAACGGGTGGCGATCTGTTCGCCCGCCTTGAACACGGGCAGCTTCTCGCGCCAGCCGTCGCGCATGCGCCCGGCCCATGCCAAGTCCCAGTCCTCGGCCATGTCCGGATACGCGTCGCGCCAAGCATCGAAGCGCTCCTGCCACTCGGCTTGGAAGGAGGCGCCGCGCTCGCGCAGCGACATGTGCTCATACACACGCTCGTCCACCCAGAAGCGGCGGTCGGGGTCGAACCCCATCACCTGCTTGGTCGCCCTCACCTCGTCTTCGCCCAGCGCCGACCCGTGCGACTTGGCCGTGTCGATGGCGTGCGGAGCGGGGTAGGCGATGTGCGAGCGGATCGAGATGAACGACGGGCGCTCGGCTTCGTCGCGCGCGGCGGCGATGGCCGCATGCAGCGCGTCGGTGTCCTCGGAGTCGGCCACCCGCTGAACGTGCCAGCCCTCGGCGACCATGCGCTCGGTGTGGCTCTCGCCGTCGAAGGAGATCGAAGTGGTGCCGTCGATCGTGATGTGGTTGTCGTCGTAGCAGACGACGAGCTTGCCCAGCGCGAAGTGCCCGGCGATCGAAGCGGCTTCCTGGCTGATTCCCTCCATCAGATCGCCGTCGGAGCAGATCGTGTAGATGTGGTGGTCGACCACCTCCGCGCCGGGGCGGTTGAAGCGATCGGCCAGGAAGCGCTCGGCGATGGCCATCCCGACCGCGTTTGCGAAGCCCTGCCCGAGCGGCCCGGTGGTGACCTCGATCCCGGCTGTGTGGCCACGCTCGGGGTGTCCGGGCGTGCGCGAGCCCCACTGGCGAAACTGTTCGAGGTCGTCCAGGCCCAGGTCAAAGCCCACGAGATGGAGCAGCGAGTACTGCAGCGCGCACGCGTGGCCGGCGCTGAGGACGAAGCGATCGCGCGCAGGCCACTGCGTGTCGGCTGGATTGACGCGCAGGAAACGTTTGAACAGGACGTAGGCGAGCGGCGCGAGAGCCATCGCTGTGCCCGGGTGGCCGGCGTTGGCCTTCTGCACCGCGTCCATGGCCAGGCCACGGATCGTGTTGATGGACAGCGTGGCGATCTCGCGCTCGTCGACTCCGCTCGGGTGGGTCGCTGAGCCGATCGATTCACGCGTGGCGCTCATCTCGCCCGATCCTAGCGCCACGGACGCGCGCATGTCCCTATAGAGTTCCTTGATTATGTCCGAGCAGCTGTGCGACGTCGGCCGGGGGATCACCCTCTGCTATGAGACCTTCGGCGACCCGTCCGACCCGACGGCCCTGCTGATCATGGGACTGGGCACGCAGATGCTGGCCTGGCAGGAGGACTTCTGCGAGCAACTGGCCGGGCACGGCCTGCACGTGGTGCGCTTTGACAACCGCGATATCGGCTGCTCCACCCACGTTGCAGGAGCCCCGCCGAGCACCCGCCAGCTGCTGCTGCGCTCCAGGCAGGCGGCGCACTACACGCTCGTCGACATGGCTGAGGATGCGGCCGGCCTGCTGACAGAGCTCGAGCTGTCGCCGGCGCACGTGATCGGCGCATCGATGGGCGGCATGATCGCCCAGACGCTTGCCTACACCCATCCGCACATGGTGCGCTCGCTGGTGTCGATCATGTCCAACACGGGCAGCATTCGCAATGGGCAGCCCTCGATCCGTTTGTACTCGATGTTCCTGGGCCGTCCACCGCGCGGACGCGATGCGTACATCACCCACATGGAGGGCGTGTTCGCGAGGATCGGCTCGCCCGGGCTGCCCCGAGACGTGCAGGAGACCCGCGCGGTGGCGGCCGCCAGCTACGATCGCGACCGCGACCCGAGCGGGCCGGGGCGCCAGCTTGCGGCGATCATCGCGTCAGGCGATCGCACGGCGCAACTACGTCACATAACGGCGCCCACGCTCGTGATCCACGGCACGGCAGACCCACTGGTGTCGCCTTCTGGCGGGCGCGCGACCGCGCGTGCGATCCCGGGCGCCAGGCTGATGACCGTTGCGGGCATGGGCCACGACCTGCCGCGGGCGGCCTGGCCACAGCTGATCACAGCGATCGCCGAGCATGCGGCGAGCGCCGACGCAAGCGCTGCCGAGCGTCGCGCCCCCCTGCAGGCCGTTCCTACTTCCCTCTCGGGCCTGCAGGGGTAGCGCCCGCCTCGACCGAGCTCCTTGCCCTCAGGCCCCGCGAGGGGGTCGTCGCGTGCAGGCCCGCAGGCCGGCCAGCGAGTGGGCGCGTGCGCTGGGGCACCAACAGTGGTGCGGCTGCACGCGCACGAGCCAATGCAGGTCGTGGCGGCAGTGGGAGCGGCGGTACGGCCAGCGGCCGTGCAACGCGCGAAGCATCCGCTGCTCGTGGCAGGCGAACACCCTCATCCCCATCTTGCCGTTCCCCTTCCCATCCCTGCGTGGCGCTCGCCCATGGGCTCGCCTCCATGCGACATCCCTTGGCCGCAATGGCCAAAGAAGCTCATCAAGTTCTGCCTATATGACACAGCTGTTCGTAGGAGACTCAAAGTAGCAGGGCGGAACGGTTTCGTCCACGACCTACTTACCCCGCTGCCGCCCTGGTCTCGCATCCTGCTTGACCCCAAGCCCATATCAGGCCCTTCCATTTGCTTTCCGAACGTCTCTCCACCCGGCTCCAATGCTCGGATGGGCGGGCACAATGCCCGCTGAGGACATATAAATCAGGTTTTACTCAGAAAGTCAACAGGGAATCGTCGCAAGCCCAAGAGACGGAGACGAACCGACCATCGGAACCACAGTGCTTGCGAGAGGAGCGCCAGGACCGGCGGGCGCCACGGGAGAGGATGCAGGTGAGAGATGCGCCCGGCGGGAATCGAACCCGCGGCCTGCGGCTTGAAAGACCGCTGCTCTTTGGCTCCCCGAAGAGAACCGTTGACCACTGAGCTACGGGCGCTCGTTGAAGTGTCCAGCAAGTCAGCCTTGCGGCCGGAGCCTATTGTATGCAGGCCCGAGCCGCGCACGCGGGCAGGTGGGTACGCTGCGCGCGCCTACGCGACCGGCTCGTCTCCGACTCGGGCGGCTGGGCTGAGAACCTAGGCGTCGCTGGAGGGCGCCCAAATGTTGATGTTGCCCTCGACGGCGTGGCGGTCGATCTCGGCGAGCTCCTCGGCGCTGAAGTCCAGGTTGGCCAGCGCGGCGACATTCTGCTCCAGCTGGGCGACGCTGCTGGCGCCGATCAGCGCGGAGCTGACGCGCGGATCGCGCAGTGCCCAGGCGATCGCCATCTGGGCGAGCGACTGGTCGCGACGGCCGGCGATCTCGTTGAGCGCACGGACCCGCGCGAGGTTGTCCTCGCTGAGCAGCTGTTCGGCGAAGGCCTCGCCACGGCGCACGCGCGAGTCGGCGGGAACGCCATCCAGGTAGCGGTCGGTGAGCAGCCCCTGCGCGAGTGGCGAGAAGACGATCGCGCCGACGCCGTGGCGCTGCAGCGCATCGAGCAGGCCGTGCTCGATCCAGCGGTTGAGCAGCGAGTAGGAGGGCTGGTGGATCAGCAGCGGCGTGCCGAGCTCGGCAAGAATCTCGACCGCCTCGACGGTGCGCTGGGGCGAGTAGGAGCTGATGCCCACGTACAGCGCCTTGCCCTGGCGCACGGCGCTGTCGAGCGCGCCCATCGTCTCGCGCAATGGGGTGTTGGGATCGAATCGGTGCGAGTAGAAGATGTCGACGTAGTCCAGGCGCATGCGCGCGAGGCTCTGGTCGAGGCTCGCGAACAGGTACTTGCGCGAGCCCCACTCGCCGTATGGCCCGGGCCACTGGTCATAGCCGGCCTTGGTGGAGATGACCAGCTCGTCGCGGTAGGGGCGAAGATCCTCGTCGAGCAGGCGCCCGAAGTTGGTCTCGGCGGCGCCGTAGGGGGGCCCGTAATTGTTGGCGAGGTCGAAGTGGGTGATGCCGAGGTCAAAGGCCCGGCGCAGGATCAGCCGGCGTTCGTCAAGCGGCAGGTCGTCGCCGAAGTTCTGCCACAGCCCGAGCGAGATGGCGGGCAGTTGCAGGCCGCTGGAGCCGACGCGCCGGTAGGGCATCCGCTCGTAGCGAGCAGCGTCAGCGAGATAGCGCGGCACTGCGCGTCCGGGATCGAACGGCATGCCTATGCGGCGAAGCGCTCGGCGGCGCGGGCGCGTCGCTTGGCGGCCTCGACCTCGCGGTTCTTGGGCGGCGCGGAGGTCACGAGCTGATCAAGCAGGCGGGCGGTCGCCAGCGCTACGTCATCGACTGCCTGCTCGAACGCCTGCGCGTTGGCCTGCGAGGGCTTGGTCGATCCGCTGATCTTGCGCACGTACTGCAGCGCGGCGTCGCGGATCTCCTCGTGGCTGGCGGACGGCTGGAAGTTGTGGAGGGGACGGATGTTTCGGCACATGCGCGAAGCGTAGCGCCAGCCCGCGGCCAGCGGTCGTTGGATGCGCGGCGGCCGTTAGGGTTCGGCGAGCATCGCGGGTGGCGTATAGCGCCGCGGAACGGCTGCCCGAGACCGTCAGATATTTCTTGACGGACCCTTAGTAGTACTTTGGTAGTTTTGTCACTCGTGTTGGGGGTGCTGGTGAAGGGTTAGGGCGGCGAGGTCGATCGTCTGCTGGCAGGTGGTGCAGCGGCCGGTCCAGCACTTGATTAGGGGCTGGAGCAGGAGGACTG
>DATNLQ010000064.1:0-23603 GCA_035602785.1 Solirubrobacteraceae bacterium
GCTCACGCCCCCCGAGAGCATCCTGTGCCGGCGACGCTGTCGGCGTGTGTCATCGCACGCGACGAGGAGCGCAGCCTCCCGGACTGCCTGGCAAGCGTGGGCTTCTGCCGCGAGATCGTGCTTGTGGACTCGGGCTCGACCGACTCGACGATCGAGATCGCGCGGGCCGCGGGCGCACGCGTCGTCGAACAGCCCTGGCTGGGCTTCGCCGCTCAGCGCAACGTCGCAATCGATCATGCGACCGGGGACTGGGTGCTCGAGATCGACGCCGACGAGCGCGTGAGCCCACAGCTGCGCGGTGAGATCGAGCGCTTCCTCGCAGATCCGCCCGACGGTGTGGAGCTCGCCGGCCTGCCGCTGCGCGAGATCTTCCTGGGCCGCGCGCTCGGCCCCTCTGCGAAGTACCCCAAGTACCGTCATCGGCTGCTGCGCCGGGGGAGCTACCGCCACGATGAGGCGCGCACGGTACACGAGGGGTTCATACCCCAGGGCATCGTGCAGCCGTTCGATGGCGATCTCATCCACCTGCTCGCCACCAGTTGGAGCGAGGCGGTCGGCGACGCGTGGCGCTACGCCCGCCTGGAGGCCGGACAGCTGCAGGGGCCACGCTCGCTGGTGGTCTGGGTCAGCGGGGCACTGCTCCGCCCCACGGTCAAGCTCCTGTACAGGCTGGTAATCGACGGCGGTTGGCGTGACGGATGGCCGGGGCTCGCCAAGATCTCGCTCGACTGCGCCACCGACACGGCCGTCTGGACGCGCCATCTGCTCGGCCGCCGCGGCAGCGAGCGGGGGCGCTCAGGCGTGGCGGGCAGCACGCATTATGGCTCGCGCAGACTCCATCGTGGATCGCTCAGAGTGGTGGGGGTCGCCGCGGGTCCGGCCACGGCGGCGGTTGCGGAGCGCTGGCTCGCGAGCGCACGGGCTGCCGGCGCTGACGTGGCACTGATCGGTGCGTGCCCGGGCGCCGTGCAGGACGGCGTTCGCATACGCGCGCTGCGCCGGCTGGGCCCCCTCGCGCTGATCCGCGCACTGGACGCGGAGGACCAGTTGCGCCCGATCGATGGCGTCGTGGCCTTTGGCGCCAGGGCTGGCCTACTGTTGCGCGCGGTCCCTCCCGGGCTGCGCGGGCAGCTATCCGGTATTACGCAGGAAACTCTGCCTTACACGGTGAACTGGAGAGTCCGTGAGCATCCCGACGTAGATCCCCCATGAGTCGTCTCAGAGATCTCTATATGACCACGAGCGCTCCCGCACTGAGCACCGGGCGAGACATGCGCACCTACACCTGCATACGGGCGCTGGCGATGCTCGGACCGGTGGATCTGGTCTATGTGCCGCATGACACCGATGAGCCGAGCGCGCCTTATCTGGAGATCGAGAACCTCGAGTTTCACAAGATCGAGTCCTCGCGCGGTTTGCGCCGGGCGGCGCTTTATGCGAGCAAGCGCCTGCAAGGCATCCCGGCCCGCTGCTGCAGGGGCACCAGCCCCGAGCTGATCGCGGTCGGCGAAGAGCTCGCGCAACGCCCCGACCGCGGGCGTGTGATCGTCGCCGACGCCAATTCCGCCACGGCCATGATGCCAATGGCTCGACGACGACCGGTCATCTACAATGCCCAAAACTTTGAGCCCGACTACGTGCTCAGTCGGATTGGAAATGATGCGCTGGCTCGTGCGATGAGGCGCCGCTACGAGCGGAAACTGATCAGCTTGGCGGCAGAGACGTGGATGGTCAGCCGGGTCGATGTCGAATCGGCGCGCAGGCTTGTGCCTGGGGCAAACGTGCGTTATGTCCCCAACGTCGTCGACGTCGATGCGATAGCCGCCAAGACGATCACCAGGCCCGCCGCCGGTGCCGGGCGCACCCAGGTTCTCATGGTCGGCGATTTCACCTATCCGCCTAACCGCAACGGACGTGAACTGCTCGTCGACTGGGTGCTCCCGCTCGTGTGGCAGTCTTGCCCCGAGGCTCGCTTGAGGATCGCTGGGCGCGGAATGGGAGATTGGCAAGCTCCCGACCCTCGCATTGAGGTCGCGGGCTTCGTCGACAGTCTTGCGGGACTGTACGCGCAGGCGGACTGCGTCGTCGTCCCGATCACCGAGGGCGCGGGCAGTCCCGTGAAGTTCATCGAAGCGCTGGCCTACGGTGTCCCGGTCGTCGCCACGCCGAAGGCGGCGCGTGGCCTGGACGTCGTTGCCGGCGTCCACTATCGAGAAGGCAGCGACATTGCGACACTCGCCCAAGCGATTGTCGAGGTGCTGCGCGACGGGGGCGCGGAGATGGCCGCGGAGGGGCGGCGCCTGGCCGAGCGCGAGCACTCGATCCAGTCGCTTGCCGAGCGTATCGCGGCGTGATGTCTGCGCAGCAATGGCTCGCTCACGCAGCGGGCACCCTGTTGGGCAAGCGATACCCGTTCGTGCTGTGCTATCACGGCGTCGGACCGATCTCCGCAGGCGGGGATCCGTTGCGCCTGTTCGTCAGTCGGGAGATTTTCAGCCACCATCTCGACGTGATCCAGGGGCGTGGGTACGGGTTTTTCACGGTCGCAGACCTGTGGCAGCTGATGCGCAGCGGCGCTGACGCACAGCGAAGCGCGTCGATCACCTTCGACGACGGCCTGGTGAGAACCGCCCACGAAGGGGTGTCGGTTCTGCTCGAGCGCGGAATTCCGTGCTCGATGTTCGTCAGCACCGGCCTGCTCGGCAAGCCCCATCCCGATCTCGATGGGGCGATGATCATGACTCCCGCAGAAGTCGTCGAGCTCTCCTGTGCGGGGGTGGAAATTGGAGCGCACTCGGTCGATCACGTGCGCTTGGACGAGCTCAACTACACCGACGCGCTGGACCAGCTGCGCCGCAGCCGAGCCGTGCTGGAGGATCTGGTGGGCAAGCCCGTGCGGTCGATGGCCTACCCCTACGGGAGGGCCAGCGAGCAAACCATGCGAGCAGCTCGCGAGGCGGGTTATGAGCTGGCCTGCGTGTGCTCTGGCCCCGGTGCGTGGCGGCCCTTGAGCATCCCGCGCGAGCCGATCTACTCCTCGGTCACGCCGCTGCGCCTGCGCCTGAAGATGGCCGGGCTATATGGTCCGGTACATGCGATCAGAAGCATGCCGAGGCCCGCGTCGTCCCAGCGGATCTGAGCGCTTGGACCCTCCCGCGCTCGACATCCAGCCCGGGCGTCCCGCGAGGCGTCGGGCATGACATTGAGCGGCCGCGACATCGTGTGTGTCGGCTTCTCCGACTGGCACACCGACCTTCTCACCAACCAGCAGCACCTGCTCGTGCGGGCGGCGAAAGAGAACAGGATCCTGTTCGTCGAGTCTCTCGGCCTGCGCCGGCCCCAGCTCGCTGCGCGCGACTTGCGGCGCATCGGCAGGCGCCTTACCAGTGCAATGCACCCGCTGCGCGAGATCGACGGCCTGCAGGTGCTCTCGCCGCTGGTGCTGCCGCTTCACTCCAACGAGCTGTTGCGCACTCTCAACGCGACGCTGTTGCGCCGGTACGTCACTCGGGCGGTCGCCAAGCTGCAGCTGCACAGCCCGTTGCTGTGGTCATTCGTGCCGCAGGCAGAGGCGCTGATCGACGTCCTGTCACCCTCGCAGGTGCTCTACTACATCGACGACGACCATGCTGCCAAGGCGGGCATCGATGCCGACAGCTTCCTCGCCGCCGAGGCGCGCTTTGCCCGGCGTGCCGACGCGGTGCTTGCCAGTGCGCCAGAGCTGGCTACCCGTATGCGGGCGCTGAACGACAACGTTCACTACGCTCCCAACGTCGCCGACACGCGGCTGTTCGCCACGGCGCTGGAGGCGGGGCCGGTCGACCCGGGCGTGGCCGCTCTCCCCGGACCAAGGATCGTCTTCGTCGGCGCGATCCTGGCGGCGAAGATCGACATCGCAGTCGTAGTCGAGCTGGCAAGATCGCGGCCTCAATGGAGCTTTGCCTTCGTCGGTCCGATCGGTCCCGGAGACCCGCGGACAGATGTGCACGAGCTCACCGAGCTGCCCAACGTGCATCTGCTGGGCTATCGTCCCTACGAGCAGCTGCCAAGCGTGCTGCGCGGAGCCGATGCTGCGATCGTTCCCTATCTGCTCGCCGGGGAGATGCGCAGCGTGTTCCCGATGAAGATCTACGAGTACCTGGCCGCGGGAAGGCCGGTGGTGGCGACCCCGCTGGACACGCTCGCAGACGTCCCCGACGTGCTCGTGGCTGCCACCGCTGGCGAGTTTGCAGCGCGGGTGCAGGAGGCGATCGCGCAGGATACGCCCGCTGCTCGCAGCGCGCGTTCACAGCGCGCGCAGGCGCATTCGTGGGAGTCGCGTCTGGATCAGATCGCGCAGGCGCTGGAGTCGTGAGCGTAGAGCGCGACCAGCGCAGCAGAGGCTATGAGACCCCTCGCCCCGATGTTCAGGCACTCGTTCCGCTCACCTCGCGACGCATACTCGAGCTCGGCTGCTCCAATGGGTCGCTGGGCGCTGCAATCAAGACTCGCCAGCAGACGCTCGTGGTCGGCGTAGAGAACAATCGGGAGTATGCCGACATCGCCGCCCACCGCCTCGACCGCGTGATCGTCTCTGACGTCGAGGCCTTTGCAATGGCGGAGCCCCCTCCAGAGGCGCCGTTTGACTGCCTGATAGCGGCCGATGTGTTGGAGCACCTGGTGAACCCGTGGGGCGCGCTCGCGCGTTGTGTGGCGTTCTTGTCGCCCGGGGCAGAGGTGGTTATCAGCCTTCCGAACATCGTGTACATCCGTGCGATCTTTCGGCTACTGCAAACGCGCACCTGGCCGCGGGATCCAGAAGGGATCTTCGACGAGACTCATCTTCGCTGGTTTACCCGCACCGATGCGCTCGATATGCTGCGTGGGGTCGGCTTGCAGCCGAAGCTCATCCGTCCTAATTTCTTCACAGAAGGCTGGAAGCTGCAAATAGTAAGGATCCTCGCACGAACGCCGCTGCGCGAGTATGTGGCTGCTCAGTATGTCATCTCGGCGACACTGCCCCAGTGAGCAGAGTTTCTTGGTGCCTTCACTCTCGACACGTGCCCGCGTAGCGCTCCTGATTGCGACGAACCGACTCAGCGCTGCGGAAGGGAGCTGACGCCGCTCCAGGGCCATACAGCTGTGGCAGGTGGGCGATCCTACGATACCCGCGGTCGAGCACGACGCACACGGCGATCACGCACCGAGCAATCTCTGCGTATGCGCGGGAATGGTATTTGCGGTAGTACCAGTAGAGGCTGTGGGTGAAAAACGGCGCCATCGCCGCTGCGCCGAAGCCCTCGCTCGACCCGCGCTGTTCATGGGCGACGGTGGCAGAGGGCACCAACAGCGTCTGCCAGCCACGCGCGAGGAGACGGCGGGAAAGATCCTCCTCCTCGCAGTACAAAAAGAAGTGCTCGTCGAAGCCGTCGACCAAACGAAGCGCAGCGACCCGGCAAAGCAGGAAAGCTCCCTCTGCGTAGTCGACAACGAGGTGAGACCCGCTCTGATCGGCGGGTGTCTTGCCTTGCGGGCGCCGTATCTTGTCAAGCAGGCGATCTGGGAGGAAGCCCGCCACATTCTTGGAGATCCGCGAAAATCGGCGAGGTCGCACATCCTCGCCCAACACAGCCCCCGCGATCGCCGCGGTCGAGGTGCTCGCGAGCGTGGTCAACAATCGCTCGAGCGCACTAGGCGAAGGCCGCACATCCGGGTTGCAGAACAGCACGAACTCGCTGCGCGTCGCGCGCAAGCCTGCGTTGCAGCCGGCGCCGAAACCGCGGTTGGCGCCGGTCTCGAGCACCTCGAAGCCAGCCGCGTGGGCTTGCTCGACGGTGTCATCGACCGACAGGTTGTCGACGGCGAGCATCCGCGTCGGCGCTACAGAGCCGGCCGACAGCGCACGTCCCAGCGGCTGGAGATGTCGCGCGCTGTTGTGCGTCACCACGACTGCTGTGACATCAGGTTCGAGTCCGTCTGTCACCTCAGAACCAATCAGGTCGCCAGTTGAGGTGATAGCGAAGCTCGCGCGAGCGCTCGCGGATCTTTCGCGCTGGCACGCCAGCGACCACGCTGTAGGGTTCCACGTCGGCCGTCACGACCGCGCCGGCGGCCACGACAGCGCCCTCGCCGATCGTGACTCCGCCGAGCACGAACGCGCCTTCGGCGACCCACACCCGGTCGGCGAGCACTATTGGCGAGAACTCGTGTGCGAAGTCCGGATCGTCGATGAGATGCTTGGCGGTCTGCAGGCGAGCGTGGCTTGAGATGTTCACGTCACGGCCGATCGTGATTCCCCCGCGGGCGTCGAGAACGCAGTGCCTGCCGATCGCGCAGCGGGACCCGATCCGCAGCTGCTGCGGCGCATAGACCTCGCTGCCAAGCATGATCACGCCAGTGCGATGGTCCTCGAATGCGACGCCGCCTCGCGCGTAGGCTGCCATTCTCAGCGACGCCAAGGGGATCTGGCACACCACTTGGTTGAGCAGCCAGTCCATCGGCGGAAGCGCTTTCCTCAATGCATGGCGCAGCTTGCTCAAGCGATTCTCTCCTTGGCTTCGAGCACTCGGTTGAGCTCGCGCTCCAGCGCGAAGTCCACGAGCTCGTGGACTTCGCGCTGCAACCACAGTGGAGTGAGCGTGTGGGTGTCGGCGCTCGTCCCACGGATCGCAAGGGTGAGATTTGGCCAGCGGTCTAGGCACTCGAGCAGGCCTCGCGCGGTCAGTTCCCGATGCAATGGCTCCGCGCCCGTGAACAGCAGCAGGGCGAGCTGGTCACGGTCTCTCAGCCTGTCGAAGAGATCCGCGAGCGCGGTAGTGCGGTCGCCGGTATCGGGCAGCGAGCCATCGAGGCGCCCGCGGAAGCGTTGGGACGAGCGTATCGCTCGGCCTGCGAGCGCGCGAGCGGTTTCCAAGTGGCGCGCCAGGTTCAGTTCACCGTGAAGCGCCTTGCGCCATGTTAAGGCAACCAGCAGGCGTTCTCTCAGCTCGCGCACGCGTCGCACGCCGTAGATACCTTCGTCCCAGATCAGAGAGCGTGGGTTGAGCATGATTACGCTCCCGACGCGCTCGTCTGCCAGGGCTGTGTGCAGCGACCAGTACCCGCCGGCGCACAGCCCCAGCACGATGAATCGCTGCGCCAGCCCCCGGGCTTGCATTGCGTCGAGTGCCGCGCGCGCCTGACGGCCGTAGGTCTGAGCGTATATCGCCGCCACGTGAACGAGCGTTGCTGTGTCCCCGTCTGAGTCGCCGATGCCGGCAAGGTCGAAGCGCAGCGTGGGCACGCCGCGTGCGGCCCAGCGACGCGCGATCTCGACCCACATGCGGTTGGGCCCGGTGCGGCGCTGGGCGCCGGCGTTGATCAGGACCGCGCACAGGTCTGTACGCTCGCCGGTCGGCTCGGTGAGGATGCCAAACAGCGGCCCATCAGGTCCCTCCACCGTCAACGGCTGCTCGCGCAGATCGACGCCTGAGCAGCTCAGCCGCAACTGCTCGTTCGCCGAGACCGAGCTTCTCGGCAGTCCGCTCGCGAGCGTATGCGCAGTCTCCTCCTGAGGACGCGCCGTATTGTCCTGCGCCGATGCTCGCTCTCCCTCCTTCAGCCACGCGTCCACGAGCTCGAAGACCCTGGTCGGCGGGCTCGCTTCCTGTGGCTCCACGGTCATCGCCCTGTATCCCGGTCCGTCTGCGACCGTGACCACGGCGCCGGTCTGCTCCAACGTCTGGTGCAGGCGCTCGTCGACCTTCAGCCCGTCGCGTCCGAGCAGCAGCGCCCGCTGCGGTTCCCACGATCCCGCCGAGAGCTGCCCGAGGTCGAGCTGGGCCAGCTCGGCGACCGTCTCGGCACTCATCAGATAGCCATTTGCCACAAGCGCTCCTGCTTGCAGAGGCTCACGCTGGGCGTCGCTCTGGCCGCGGTCGGGGTCGGGGATGTAGGCGACCTCCAGCGCCGAGAACGCTCGCAACTCCCGCACCAGCGTTCGTCCTTGCGCCGGCACATGCCACAGCACCAGCTCCTCGATCGGCGCGCCTTCCAGCGCCGCGCGGCAGGCCACCATGCCGCCTAGGCCAATGCCGATAGCGACGACGCGGCTCGCGCCGCTGGTGTCAGTCAGCCACCGCGCGCCTGCCTCCAGTGCGCTCGTCCAGCTGTCCAACTGCCCCCGATCGACTGGGGCGCCCGCGCTGTCGCCGCTGCCGGGAAAATCCAAGCGCAGCGCCGGAAAGCCTGCTTGCGCCAGGTGTTCGGCCCAATCACGACGGCTGCGATAGGAGCACATGTCCTCCCAGCCAAACGGCGGGCACAGCAGCAGTGCGCGTTGCCTGCGCGGCCCTGCGCCCGGATGGAAGGCCGCGAACATCGGCGGGAAGTCCGCCTCCAAGTAGAAAAATGTGGGTGCCTGCGGGGAGCTCATTCGTGAGCGATCTTGACATGACCGCTCATGTTCACTGCGCCAAGCCTGCAGTCTTGCAACGAGGCCTGTGCGCTGTAGGGCTGCAGTGTGACCGAGCGCTCACCACCGGGCTCGACCGAGAAGCCGTCATCGCTCGGCACAAATCCGGGCGCGCGGATCCCTACCCCGTATGCCAGGCGCCTGCTCGATACGGTCAAGAGCAGGCTCCCGTCGGGCTGGGTATGCGCTCGCGCGGCGAGCCCCAGGCGCTCGGGCGGCTCGCGATCAAGGGGCCGTCCGGCGGGAAAGCGCATGGTCTGGGAGAGGATTCGCGGTTCCCCTCCCCCGCCTTGGTCGCGCTCGAGCGTGACTACGATCGTGTCCTGGGCGCACGGGCCGAAGCGGTATGTCCACGCCACGTCGAGGAAGCGCCCGATCACGCCCTCGACGTTCCACTCCCCCTGGCTGTGCGGGTTCAGCTCGACAGCAGTCCGCGCCTGCTCCACCAGGTGCTCACGTTCTCGATACAGCGCCACGCGCAGAAACGCGCTGAGCGGCGTGGGGCGATCGTTGGCCACGTGGGCCACAACCCCGCCCAACTGCTCATCGACCGTCCACACGGCAACCGGCGCGAGTGCACGCTTGAGATGGTGATAGGCGAGCTTGGGAGTGCCGCGATGGTCGATCACGCCCCACCCGGCGCCCGGCAGGAGGTCGTGCAGCCACAGCACCAGTCCGCCGGCGCAGGGCGAGGTGCCGCGGCGCCACTCGCCGAAGACGTCGGCGAGGATCTCGCCGGTGAGCATGCGCGAGAGCTCCAGGTAGCGCGCGTGGTCGACCCAGCGAAGCTCGTCCGCGTCGACGCCGAACAGCAGTCTCAGGTAGTGGTCGCGTACATCCTCGAAGTCCCAATCCGCTCCGTTCTCGCGGGGGACGCCGGCCTTCCAGACCGGGTGGTGGCCGACCAGGCGCTCGGGCGCCTGCGGCGACATGGCCTCGACGCTCGCCGGTGCGGGAACGTGCGAGAACGCCAGGCACTCGGCCGCGAAGCGCACGCTCGCACGGCGAGCGTCCTCCAGCGGCAACCGGTAGCAGCCGACGCCGTAGTAGGTGCCGATGCCGCGGTCGGTGCGGAAGGGAACGTCGCCCCCGTATGGCGCGCTGGGAATGTAGAGGGCGTCGGCGCCGCTCTCGCGGACGAGCTCGGGGAGCAGCTCGCCGAACAGCTCGCCGCGCGCGAGCGTCGCGTCCACCCCCATCATCGCCGCCTGCTGCTCAACCTCGCTGTTGCCGCACAGCACAGCAAGGCTAGGGCGTCCCCCCACTGCCGCGAGAACGCTCGCAGCCTCGTGCTCGACCGTCGTGCGAAAGCGCTCGTCGGCGATCGGGTAGTCGAGATTGGCGAACATGAAGTCCTGCCACACGAGGATGCCCAGCTCATCGCACAGATCGTGGAACGCGCGCGTCTCATAGGCGCCCGTGCCGGGCAGGCGCAGCATGTTCATGCCGGCGTCGCACACCCGCGTCAGTTCTGCGCGGAGCTCCTCCTGCGAGGGAGCAAGCCCGACCGGGTCGATCGGCGTCCACACGGCCCCACGAGCGAATACGCGCACGCCGTTGACGTGCAGGTCGAGCCCGTCCTGTTCGACGTCATGGCTCGGGGTCGCGCCGAAGGCGAGGTCGCGAAAGCCGATCCGACCAGCCTCTACGATCGTCTCGCGCTCGGCGGTTGCGACGCGCAGTCGAACGTCGTAGGAGATAGGCTCGCCATGGGTGTGCGGCCACCACCGCTCCGCCGCCGCGACGCGCAGCTCGCCACGTGCCGTCAGGCCGTCATCGCCGGTGCCGTCGCCGTGAAGCTCGAGCTGTGCGTGGTGGATCGCCGACGCGTAGCTCAGCTCAACCTCCACTGATCGCACCTGCGTGCCCTCCAGCGCACGCAGGCGCGCGAGCACCGCGAGCACGCCGTCTTCGCCGTGCAGGCGCGGGCGCAGCGTGAGCTCTTCGACGTCGATGTGTCGGCGGCGCTCGAGTCGTACGGGCCGCCATGGCCCCACGGCTGCGGGGCCCGGGGCGATCCCGGGGCAGCGGCCAAGCAACATCGTGCGAAAGAAGCGCAGGTTGCCATCGCTCACCAGCCGCGTGCGCCAGCGTGCGCGCGGGCGGCGGCGCACACTCAGAAGTGGCGCTAGCGCACGGCAGCGGATCGCAAGCTCGTTGTGATCGCGCAGCCGCTGCGTCACGTCGAGCGCGTGTGCGGTGAACATGGAGTTGCTCTCGAGCACCAGCTCGCCGTTGAGGTAGACCTCGGCAACGGTCGCGATCCCGTCGAGGCACAGATGCGCCTCCTCACCCGGCGCGAGCGGCTGCGTGTTGAAGCTCGTGCGAAACCACCAGTCGTCGGTGTCGAAGTCGTGGGGATCGCCGGCCGTCCACATGCCGGCGTCGTGCAGCGCGCCAGCTGCCGTACCGGGAACGCGGGCGGGGATCCAGCTCAGCTGCGCGCCGGCGCTCGCGTCCGCGTGCTCGTCGGGCGCCGAGCGAGCGGCCTGCCAGCCGTTGCAGAGCTCGTGCAGCTCGTGGCCTTCGACGCGCGCGCGCGCGCCCGCCACCGGCCCCGCCGTCGGCTCAGGCGACGGCGTCATCGAGGCGCGCCATCGCTTGCTCCCATGCCGCGGCCAGCGCGGAGAGCGTCTCCTGCGGATCGAAGGCGCGGCGGCGGGCGAGCCTGAAGGAGAGGACCTTGCAACCGTCGACGATGCGTTGCAGCGCCTCGCAGGCGGGCGCGGCGGCGTCCTCGAGCAGCCACTGCACGTGAGACGCGGCGACCTCGAAGGCCGAGCCGGCCATCCTCACGGTTGCAAACGCGTAGGCGTGATAGTCGCTGGCGTCGCCGTCGAGCAGTCGTGGCAGGTCGTGCTCCAGCTGCGCGCCAAAGCGCGCGAACGGGTTACTTGCGGGGCGGTGGGCGAGGTGGCTCACAAGCAACCTGCGCGCGGCGTCGCGCAGCTGCTTGCCGTGCAGGCTGGGGCCTGCGTCGAAGCGCACGAGCTCGGTGTAGGGGGGCAGCACGTCTTCGGAGTAGGGGCGGCCGATGCGAAAGACGCCGCGGTAGTCCTCGCCGCAGAGCTCATGCAGCGCGGTGGCATGGAAGTAGCGCAGCCGCCTGCCCGCGCAGTCGATCGCCTCCACCGCGACAGAAGTCTTGACGTGTTCTGAGCGGTAGCTGGTGGCAGCCGTGTCGGGCAGGTGCCAGGAGTCCAGCTCGACGATCAGCGTGCGCCCCTCTGTTATCTGCTCGGCGGCCTGCTCGGGCAGTGGCCGGTAGGGCTGCATCTCGTGCACATCGATGCCGAACAGCAGCTGCAGGTCCTCGGGGAAGGGCTTGAAGAATGTCCACTGGTCGCCCTCGAAATCCATTCTCACAGTGCAGCCCAGCGCCGCCACGGGCTCATTGCCGCGCGCGTGCAGCAGCTCGATGATGACGTCGGTGTAGCAGTTGGTTTCCACGTATGTGCGCTCGGGCGCGTGCAGCCAGTGGGGTTGATAGCTGGCGGGGTCGAGCCCGAGCAGGCTCACGAGTCCCGTGCCCGCGGTGCTCATCTGACACCCAGCCGGTCGCGCACCTCGCTTGGCCACGACCGCAGGTCGAGCCCGTGCGTGCGAAAGAGCGCGATCGTGATCCGCTCGAGGCCGAACCCGAGGCAGGCGGTGTGTGCCTCGGTGCCATCCGCGAGGCGGATCCCGTAGGCCGAGGAGAAGTGCTCCTGGTGGTAGTTGAACGACGCCAGGGCAGTGGGCTCGGGTCCTGCGATCTGGCTGAGCACCTCAAACTTCAGCTGCTGCTCGCGCTGGCTGGCAGCGAGCATGCGCCCGCTGCGTCCAAAGAACGGATCGGTTGCCACGTCGAGCTCGACCTCCAAGCCGATGTCGCCGAGCAGCTCGAGCGCCCGCTCGCGCCAGGCATCGCGCCAGCTGTGCACCGCCTCGGGCTCGCCGATGCGAACCATCTCGCGCTGGTGGAACATCTGCAGCCGCGCGGGATCTCCCGAGGGCTCATGGCGAAACACATACGAGCCCCCCGCATCGACCGTGATACCGCCGCTCGCCAGCGGCCCGCGGGCGGCGACGGCGGGATAAACCGGGTAGCAGGCGGCGGGCGTGAGCACGAGGTCGGTCATGCCCTGGAACTCACTCCAGTCCTCGTGGCGGCTGGCCCGCTCGTACTGCTCGGCGGCATCGCTCTCGGAGCCCGCGAAGGCGAAGATGCTGCCGGCGAGATGGGGGAACGATTTCAGGTAGCCGACCGTCTCCAGGTCGCGACGCGGCATCACGGGGGGGAAGCGCAGCTGCTCGGGCGCTTCCGGCGCGGCCGCGCGGGTTACGAGGGCGGCGACCCCCTCGCGGACCTCCTCGAAAGGGCCTCCGCGGCCGTATATCCCGGGGACCCCGGTCTCGATCAGCAGGCCGCGCTGCACGAGCGCGGAGAGCAACGCTGCCTGGTCGGGGCTGGCCGGCCGTGGCTCGGACATTAGACGTCCTTGGCGATCAGCAGCAGGCTCGCGTTTGTGTGGTGGATGCGCTCGTTGGCCACCATCAGGCAGGCGGACATCGTGTCGCGCAGGTGACGCCCGACACTGAACGGCGTGTCGTTCTTGAAGCCCATGATCCCGCACACGCCCAGCGCGCCCTGGCAAACCAGGGGAGCCTGCTCGGAGGCGGCAATCTTGAGGTTGTTGAAGCGAAGCGCCAGGACCATCGTGGAGAGGCGCTCGCGACCTGGCTCGTCGGACGCTTGGACGAATTCAGTCAGTGCCGAGGACACCTCGGCGCGGAGCAGGGAGAGGTCGCTCATCAGGTGAGACAGCCTCAACGCGACCGGCGGAGGCTCGCCGGGGCTGCGCTTGGCCGCGGCGCGCACGAACGCACGCGCCCGGTCGAAGGCGTCAGTTGCGATTCCCAGCCACAGGTGCGACCAGAGGATGTGCGACACCGGCACCATCGACTCGGCTGACACTCGCGGGAACGGCGTGGGAAGGATCTGCTCGGGGCAGATGGTGGCTCGCACCACGTATCCCGGCGAGCACGTCCCGCGCATCCCCAGGGGATCCCAGGTGCCGCTCGGCTCAAGTGTCAGTTGCTCGTTGCGGGCCAGGACCACGATCTGGTCGCTGGGCTCGGCGTCGGGGGCGCGGCGGAGCGTGACGAACAGATCGTCGGCGTGGGCGCCGTAGCTCACGGTCGGTGCTTGCTTCTCGAAGGAGCGCGAGTCGTCCTCGTTGGCGGTCAAGGCGGCCACGGAGCGACCCATGTCCCCCCCTGTACCCACCTCGGAGGTCACCGACGCGATCAGCCGCTGCTCGCGCGAGACGGCTTGCAGGTAGTCCTCGAACCAGGGGGCGTCGTCGAGGTGGCGAGCGATGGAGATGACCTGTATCTGGTGCATCGCAAAGACCATCGCGCTGGCGCCGCAACGGCGTCCCAGCTCAAAACAGGCGGCGGCGATCGTCTCGAACGCGACGCCGCCACCGCCGAGCTCGGTCGGGATGAAGGCCGACAGCGCCCCCTCGGCGCGCAGCGCGTCGATCGTCTCCGACGGGAAGCGGGCGGCGCGGTCGACTGCGTCGGCGTTGGGCGCGGCGAACTCGTCGGCCACGCGACTGACGGCGCTCAGGAACGCCTGGTCGCGGTCGACGGATACGCTCATGACACCGGCGTCTCGGCGCGCAACTCCTTCAACGCCGCCTCGATCGCGGAGATGCTCTCGAAGACGCTGCGCTTGAGCATCCGGTCGGGGAATTCGACGTCGAAGTGGTCCTCGAGCGCGAGCATCACGTTGACGCTTGCGTGCGAGGTCATGCCCGCGTGGTAGAGGTCGGCGTCGGGCGCGAGCGCGGCCGTGTCGACGGAAAGGCGTCCGTGGTCGGCGATGATCTGGCGAATCTCCTCAGTCATGCACTTATCATCGGATCGCTTGCCCGATTGCTCAAGTCCACCTCGGCGATGACGACTGCGGACGCGTAATTGTCCTCGTGGCTGATACTGAGCTCGAAGTCCCGCAGGCCGGACTCGGCGGCGAGCGTGGCGGCACGCCCGCTGAGCTCTACGGTCACCCATCCGGGGCCGTGGCGGACGACCCCCATCGTGCGCCACGGGATCGCCTCGTCGCCCGGGCGCAGCACCTTCAGGGTGGCCTCCTTGGCGGCGAAGCGGGCGGCCAAGCGCTCGGCGACGATGCCCTGACCGGTGTCGCAGTCACGCAGCTCGGCTTCGGTGTAGAAGCGCTTGAGGTAGCGATCGCCGAACTCGCGGATTGAGTCGCGCACCGCGTTGACAGATACCAGGTCGATCCCCACGCGCCTTGCCATAAGTTCGGATCGTCGCACATCCAATCGTGCCCCGCGCATGCAGGCTTGGTCTCGCCGCCAAGAGCTGAGCGGGCGGGATCTCACGGGTCATTCGCTAGGTTACGTTCGATGAGCTTCAGGGCCGGCGCAGCCGCCGCCAGAGGTTTTGCCCGAGCCGCCGCCGTGAAGGCGCAAGCCCCGGCGATGCTCACCTGCGCGGTGTCCGGGGGGGTTGTCACGGGGAACCCAAACCAGCCCACGACTCGCCACGAGGTGATCGCAGCCGCTGTCGGTGCGGCGCAGGCCGGGGCGAGCATCCTGCACATTCACGCGCGCAGCGAGAGCGGCGAGATGACCCAGGCGCCGGAGGAGTACCTCGCGATCAAGCAGGCGATCCGTGAGCAGGTCGACGACGTCGTCTTGAGCTTCACCACCGGAGGACAGTTGGGCTTGCCTTCCGAGGAGTCCCGGCGCTCGCTGCTGGCTCGGCCGGAGATGGCAACGGTGACGTGCGGGAGCATGAACTTCGGTCCGGGCGGCGATTTGCTGATCAGCCCGCCGTCGTTGATGGCCGAACTGGCCGAGGAACTGGCCGGCGGTGGGATCGTCCCTGAGTATGAGTGCTTCGACGTCGGCATGGCGCTCACAGCAGCAAAGCTCGCGAGCTCGGCCAGCGGCGCTCCGGGGGTCATGCATTTGCTGCTGGGCGTCGTCGGTGGTGCTCCGGCGAGCGCGGCGATGATCTCGCTCTTCGCTGAGATGGTTCCCAACGGCGTGCCGTGGATGGTCACGGCGATCGCACGGCATTTCCCGATGATGGCGCTCACGCTTGCACTGGGCGGGCACATCCGCACCGGCCTCGAGGATGTCGTATACGTCGCGCCAGGCGAGTACGCGGACTCCAACGCTCAGCTCGTTGCGCGGGCAAGCGCCCTGTGCGAGGCGATTGGTCGACCCCTAGCAACGCCTGCCCAGGCTCGTGAGATCCTGGGCATCCGCGCCGCGCAGTGACTCTTGCGCCAGCGCCGGTGTGCGGATCGCGCTCGCGGGAGCGCCCGACGAGGCGCCTCAGCGCTGGAGGATGGCTTCTGCGTTACCTATTGCGCTCAAGCGGACGAGTTGCATGGTCGTCGGCGCCGTCGGGCTCGCTGCGACGAACCGCGAGATCGCAAACGTTTCCTTCCTTGTCACGCCCGCGAGGTGGAAGCCTGTGGGTGGACTGCTCGGCACAAATGCGGCCTGCGGAGGGCCGACCGTGCGCAGATGGCGCACGGCGACGAAGTCCACTTCGTGCACCGAGGGAACCGCTGCAGAGACGCTGCTCAATGGGCCCATGTAGATGGACAGCGGCAGCACGGCATGTGCTTCGGCGATGATCAGCCGGGCGGTTGTTGGTTTCGCGAGGGTGTGGGCGATACCCCGCCAGTTGTCGCGTTGGTAGTCGGGGATCGCGTTGGCCGCCACGATCATCACCAGATAGATCGCACACAACGCGCCGCCGAGCAGCGCGCCGCTGCGCCGCGCCTGCTCGGCGCCCAGGCCGATGGCTATCAGAACGGCGAGCGGAACCCAGAAGGCGAGGACGTTGCGCCCGTCGTAGACGTCCACCAGGTGGGTGACCGCCAGCACGAGGGGCAGCGCGATCGCGCCGAAGGCCACGATCGCCGCGTCTCGTGCTCCGTTACGCTCGCGCTCGTTGCCGCGGCGGACCACCAGCACCACCGCGCAGGCGGCGATCAGCAGGGCTATCACCAGGGCGAAGAGCACCAATGGGCCGTAGACGCCGACGGTGAACATCTTGATGCTTTCGGCGATTCGCCTGGGCAGCGACTGTGCTTCGATCCAGCTGGTCTTGTTGTCCGTGCGCTGGGCTATGGCCAGAGGAGCCAGCGCGAGGCCGACCAGCACGACAGCGCCGATCGGTGCCCACAGGCGCCGCCAACCCAGGCGCCTGATCAACACGAGCGCCTCGGATATGAAGAGGAAGGCCCCGAAGTAGTGCGCAAGCACCGCGAGGCTTGACATGAGCGCCCACAGCGCCAGGTAGCGACGTCCGGGGTCTCGCAAGGCACGCTGCCAGGCGACAAACGCGGCGGCGCTGAACAGGACCAGGAGACCATATGTGCGCGCCTCCTGCGAGAAGAAGTACATGGATGGACTGACCGTTGTCAATATCGCCGCCCACACTCCAACGCGTGGCGATATCTGCCGCCCTGCCAAATACATCACTGGGATGGTGATCGTGCCGATCAGCGCGGACATGGAGCGGAACCCGACCGGGCTAGCGCCGAACACCCTCGTCCAGGCCCACACGAGGATGTAGTAGAGCGGCGGCGTGGACTCACTGCGCCCGATGTGCGAGAGCATTCCGCTGAAGCCGCGGTGGACGAGAATCAGCGTTGCGGACTCGTCGAGCTCGATGCTGGAGACGTTCAGCGTCGCAAATCGCAGGATCCCGCCGAGCACCGTGAGCGCGACCACGATCTCGACGGGACTCCACTGTCGCCGGCGTGCCAGCCATAGATGCAGACCGTCCGGGGCAGCACGGTCTGCGCTGACGGGCCGCGGTTGACTTGGCGACAGCGGGCTGGCCATCTGGCAATTGTGTCAGTTCGTGTGGCGTTTCCCCTCGCTACTGTTGCCTCGTGCACGAGATCCTTCAGCACGTCTTTCACTGGACGGCCTGGCATCCCAACATCCACCGAGCTCGACTTCGCCCATCTCCTGCTCGCGCACGGCGGCCCGGTGATCGGCGACGGGCGCGCGCTGCTGGCGGATCTCGTCGACGGCGGCGGGCGTACGGCCTTTGAGATGCAGCATGGCCCTGCGGGTGACAGTCGCGTGGCTGTCCGCTCTGGCGGTGACCTTGTGGGCGCAGCCGGCGCGCTGGCTACGCCCAGCGCGATCACCGCGATCAGCCCCAACTACGGCCCCGACACGGGCGGCACGTCGGTGACGATCGCGGGAAGCGGCTTTGAAGTGGGCGAGCCAGGTGGGAAGGGATCCGACAAGGTCACGGTCCCTACTTCGAATACCAGCTCAAATATGATTACGAATACGGCATGACCCCGGTGGTGGTGATCGAGTACCGGGGGTATGACGACGAATTCAAGCCCGACCCGCAGTTTCCACAGAGTCGAACCCCGGCGGAAGAACGCGCCGGCAGGAACACCATCGGTGACTATGTGAACGGCTTCGTGCGCTCGGTGTCGGCGATCCGCGAACTGGTGAACGACCGGTATCCGGGCATGTAGGTGCTGTTCGAACCGATCAACGAGCCGTGGGGCTACACCACGCCGCAGTACGGCGGGGCGCAGTATGCGGACGTGATCGCCGCGCTGCTGCCGGCGGCGCGGGCGGCGGGCATCCCCCTCGATGACATCTACGTGGCTGCAACCGGCAAGGGCTGCACGGCGACGGGCGAATGCATGAGCAACGGATGGCTGACGAGTATGTATGCAGCCTGCGAGGTTGTATGGCCTGAGCTCCTGGCTGCTGGCGAGCATCGACCCGACGCAGGGTGCCGGTGTGGATCTGCTTAGCGCCTTTGCGATCTAGTGAGATGGCCGGGCGGTCAGCGCGCGAGCTTGAACGACACGTGCTGTGTGGTGCCGGCGTCGCCCGAGTGCGCCAGCGGGGTGGCGTCGAGACGGTAGGCGCCGGCGCCGAGCGCGCTGGCGTCGAGCTTCGCGTGGTTCTGGCCCGCATGCTCTGTGGCCTTCAGCTTGACCTTCGTGGCGATCCAGCGCACGCACGAGCGCACGTGGCTGGCACAGCGATGGCTGACGGTGGGCGCCAGCACCGCGAGCTCGACGGTGCCCGCGCTGGACAGCGTGTAGGCGATCGACAGCGTGCGGGTGTGCCTGGCGGTCGCGGCGGTGCTCGCGCGAACCCGCAGCCGGGTGAGGACCGGCGGGGGTTCTGGAGCTGGCGCGGGCGGGGCGCTGCCCTGTGTGCTGACGACGCTCGATACGGGCGCCGGCAGCTGGACGGGCGGCGTCGATTCGCTGGGGGCAGGGGCGCTGGCGGCGCCCGATAGGGTGACTTCGTCCACGCCAGCTTCGGTCTTGACGCTGAGCGCGCTCTGCGACGAGCCTGCGCCGGTCGGCTTGAACGCGACTTCCACCACGAATTCCTGGCCCGGGCGGAGCTCCTCGCCTTCGGCCGGCAGGCCGCTCGCGCTGAAGGGAGCAGACGGTGCGTACACCGATTCGACCTTCAGCGCCACGTTGCCGGTGTTTGCGAGGGTGGCCTTGGCGCTGGTCTGACCGCCGACGGTCGCCACGAGCGACAGCGATTCCGGGAACACGCGCAGTTCCGGACGTGGTTCGACGGTTTCGCCAAGCGCGGAGCCGGCAGGGGCCAATGAGAAGACCAACGCGATGGCCACTGAGAGCGCCCATCGCCTGTGTGATCGCGGCTGAATCGTGAACACTCCACTGTCTACGATATCCCCGGCTGTCGGCTCAGCCAAACGCTCGCTGGGCCTCGTCGGCGATGTGGCGGGCGATCGCCAGCGAGGAGGTGGCGGCGGGCGAGGGGGCGTTGCGCACGTGTAGGGCGCGCTCGGTGGCCGAGAAGGCAAAGTCGTCGAGCAGCCGCCCGTCGCGGGCGAGCGCCTGGGCGCGCACACCGGCGAAAGCGGGCTGCACGTCGCGGGCACGCAACTCGGGCACGTAGCGCGCGGCCGCACGGACGAACGCGGAGCGCTGGAGGGCGTGGCGAAGCTCGGTCGCTCCCGTCGCCCACCAGCGGGCGAGCATCCGCCAGGTGCCGGGCCAGGCGAGCGTGTCGAGCAGGTCTGTGGGGCGCACGGTTGCCAGGCTGTAGGCGTCGCGCGCGCCGGCCAGCAGGGCGGTGGGTCCGATCAGGACCTCGTGGTCGATGCTCCTGGTCAGGTGCACGCCGAGGAACGGCAGCGAGGGGTCGGGGACGGGGTAGATGAGCGCGCGCACCAGCTCGCGGCGCTCGGGCACCAGGCGCAGGTAGGCGCCGCGGAAGGGCACGATGCGAGGGTCGGCGCCGGCGCCGGCGGCGAGCGCCAGGCGATCGGCCCAGGCGCCGGCGCAGAAGACGACATGGCCGGCCTCGGTGGCGCCGCGCGAGTGACTCAAGCGCAGCGCCCTCGTCCTGGCGGTGACCGCGTCTACCCGGCAACCGGTGGCGATCGAGCCGCCGCCCTCGAGCACGTCCGCGGCGAAGGCGTGGGCGACCGCGCGGAAGTCGACGATGCCGGTGTTGGGCGAGTGCAGCGCGGCGATTCCCCGCGCGTGGGGCTCGATCTCCTCGATGCCGGCGGCGTCGACGCGGCGCAGGCCTTGCACGCGGTTGGCCCGCGCCCGACGCTCGAGCTCGTCCAGGCGGGGAAGCTCGGAGCGGTCGGTTGCGACGATCAGCTTGCCGCAGCGCTCATGTGCGATGCCCCGCTGCTCGCAGTAGTCGTAGAGCTCGCGGGCGCCCTCCACGCACAGGCGGGCCTTGAGCGAGCCGGGCTGGTAGTAGACGCCCGCGTGGATCACGCCTGAGTTGTGGCCGGTCTGGTGTGCGCCAAGCTCGCTCTCGCCCTCCAGAACGCACACCGAGCGGTCCGGATCGCGCCGCAGCAGCTCGCGCGCGACGGCCAAGCCCACGATGCCACCCCCGACCACCGCGACGTCGCAGCGATCGGGCGCATCGGCGCGCTGCCAGTCGCCGACCGACATGCCCGCTACCTGGCCACCGCCCCCGGCCCGCCACGCGCTGTGGCGGCGGCCGCGTTCACCAGGCCGGCCCCGTACATGCGTTCGTCGCCGCCGCCGCCGAGCCTGCGCGCGGTGGCGCGCAGCCGTGCGGTGAGCTGTGTGGGGGTGGGATGGCGCCCGAGCACGCCGCTGGCGATGATCAGGGCGGCCGTAGCAGCCACGTGAGGGGTGGCCATGGAGGTGCCTTCATAGCCGTCGGGGATGCCGAACTTCGCAGGCGAGCTGCCCGTGAAGGTCACCGCGAAGACATCGCGGCCGGGCGGCTGTTCGGGGTGACAGTTGGGATCTCCGGGAAGGTCTGCGTCGGCGCCGCCGCCGGGGGCGACCAGGGTGAGGCCGGCGCCGTCGTTGGAGTAGCTGGCCAGGCAGCCGTGTTCGGTGGTGGCTCCCACCGAGACCACGTCGGGTGCGCGCGCTGGATAGGCGATCGCCGTGTGGCCCTCGTTGCCGGCGGCGGCGACCACGAGCACGCGATGGCGGTGGGCGAAGCGCAGGGCGGCGATCAGCTCGGGGATGTCTGAGGCGGTTATACCGGGGGAGAACTCGAGGCTCAGGTTGATCACCTGGGCACCGTGGCGGACGGCGAAGTAGACGCCTTCGGCGATCGTGGACGCTTCGCCTTCGCCCTCGCTGTCGAGCACGCGCACGGGCATTATGCGCGCGGCGAACGCCAGGCCGGTGAGCCCGTAGTGGTTGTCGGTGGCCTCGGCGATCACGCCGGCGACGAACGTGCCATGGCCGTTGCGGTCGTTGGGGAAGCGGTTGTGCGCAACGAAGTCATAGCCCTGCACGAACGTAAAGCGGCCGAAGTCGGGCGAGCGCCGGAAGCGACCGCGGTCGGCGTAGGCGACTCCGGTGTCGAGCACGGCAACGGTCACGCCCTTGCCGCCGGGGTGCCCGTCGGCGGCCACGTTGGCCCAAGCTTCGGGGGCGTTGACGCCAAACGGCCCGGCGAAGTTCCACTGCAGTTCCTGCCAGCCGCCGGGTTTGTGCGAGACGCCTTCGTCGTTGGGGATCAGCCCGCCGGCGATGTGCGCACGGTAGTCGGGCACCGCCCACTGCACGTCGCGCTGGGAGCGCAGACGGCGCAGCGCGGAGGTGACGCTGACGCCGGGCGCCAAGCGCAGCACGCGCGTGCTGGCGCTGAGCGCTACGGGGTCTTGCGCTCCCGCTGCCCGGGCGCTGGCCACACGAGCGCCGGGCGGACTGGGGCCGTACCCGACGACCACCTCGTTGGGTGCATAGGAGGCATAGGAGCCCATCGCGCTCGCGTCCTGTGCGCCTGGTGACGCGGCGGGCGGTGCGCCTGGTGACGCGGCGGGCGCGGAGGCGCCCACGGGCATGGCATCGACGGCGAGCACCGCGATGCTGGCAAGCAGGCAGGCGCTGAGGATCGTCCAGCGTCGCGCGCGCGGGCAGGACGCGGGGCAGGGAGCGCGGAAGGGCATGGTGGCTTGGTATTGATGATGTGGCGGGCGGGGCGGGGAGGCACTGTGGCACATACCGAGACAACATCCATGAGCGAGCGCTTCTTTCCACGAGACGAGTACTTCATGCGCTTGGCCCTGCGCGAGGCGCAACGAGCGTCAGAACACGAGGACGTGCCGATCGGCGCGGTGGTGGCGCGCGAGGGCGAGGTGATCGCAGTGGCTCACAACGAGCGCGAGCTGCGCCAGGATCCGACCGCCCACGCGGAGATCATCGCGCTGCGCGAGGCCGCTCGCGTCACGGGCACCTGGCGGGTGCTCGGTGCGGTCCTGTATGTGACACTGGAGCCCTGTGCGATGTGCGCGGGCGCGATCGTCCTGGCGCGCATCCCGCGCGTGGTCTACGGCGCGAGCGACCCCAAGGCGGGGGCGTGCGGGAGCGTGCTGGACGTGCTCGGCGAGCCACGGCTCAATCACCGGCCGGACGTGGCCGGCGGACTGCTGGCGGGGGAGTGCGGGGAGATGCTCAGCGCTTTCTTCGCATCGCGACGGTAGGCGGGGATCGCTAGCCTTGACGGTGTCGACCCCGGAGGGGTGGCAGAGCGGTTGAATGCGGCGGTCTCGAAAACCGTTGTGCGCCTGATTGGCGTACCGAGAGTTCGAATCTCTCCCCCTCCGTCATTTTGTCTTTGTATGAATGCAGGCCCCGAAAAACGGGGTCTGCGCTGGTTTTGCGGCCATCTACAGCCGATTCCGGCCCTTCTGCCGCCCTGGCGGTAGCTTCCTGGCCCAAGTCCCGGGCCAACGGGATCAGCTGGGCAAATAGGGGCGAAAGCTGGCCTTTGGCGTCGTCAACTCGTCAACACTCCCCACGATGATCCGCTCGTAGAGCGCCTGGTTGATCAGCCGTTTGCAGAACTCGTTGGCGGCCGCATACGGCAGCCTGCCTTCATCCACCAGCGCGAGAGCGATCTTGAGAGCCTCGAGTACATCTTGGACATCAGCGACCGCGCGGCTTTGCTCCAACGATGGGCTTGGGAGCGCTCGGCCTCGATCCGCTGCTGCTCGGCCTGCATGACCTCAATCGAGACGGCCTGCTGGTAATGCAGCTGCACCAGCTTCTGTTGCTGGTCGCCCAGTTCCCGGGGTCTGCGGTTGTGGCGGTCGGCCTCTTTCTTGGCGACCAGTGTCTTGGTCTCGGCGTGGTCGCGCACCGCCTCGCAGCGAGCCCTTCAAGAAGTGGCTGTGCTTGTGAGAGCGATCGTCGCTAGCCCGGTGGGCTGAAAGGATGCCTTGCACCTGCTCAAACAGCTCCCGGAGCGGTTCATACAGACCACTGCTCGTAGATCGTGGGAAACAATCGGTGCGTTCGTCGACCCGTGGAACGGCCGCGTCAATTGACCGGGCCAAGCAGCGTCAGATCGTGCTTGACGCGGGAGGTTGTGTCCCACATACTCGAGTGTAAGAACCAGCTTGACATTTAGTGTGCAGAGTAGAACCCTGTAGTCCAGAAGGCGACTTTGGCGTGCTGTTCTGAACAGCCTTCTGCTTGCGATGACGCGGGTAGTCGCTCCATCAAAGGAGGTCGGCCGTGCATGGCGCAGACTCAGTGGCAGGCGGGCGAGACATGACCGCTGGTCCGTGGGGTGAGGTCGAGTCCTCCAGCGCTGTGGCCTACCTCATCGCTGAGGAACTGGTCGCCTTCGAGTGCGACACG
>DATNLQ010000123.1:0-34530 GCA_035602785.1 Solirubrobacteraceae bacterium
CCCGGCCAGGCCGGCGCCGAGTTCGTTGAAGATGATCGTGAAGCGCTCCTCTTCGGGCAGGCGGCTGATGTCGTTGATCAGGTCCACGTCGACGGGGCTGTGCGTGTTCGCCACCGGCAGCAGCAGCTGTCCTGCGCCTTCCTGGCCCTTGCGGATCCGCTTCAGCGGCGGCGGCAGCGGCGTGCCTTCCACGCGCGGCTGGGTGGGCAGGCAGTCGACGTACTTCTCGCCGATCAGCGCTTGCGGCTTGATCGTGCAGCTGGCGTCTTCGCGGAAGTCCTGAAAGCCGGGGTTGTCGATGTGCAGGACGACCGCGGCCTTGGCCTGGGGCGTGGGCGCGACCGAGCTGACGGTGCCGACGGTGACGCCGTCGATCTTGACGTTCTCGCCGCCGATCAGGTTGCCGGCGTCGTCGAAGATCGCGCGCACTTCGTAGGCGCCGTTGGAGCCGCCGGCAGAGGTGGCAAGCAAGACGACCGCGATCAGCGCGATCGTGCAGGCCGCCCCGGCGATCCCGGCCGCCCATCTCCTGCGCCCTGCCGTCTCCTGCCTCAACCCCGATCCTTCCTTGCCGTTCACAGCGAGCGGGCGACCCCTTCCCTCGGAGGGGGTCGCCCGTCTGACTTCACTCCTGATGAGAGCTTACGCCCCGCAGGGGCGCAAGGTCACTGCCTGTATTCGATTCTACTTCTTGGGGCACGGCACCTTGTATTCGACCGGCACGGTCTGCGGCGTCAGGCCTCCCAGGCCGGCGAACAGGAGTTCGGCCTTGAAGGGGAAGCCGCCCTTGGGGCACTTCTTTGGCACTTCGCCGTAGTAGATCGTCTTGCCGCCCTTCTTGATCGCCGAGCCGACCTTCACGCTGATCCTTTCCGTGGACGCGTCAGGCGCTCCCGGCACCGTTTCGACGAGCGGCACTTCGCCGATGAACTCTTCGCTGAAGAGACCGCTCGACTTGGTGAAGTGGCCCTTGGAGATGAATTCGAGCGCGACCGGCGAGTGCCCGGCGACATAGAACTCCAGGCCGTTGCCCGAGAAGTAAGGCTGGATTTCGACTTCCTCAGGAACGCGTTCGCTGCCGAAGGACACCACGCCCAGGGCGTGCCCGAGCGGGCCGGCGTGGGTGTCGGCGGCGCATTTGCCGACCTGTTCGAGCGTCGCCAGCGGGCATGCGGGGAAGGCCTGCGGGTGCAGGACCACGCCCTTGGGCAGGAACGTGTTGACCCCGATCAGCGGCGGCGGAAAGCCGCCGTATTCTGTGCCCGAGATCGTGAA
Source organism: Solirubrobacteraceae bacterium (assembly GCA_035602785.1). Classification (GTDB taxonomy): domain Bacteria; phylum Actinomycetota; class Thermoleophilia; order Solirubrobacterales; family Solirubrobacteraceae; genus Palsa-744. Next base: position 1,276 of record DATNLQ010000123.1, read on the forward strand.
TTCGAACGTCTCGGCAGCTCCGTGGCCGAGGATGTAGCCCGTGCCCGGGAAGCCTTCGATCGGGACGACCTTGACTTTGACTGTGACCACGGGCGTGGCCGACGCGATGCCTGGCAGCGCGAGAACGCCGAGACCCAGGACAGCGCCCAGAACGGCAAGACAGGTGGATGCTCTGCGCATCAGTTCTCCTCTCCGACTGATTGATGGACAGGTCCGCCTCGATCCGGGTAGCTCCGGAGCCTTTGCCGGTCCGGCGACATCGAGATCCCCGGCTTCTCACCGGGAAACAGTGGCGACCACTACAGGCAAGACCATATCCGTCTCAAACGATCGCTTCAACCTGGAGGCCGCTCGCAGCCGTAGTAGCGGCGCAGACCACCCTAGATCACGATAAGGCTCAGGCTCAACTGAAGCCTTATAGACGGGGAGCTCGCGCCCTGAACGAACGCGAGCTCCCACCAAGAGCCTGTAGTAGAGCCTGTAGCGACCCTTGGGCTTATGCTGCTATTTCTTGGGGCAGGGCACCTTGTAGGCAGTGGTAACCGTCTGCGGCGTCAGGCCACCGAGGCCGGCGAAGAGCAGTTCGGCCTTGAACGGGAAGCCCCCGGCCGGACACTTCTTCGGCACGGTGCCGTAGTAGATCGCCTTGCCGTGCTTCTTGATCGCCGAGCCGACCTTCACGCTGATCCTTTCGGTGGACGCATCCGGCGCCCCGGGAACCGTTTCGACAAGCGGCACTTCGGTGACGGTCTCTTCGCCGAATTCGCCGCTTGCCTTGACGAAGTGGCCATTGGAGATCAGTTCCAGCGCCACTGGCGAGTGGCCCGCGACATAGAACTCCAGTCCGTCGGGGGCGAAGTACGGCTGCACTTCGACTTCCTCGGGAACGCGTTCGGTACCGAACGACACGACGCCGAGCGCGTGGCCGAGCGGACCGGCCTGCGTGTTCTTCGCGCACTTCCCGACTTTTTCAAGCGTCTGCAGCGGACACTTCGGGAACGGTCCGGGCGTCAGTACGATGCCCTTGGCCAGAAAGACGTTGACGCCGATCAGCGGCGGCGGGAAGCCACCGTATTCGGTGCCGGCAATGCTGAATTCGAATGTCTCGGCCGCTCCATGGCCAAGGATGTAGCCCGTGCCCGGGAAGCCTTCGATCGGCACGACCTTGACTTTGACGGTCACAGCGGGCGCTGCCGACGCGATGCCCGGCAGGGCGAGCGCGGCGAGCCCGAGGACGGCAAGATAGATGGATGCTCTGCGCATCAGGTTTCTCCTCCAACTGTTTTGATGGATCGTCTTGATCCGATGTTTCCGGAGCGTCTAGCTCCACGACTACGATCGCGCGACCTTACAGGGCGCTTTCCATCGGTCGCTTGACAATTCCGACTGGGTTGACAATTCCGGCAGACTTGCACCATACCGGCTGGGGCTCGAGTCCCGTAGGCGCGAGCCCCGCCGGCGCTGGTGTCTCTCGCTGGCGATCTGTGCGAGCTTCTGACGCTTACTTCCTGAAGCAGGGCACCTTGTAGCTGGCGGCGACGGTCTGCGGCGTGAGACCGCCAAGCCCGGCGAACAGCAGTTCGGCCTTCACCGGGAAGCCGCCATGGGGGCACTTCTTCGGCACGGTGGCGTAGTAGACGGGCTTGCCGTGCTTCTTGTAGGCCGCTCCGACCTTGACGCTGATCGACTCGGCGGACGCGTCAGGGGCGCCGGGGACCGTTTCGACGAGCGGCACTTCGGAGATGAGCTTCTGGCCGAAGCCGCTGCCACCGCCGATGTAGTGACCCTTGGAGATGAATTCGAGCGCCACCGGCGAATGGCCCGCAGTCAGGAACTCGAGACCTCCGCCAGGTGCGAAGTACGGCTGGATTTCGACCTCCTCCGGAACGCGTTCGGCTCCGAAGGCGACCACGCCGAGCGCATGCCCGAGCGGACCGGCATGCGTCTTGCTCGCGCACTTGCCGACCTGTTCGAGCGTGGCCAGCGGACAGGTCGGGAACCCCTGCGGGTGCAGGACTACGCCCTTGGGCAGGTAGAAGTTGACCCCGATGAGCGGCGGCGGGAAGCCGCCGTATTCGCTGCCCGAGATCGTGAATTCGGCCTGCTCGGCTGCGCCGCAGCCTGCGCAGTAGCCGCTGTGCGGGTAGCCCGCGATCCCGGTCACCTTCACTTTCAGGGTGACCGTCGGCGCTGCCGACGCGGCCACGGGCAGGGCGAGGGCGACGAGGCCGACAACGGCTAGACAGATGGACGCTCTGCGCATCAGATTCTCCTCCGACTGTTTTGATGTACAGAACAACCAACCCGTCGGATGCCAGGAAATACCGGTGGGCAGTCGCAAGCTGTCGCGAGGAGACGCTCGTGTCAGCCGGCTGACAGCTCGAGCTGGTCGCCGTCGAAGCGCACGCCGACCGGCGCGAGGATCACCTGCCTGGGCCCCTCCTCGACGCGCCCGGCAAGCAGCGCGTCTACCTTCAGCTCACGGGCGGTCGCGACGATCGCCTCTGCGGCGCCCGGGGCGCAGTAGAGGGCAAGCCCCGCTCCCATGTTGAAGGTGGAGTACGCCGCGTGGGCATCGAGTCCCGCATGCTCGACGAGGAAGTTGAGCACGGCGGGACTCTCGGGCAGCCGCTGGATGCGGTAGGTGAGCGGCTTGGGCGGGCGCATGAGCTTGAGCAGCCCGTGGCCGGTTATGTGGCTGATGTAGGTCAGCCCGAGGTCGTGCTCGAGCAGCGCGGCGATCAGCGGCGCGTACATCAGCGAAGGCTCCAGCAACGCCTCGCCGAACGTGGTGGCGGGCGACCCCGGCTCGCTCGGCAGCGGGGTGGCGTACCCCTCGTCCAGGCGCCCGGCGACCAGGCGCGCAAGCGAGGCGCCGTTGGCGTGCAGGCCACTGGACGCGACCAACACGATTTCGTCTCCGACCGCGAGCTCGTCTCCGAGGATCGGCGCGCGCCCCGCGGGCACCGCGCCGACGGCGGCGCCCGCAAGCTCGATGTCGCGCTCGTCGAGCAGGTCGGGCAGCGACGGCGACTCGCCTCCCCCCCACGCGCAGCCCGCATCCGCGCACGCGCGACGCCAGCCCTCCAGCAGCGCGCCCGCGCGCTCGCCGTCGCGGTACCAGTCCGACGCTCCGGTGGCGAAGTAGGCGTTGACCACGAGCGGCAGCGCGCCCACGCAGCAAAGGTCGTTGACGATCGCCGCGACGGTGTCATAGGCGACGTCTGCAAAGCGATTGATCTGTTGGCGTTCGAGCACCTGTCGCGCGATGATCGACTTGGTGCCCAGTCCCTCGACGACGAACGCGAGCGTCTGCGAGCCCAGCTCGAATACGAACGCCGGCTCGCCGCGGGAGGCATCCAACGCACGGGCTCCCCGGGCGGCGAGCAGCGGCGAGGTGGACAGCGCCTTGGCCATCGCCAAGCGCTTGCCGGCGTCGAGCGCGTCATAGTCCACGCCCGCGGCGCTGTAGCTGACGCCGTCTTGGCTCATCGGCGATGATCCTAGGCGACCGTTGCCACCGAGGGAGGACCGATGGACTTCCAACCGAGCGAGCGCTGCAGCGAATTCAAGGAGCGCCTGGGCGCGTTCATGGACGAGCACGTGTACCCCTCCGAGGAGGTGTACGAGCGCCAGCTGCGCGAGTCGGGCGACCCGCACTTCCAGCCGCCGGTGATGGAGGAGCTGAAGGTCAAGGCGCGCGAGGCGGGGCTGTGGAACATGTTCCTGCCCGACGAGGAGCACGGCGCGGGCCTGTCCAACAGCGATTACGCGCCGTTGGCGGAGATCCTCGGGCGCTCGCCGATCGCCTCGGAGGCGTGCAACTGCTCGGCGCCTGACACCGGCAACATGGAGGTGCTCCACCAGTTCGGCACCCCCGAGCAGAAGGATCGCTGGCTGACGCCGCTGTTGGACGGAGAGATTCGCTCGGCGTTCGCGATGACCGAGCCGGACGTAGCGAGCTCAGACGCGACCAACGTCGCGCTGAGCATCGAGCGCGACGCTGACGAGTACGTGCTCAACGGGCGCAAGTGGTGGATCACGAACGTGTTCCATCCGCACTGCCGGATCCTGATCGTGATGGGCAAGACGCAGCCGGACGCGCCGACGTACACCCAGCAGAGCCAGATCCTCGTGCCGCTGGACACGCCGGGGGTGAAGGTGGTGCGCAACCTGCCGGTGTTCGGCTACATAGACCAGGACGGGCACGGGGAAATCGAGCTCAAGGACGTGCGCGTGCCGGTCGGCAACGTGATCTCCAAGGAGGGCGACGGGTTCATGATCGCCCAGGCGCGTCTCGGTCCGGGGCGCATCCACCACTGCATGCGCGCGATCGGCGCCGCCGAGCGTGCGCTGGAGGCGATGTGCAAGCGCGCAGTCTCGCGCGTGACGTTCGGCCAGCCGCTGGCGATGCGCGGCAACATCCAAGACTGGATAGCCGAGTCGCGCATCGAGATCGAGATGGCGCGCCTGTTGACGCTGAAGGCCGCGTGGATGATGGACACGGTCGGCAACCGCCACGCGCGGATCGAGATCTCGGCGATCAAGGTGGCGGCGCCGAACGTCGCGCTGAAGGTGCTCGACCGCGCGATCCAGGTACACGGCGGCGGGGGGGTGTCTGACGACTTCGGGCTGGCCAGGGCATACGCGCACCTGCGCACGCTGCGTCTGGCAGACGGCCCCGACGAGGTGCACAAGCTGTCGATCGCCAGGCGCGAGCTGGCGCCTTACGTGCCACGCAAGGAGTAGAGCTCGCTCCCGCCACCACGAGGTCGAGCCGCCTCAGACGCCGGCGACGGTCGAGCCTGTGAATAGGAGCCACGTCGGCCGGGTATAGAACATCTGGGCCTGGGTCCCAAGAAAGCCCGGTTGAGACGGTCGCCTACGATGTGACATGCGGCATGCGGCCGTCGTGAACGGATCGAGGAGATGGATTTTGCGCGCGAGCACGCGTGTATCGCTAGTTGCGCTCATGGCTGCGGCCGCTGCCGCCGCCGTCGCTGCGCCTGCCGCGCAGGCGTCCTTCGGCGTCAGCGAAGCGAACTTCGAAGCCGGGACGTGCATGACGACGTCGTGCACCTACGCCAGTCCCCACAGCGACTTCTACACGCAGGCCGCCGGGCACCCCCCGTGGGGCATCACCACATTCGAACTGAACACCAGCGAAGGCCTGCTCAAAGTCAAGCAACCCGAAGGCGCGCTCAAGAGGATTCGCGTGGACGTCCCACCTGGCTTGGCCGCGGACCCTGAAGCGCTGAGCGAACATTGCTCCATCGGGGCCTTCGAGGACGAAGGCTGCCCGCATGGATCTGAAGTGGGCAAAACGGAACTGACCGTGTTCGACGGTCTCACCGATCTCACCGTCGGCGGAACGGTGTACGAGCTCGAACGTCCCGCCGGCCTGCCGCTGGACTTCGGCATCGACGTGGACCCGCTCAAAGCGTTGATCCACCCCGTGCACCTGCTCCTGGAAGGGCACGTGGACTGGGAAGGCGACTACCACGAGTACTTCGAAATCAACAACATCCCCAAAGAAGCCGAACTGATCCTCGGGGGGAAGGTGCCGCTGTCGGTGATCAAGTCCAAGCTGCTTTTCGAAGGTCAGAAAGGCGGCAACTTCCTCACGCTCCCCAGCGTGTGCTCGAGCACTACCACCTCCTACCTGGAAGTGGAATCCTATGAAGGCGCGGTCGCCAGGACGCAGACCCATACCCCGGTCGGCATTGAAGGGTGTTCCAGCGTGCCGTTCAAGCCAACAGTCACGGTCAGCCCCGAAACGTCCACCGCCGATGTGCCCGACGGCGCCACAGCGGTGGTCAAGGTTCCCCAGTACACGGGCGCAGACCAGATCGACTCGTCCGACGTCAAAGACGTTCACGTGACCCTTCCCGAAGGCATGACGCTGAACCCGTCGGCCGCGCACGGCCTGGAACCGTGCAAGGGACTCCCGTGCCCGGCGGGCGCGACCAAGCTGGGGACGGTCACGATCGAAACCGACCTGCCCCCGAAGAGCCTGACGGGCAACGTGTACCTGGGCGATCCCGGCGGCGAGCCGATAACCGGGCCTCCCTACACGATCTACCTGGAAGCCTCCAGCAGTCTCGGCGTGACCGTCAGGCTGACGGGAACCGTCAACCCGAACCCCGGGACGGGACGGCTGGAAGTCAGCTTCGACGATGCCCCCCAGCTGCCTTTCGGCGAACTGATCCTCACCCTCGACGGTGGCCCGCGGGCCCCGATCGCCAACCCGCTGGCGTGCGGCATCGCGCCGGTGCAGACCACCTTCACCCCCTACACGGGCGCCGCGAGCGCCTCCAGCGCGACGCCGTTTACGACCAACGGCTGCCCCTCGCCCGCGTTCTCGCTCGGTCAGAGCACGGGGGAGTCCTCCGCGGACGCCGGCGCGTACACCTCCTTTACGTTCAACCTGACCCGCTCTGATGGATTCCAGTACCTGTCGACGCTGGACACCGTCCTGCCGCCCGGGCTGGTCGGCGCGATCGGGTCGGTGACGCTGTGCGGCGAACCGCAGGCGCAGACTGGCGAATGCCCCACGGCCAGCCAGATCGCAAGCGCCAACGTCAGCGCCGGCGCGGGCTCTGAACCGTATGCGTTCTCTGGACCGGTGTACCTGACCGGCCCATACGACGGCGCGCCCTACGGGCTGTCGATCCCGATCGAGGCCTCCGCCGGGCCCTTCGACCTCGGCCGGGTGGTCACCCGCGCGACGATCGGCGTGGACCCCTACAGCGCCCGCGTGATCGCCACCAGCTCGCTTCCCACCATCGTCGGCGGGGTGCCTCTGCGCCTGAAGACCCTCACCGTGGCCGTCACCCGGTCGGACTTCATCTTCAATCCCACCGACTGCGAAGCCCTGGCAACCAACTCGCTGCTCACGTCCACGCTCGACGAAACGCAGAACCTGTCCAGCCCGTTCCAGGTGGGCGACTGCACAGCGCTGTCGTTCAAGCCCGCGCTGACCGCGTCGAGCAGCGCGAAAGCCTCCAAAGTGGATGGCGCGAGCCTGCAGGTCAACCTCCTACAGGGTACGCATCAGGCCAACATCCGCTCGGTCGTCACCTCGCTGCCCAAGCAGCTTCCCACCCGGCTGACCACGTTGCAGAAGGCCTGCGCCGAAGCGACCTTCGCGGCCAACCCGCTCTCCTGCCCGCCGCTGTCGACGGTCGGCGCGGTCACCGTCACCACCCCGGTGCTGCCCGGCGTGCTCAGCGGTCGGGCCTATCTGGTCTCCCACGGGGGCGCCGCCTTCCCCAACCTGGACCTGGTGCTCGACGACGGCGGCGTGCGCGTGATCCTCGTCGGCAACACCACCATCAAGGGCGGAGTCACCACCGAGAGCTTCGCGTCGATCCCCGACGTGCCCGTATCGACGTTCGTGCTCACGCTGCCGCTCGGCTCGGACTCGGCGCTCGCCGCCAACGGCAACCTGTGCTCACAGCCGCTGTCGATGCCCACCGTGATCACCGCCCAGAACGGTGCGCAGGTCAAGCGGAGCACGGCGATCTCGGTGATCGGCTGCGGCGTGCGCATCCTGCGGCGCAGGCTCGTCCACCACACGCTGCTGGTGACGGTCCAGATGATCGCGCCAGGACGCGTGCGCGCCGGCGGCAAGGACCTCGACAGCGCCTCGGCGTCCATGCGCAAGCCCTCCACCGTCACGCTCAAGCTCCCGCTCGAGCCGCGCGGGCGGGCCGCGCTGCGCAGGCATCGCAAGCTCGACCTGCAGGTTCGCGTCGCCTTCACGCCCGCCAACAAGGGCGAAGCGAGCTCCACGGCGTCGACCGCGCTGACCGTCAAGAGATAGCCTGCTCGGCAAATGCCGGGGGCGCAATGCTGACCTACCAGGAGCGTCCCGCCGCGGGCGCGGCGGCCGGGTTGCTCGTCCTGCACCACGGCCGCGGCGCCGACGAGCAGGACCTGCTCGAGCTGGGCGACGCGCTTGACCCCGCGCGCCGCCTGCACGTGGTCACGCCGCGCGCGCCGCTGAAACCGGCCGGCTCGCCCGGCTATCACTGGTACCTGGTGCCCCGTGTGGGCTTCCCCGACACCGCGAGCTTCCACGCCGCCTACGCACAGCTGGCCGAGCTGCACGACGAGCTGTGGCGGCTGACCGGCATCCCGCCCGAGAAGACCGTGCTCGGCGGCTTCTCGATGGGCTCGGTGATGAGCTACTCGCTGGGCCTCGGCGCCGGACGTCCGCGGCCCGGCGGCATCCTCGCCTTCTCCGGCTTTCTGCCCACCGTCGCCGGCTGGCAGCCCGAGCTGGCCACACGCACGGGGCTGGCGGTGTTCATTGCGCACGGCCGCAACGACCCGGTGATCGACATCGCCTTCGCCCGCGAGGCGCAGCGACGGCTGGGCGACGGCGCCCTGGAGGTGTCCTATCACGAGTCCGACGCCGGTCACTGGATCGAGCCGGCGCACGTGCCGCTGGCCATGCGCTGGCTCGACGGCGCGGTTGACGCGCTTGGCGCGGACAGCGCATCCTGAGCGCTGTCCGCAAACACCAGCATGCGCAAGCGCCGGTCCCACGGACGCGAGCGCGCGCAAGGGCCTATGGTTGACAGCTCAAAACCACCACCGCTATGAGCAACACCAGCCGCATGTCCACCTCACCCGCGCGTCCATCGCCTTCCTCGCAGCGGACTCTGCGGGTGTTGATCGTCGGCGCCGGCTTCGGCGGGATCGCCGCTGCGATCGAGCTGCGCAGGCACGGCATCGACGACGTGACCATCATCGAGAAGGCGCCCGACCTGGGTGGCACCTGGTACTACAACACCTACCCCGGCGCCGCCTGCGACGTCCCCAGCCACCTGTACTCCTTCTCCTACGCCCAGCGCAGCGACTGGTCGCGACTGTGCTCGCCCCAACGCGAGATCCACCAATACCTCCACGAGGTGGCACGCACGCACGGCATCGATCGACTCATCCACACCGACACCGGCGTCGAGTCGTGCGCGTGGGATGAGGAGCGCTGCCGCTGGAGCGTGCACACCGACCGGGGCACAACGCATGAGGCCGACGTCCTGATCGTCGCCGCCGGGCAGCTGGACCGACCCGTCAGGCCGGCCATCGCCGGCGCCGACACGTTCGCCGGCCACAGCTTCCACTCGGCCGAATGGGACCACGCCTACTCTCTCGCCGGCAAGCGCGTCGGCGTGGTCGGCACGGGCGCAAGCGCCGTCCAGTTCGTGCCAGAGATCGCGCCCTTGGTCCGGAGCCTGAGCGTCTTTCAGCGAACCGGCAACTGGTTTCTGCCACGTCAGAACCGCACATACCCCGCGTTGGTCAAGGCCGCCATCCGGCACGTGCCCGGAGTGCAGGCGCTGCGGCGCCGCTTCGTCTTCCAGTACACCGAGTCGCTGACCCTCACCATCCGCCACCCGCGCACGCTTGGGCGGCTGGCCGCCGCGCGCGCGGCCGCGTTCATGCGCTCCCAGCTGCAGGATCCGGTCATCCGCGAGAAGGCCTGGCCTGACTACACATTCGGCTGCAAGCGCATCCTGTTCAGCTCGAGCTTCCTACCCGCGCTGCAACGCTCCAACGTGGCGCTCGTCACCGAGCACATCCAGGGCATCGCTCCGCAGGGCATGATCACCGCCGACGGCACGCTGCACGAGCTCGACTGCATCATCTGGGCGACCGGCTTTGCGACCGCCGAGTTCATGTTCCCCATGCAGATCTCGGGCGCCCACGGCGCCGACCTACACGAGCTGTGGTCCACCGGCGCCCACGCCCACCTGGGCATGTGCGTGCCGGGCTTTCCCAACATGTTCGTGATGTACGGGCCCAACACCAACACCTCAGGCGGCTCGATCATCGTCTACCTGGAGGCGCAGGCCGCCTACATACGCCAGGCGCTTGCTCAGCTGCGCCAGCGCGGCGCAGGTGCGATCGAGGTGCGCGCCGAGGTCGAGGCGGCCAGCGACCGCGCGCTACAGGCCCGCTTCGCGGGCACCGCATGGACGCAATGCGACTCCTGGTATCGCGACGAGCGCGGACGCATCGTCACCAACTGGCCCGGATACATGCGCGACTACCTGCAGCAGACCAGTCAGATCGACACCAGCCAGTACCGCTTCGCGCCCGCACCCGAGCCCGCCGCGCTGGCCGGCGCCTGAGGCACGGCACGTGGATGGCTATGACTACATCGTCGTGGGGGCCGGCTCGGCCGGGTGCGTGCTCGCCAACCGCCTCTCCGAGGACCCGTCCGCACGCGTGCTGGTACTCGAGGCCGGCGGCTCTGACCGCTCGCTGAACGTCAAAATCCCAGCGGCCTTTCCCAAGCAGTTCCACACCAAGCTCGACTGGGACTTCGCCACAGAGCCCGAGCCCCACGTCGACGGCCGGCGTCTGTTCATCCCACGCGGCAAGGCGCTGGGCGGGTCCAGCTCGATGAACGCGATGCTGTATGTGCGCGGGCGCCCGCTCGACTACGACGGCTGGGAGGCCCAGGGGGCCGCCGGCTGGGGCTATGACAACGTGCTGCCCTATTTCATCCGCGCCGAGGACAATGTGCGCGGCGCCTCTCAGTACCACGGCGTCGGCGGGCCGCTGCGCGTCAGCGAGCAGCGCTCGCCGCGACCGCTCAACCGCCGCCTTTTGGCCGCCAGCGAGGCCGCCGGCATCCCCCGGATCGCCGACTACAACGGACCTGAGCAGGACGGCTGCTCGATGTTCCAGGTCACCCAGCGCGACGGCCAGCGCTTCAGCGCCGCCGACGCCTACCTGCGTCCCGCGCTCACACGCCCTAACCTGACGGTTCGCACCAAGGCGACCGTCCTTGGCATCGAGCTGGAGGGCGAGCGGGCCGTCGGCGTGCGCCTGCGCACGGGTCGCCGCGGCGAAGAGGTCGTGCGCGCGACGCGCGAGGTGCTGCTGTCGGCCGGCGCGATCGGCTCGCCCCAGCTGTTGCTGCTGTCGAGCATCGGCCCCGCGCAGGAGCTTGCGGCGACGGGCGTGCAGGCGCGCCACGACCTGCCCGGCGTGGGGCGCAACCTGCAGGACCATCCCTTCGTGACCATGCTCTGGGAGGTGTCAGACCAACAGACCCTGTACGGCGCCGAACGGCCCAAGGCGCTGGCCGAGTGGCTGCTGCGCAGGTCGGGCAAGCTCAGCTCGACGGTCGCCGAGGTGGTCGCGTTCACGCGCACCCGCGGCGGGCTGCCCGCGCCCGACATCCAGTTTCACATGGGCGCCGCCTACTTCGAAGACCACGGCGCAGACAGCTACGAGGGCCACTGCATGGTGATCGCGCCCACGCTCGTCTCGCCCGGGGCCCGCGGCCAGGTGTGGCTGGCCAGCGCCGACCCGACCGCCAAGCCGCGCGTCGTCACCAACACGCTGTCAGAGCCCGACGACGTCGAGTCGATGATCGCCGGCATGCGCCTCGCGCGCAAGATCGCCGCGCAGTCGCCGCTGCGCGAGATCGTCGTCAAGGCGCTCAAGCCCGAAGCAGACGTCGACGACCGCGAGCAGCTGGAAGCGGACCTGCGCCGGCGCCTGATGCTCATCTACCACCCCGTTGGCACCGCGCGCATGAGCGACACCCACGAGCACGCGGTGGTCGACTCGCGCCTGTCGGTGCACGGCCTGCAGGGCCTGCGTGTGATCGACGCATCGGTCATGCCCACGATCGTGGGCGGCAACACCAACGCCCCCACAATCATGATCGCCGAGCGCGGCGCCGACCTGATCCGCGGGCTGACATGACTGCGTCGATCAACTACCACCGCGAGGGCAGCGGGCCGCCGCTGGTGCTGCTGCACGGCATCGGCCACCATTGGCAGGCGTGGCGACCGGTGATCGGGCTGCTCGCCGGCGAGTTCGACGTGATCGCCTGCGACTCCCCCGGCTTCGGGCGCTCGGCGCCGCTGGCCCCCGGCAGCGAGCTGACGATCCCCTCCTACGTAGATGCGTTCGAGTGGTTCTTTGTAGAGCTCGGCCTCGAGCGCCCGCACGTGGCCGGCAGCTCGATGGGCGGAGCGATCGCGCTCGAGCTCGCGCGCCGCCGTGCTGTCAGATCAGTGACCGCGTTCTCGCCGGCCGGCTTCTGGACGCCCACCGAACGGCGCTTCTGCCAGCTGTCGCTGGGAGCGCTCGCGCGCACGCCACCCGCGGCCCGTCCGCTCATCAGGGCGCTCGCGCGCACGCGCGCCGGACGCGTCGCGCTGTTCTCCCAGACCTTCGGCTTTCCGTCGCGACTGCCCGCCGAGGAGGCCGTTGCCACGCTCGACGACGCCTGGGCCTCGCCCGTCTTCGCCGCCACGCTGGCCGCCTTTCGCCAGTACCACTTCGAGGCGCCCGAGAAGCTGCGGCGCGTGCCCGTCACGATCGCGTGGGGCGAGCGCGATCGCCTGCTGCTCTACCGCCGCCAGGCGCCCCGCGCCCGCGCGATGCTGCCGTGGGCCACGCACGTGACGCTCGGTGCCGGACACGTGCCCTTCTACGACGATCCTCGCGCGGTCGCCGAGGTGATTCGGGCACGCGCGCGGTCGGAGCAGGGGGCGTTGTCGGCCGCCGACTGAGGCTCTAAGAGCGACCGCTGCGGCCTTCGATGCCGGCCAGCACGTCCTTGCCGAGCACCGCGTCAACCTCGAGCTGGGCGGTGGCCATCACGCGCGCGACCATCATGTACTGGCCGATCACGAGCAGCAGCTGTGTGAGCTCGGCCACGCTGAAGCGCGCGCTCATCGCGGCGAACGTCTCATCGTCGGGCGTCGCGTCGCGCACAACCTGTGTGGTGAAGCGCACCACGAGGCGCCCGTCCTCGCCGAGCGCCTGAGCCTCCGCATCGTCGGCCTCGAGCGCGGCGACCTGCTCCTGGGAGCCGCCCACCGCAAGCAGGATCGGCACGTGCTGGACCCACTCGTATTCGGCGCCGGGCGTCATGCGCGCAACCCGCAGGATCGCCAGCTCGCGCAGCACCGGATCGAACCAGCGCGCGTCCAGGCAGTCGCCGCCGAAGCGCAACCAGTTGACGAATGAGCCCTGCGCGTTGGCCACGGTGGCGAAGATCGCAAGCTGGGGAAGGCGCTCGAGCGCCGAGCGCACCTGGGGCTCGGCCTCGTCGGGATCGAGGGTGGGAATGCGGGCCATGGGGCCATGACCTTACAACGATGCGTACAGAGCCTCGACCAGCCCGCGGTTGCGCGGGTTCTGCCAGCGGGGGCCCTCGCCCTGGCTGGTCAGGTAGGCGAACGCCAGGCCAACGTCGGGATCAGCGAAGCCGAGTGACCCGCCGGCGCCGAAGTGGCCGAAGCTGTGCTCGTTGGGCCCGAGCGGCCGACCGGGCTGGGTCAGCTGAAAGCCCAGGCCGAAGCGCGACGGTCTGTCGAGTACCGCGTCGTGCCCGTTTGAGACCTCCTGCGTGGCGAGCGCCAACATGTCGGGCGCAAGCATCCGCACGCCGTCGACCGCGCCGCCGGCCGCGAGGGCGCTGTAGATCCTGGCCACCGCGCGGGCGGTCGCGTGACCGTTGGCCGACGGCATCTGCGCGGCGCGCCACTCGCGTGTGTTGACCGTGCCAAAGCCCGACAGCCCGGGCGGGTTCAGGTAGACGTTGCGAATCAGCGCAGTGGCGTGGGCGTCGATTGCGTCTGGAGGTACCTCGGGGAAGATGAACTCGGCCACCCGCCCTTCCTCGGGCGCGCCGATGCCGAAGTGGAAGTCCGTCCCCAGCGGTCCCGCGACCGCGTCCCTGAAGAACTCCCCCACGCTCTGCCCGTTTGCCCGGCGCACCAGCTCGCCCACGAGGAAACCGAACGTGTTGACGTGATAACCATGCTGCTCGCCCGGGCGCCACCACGGCTCTTCGCCGGCCAGCGCAGCGGTCATCAGTTGCCAGTCATACATCGCCGAGCGCGGCAGCGCGTGCCGGATCCCCGGCAGGCCGGCGCGGTGACCGAGCAGCATGCGCACCGTCACCTCCTCCTTGCCCGCAGCCGCGAACTGCGGCCAATGCTTGAAAACGAGATCGTCGAGGCCGACCTGCCCACGCTCGACGAGCATCAGCAGGCACAGCGCCACCATCGGCTTGCCGACCGAGAACACGTTGACGAGCGTGTCGCGCTGCCAGGGTCGCGTGCGGGCACGGTCGGCCGATCCGGCCCACAGGTCGACCACGGGCGCGCCCTCGACCGCCACCGCCACCGCCGCGCCGACCTCGCCGTGCTCGGCGAAGTTGGCAGCGAACGCGTCACGCAGCGCAGCGAAGCCCGGGTCGCAGCTGCCGTGGATCTCTGGGACGAGGTCGGACACCTGCAGGCATCCTCCCCCATTGGGCGAGTTGACTCAGCAGCTCAGCTGTGCCATCGCCCCCGACGCCTGGGAGGCGAGCGTGCCGGTAACGTCGCTCACTTCCGACGGCGCCGGCACCGTCACGGTCTGCTGGGGGCCATAGTTGTAGAGGTCCATCGCCACGGTCTCGTCGAGCCTTCCCTGGGGGGTGCAGACGTCCACTTCGGTGGAGAAGCGCCGAACGCGCTGATGTGAGTCGATCCACACGTCGATCGGCAGCGAGCTGCTCCCTGTTATGCGCTGCAGCTCCTGCGCATAATCCTCCATTCCCGTGCGCTGACTCGGCGAGACCATCGCGGCGTAGCGGTTGAAGTCGACGAGCGCATGGTAGTGAGTGGTGGCAACGCCGCGGACGACTTCGCTGCCGACCGTGCTGACCTGCCCGCTTGCCGTGAGCATGTCGAGCATCTGCGTCGGGCTCGCTGCGTTCTGGCCCAGCGGCCCACCGGCGCCGAGCGCCTGCCTGAACGTGTCGAGATCAACCCTGGACCAGGGCTTGCCGCCGGTCAGGGCGGCATCGCCGCTGGGCAGCTGTACATATATGTATGGACTCTTGACGATCTCTTCCGTCGACTGTCCGGCGATCTGCAGTGTCATGGCGCCTTCGAGCTGGCGTTCGTCAAACGCGCCTTCTGCGTCGATCGTGAAGTCGTTGCCGCCTACGCCCGCGCTCATGGTCATGTCGAACTGGAACCCCGGCGCCTGCGTGGTGACGTACGCTGCCTGCGCCAACGATCCCGTGGGCGCCGCGGCACCGGCGGTGCTCGCGGAGCTGGCGCCCCCGCCATGGATCGCGACCGCAGCGCCTATGACGACTGCGACGACGACCGCCGCCCCGAGGGCCACGACGCCCGCACGCCCGCGCCCAGCGCCGGATTCGCGCTCGTCAACGCCGGACGCTTGACTGCCCCAGGACATCGCCTGGCCGCCGCCGAAGGTCAGAGCCGATTGGAGCGGCGCAGCGCCGTCCGCTTCGTCTTGCGCGCCCGGGCGCCCTGGGTCCATCCGACCGTGTCGGCCCCACCGAGACGTGGCCTTGAATCAAGCAGGCAAAACTTGCGCAAGTGTCGAAGCGCTGGGCGCCCTCCCGCCCGTGCATCGTGCTCAGGGCGCCTCGGAGATCACCAACCGCAGCGCGCCGTCGAAGCTTTCGCGCTCTCGCAGATGGCCGTGCTCTGCGTCCCAGGCACCGCTGTCCAGCGCGCCGGCCAGCCGCTGCACGATGCGCTGCTCGATGTCCGGCTCCAGCAGCGCCCAGATCGATTGGGCGCTGCGAACCTGCGGGTCGAGCAGTAACTCCGGGCGCCGCCAGAAGGCCTCGAAGAACCCGTCCGTGCAGTCGCCCGGCGTGGGGATCGCCTCCACACGCGTGCGTCCGCCCAACGCAGCCGCCACGCGGTCGATGGCGGGAAAGCGCGCCATCTCCCTCGCGACACCCTCGCGCAGGAGCTCCTGCTGCCAGGCAGGCAGGTGCTCGAGCTCGAACGTGAACACAACCACCGGCCCACGCGCAACCCGGCGCAGCTCGGCCAGGCCGGCATCGGGAGATTCCCAGTGATGGATCGTCACGCAGGCCATAGCCGCATCGACCGCGTTGTCGTCAAAGGGCAGCGCCTCGGCCCGTGCGGCGATCGCCGGAGCGGAGCCCTCCGGTCGCTGGGCGCGCATCGTCGCGCTCGGCTCGACGGCCAGTACCCAGCGGTCGTCGGGCTCATACGATCCGCAGCCGGCGCCCACGTTGAGCACGGTGCGCGCGTCGCCCAGCGCCGCTTGGATGCGCTGCGCGATGCGCGGGTCTGCGCGACGGTGGCGCGCATATGTGCGCCCGTGGCGCTCGTAGTCGACGAGGGCCCCCACGCGGCCCTCGCTAGTACGCTCGCACGATCGCGCCATCTGGGGCGGCGCAGCGCGCATCGACGATCCGGCACATGCCCCATCAGTATGCCTGCCAACCCATCTTGCGGGTTCGCCCGGATAAGAATGGCACTGCTCGTACATTCGTCCGTTTTCCTTGCGTTTGGCGCCAGGCGCTTGCGAGCGCATGCCCTCGCCGTGCACACTGCCCGCTCGATCAACCAACTGAAAAGGCAAACCCGTCGCGAGGCGGGGGCGCAAAGTCAGGGGTCTCCCGCGAGATAGCCCGGCCGCCACGACGCCAGGGAGGGCTATCTTGCCCCTGCATCCGTCGTACAGCAACTGCGCCACACGCGACCAGTCACAGCGCCGTGCGCTGTTCCCACGAGACGCCCGCTGGCAACACGCGGGCGGCTTTACGCTGATTGAACTGCTGATCGTCTGCCTGATTGTGTCGATCCTTGCGGCAATCGCGATTCCGATGTTCCTGGGCCCGCAGGAAAACGCCGTGAGCGCGCAGGCGAAGTCGCTGGCGGGCAGTGCCGCGACAGCGGTTGCGGCCTTCGCGGCCGACAACAACGGCAGCTATGCAGGGCTGACGCCGAGCACCCTGCACCAGCAGGAACCGGATATCGACGTGACCAAAAGCACCAGCGATGCTTTCATCAGCGGCGCGAAAGGCACCAGCACCGGCTACACGCTCACCGCCAAGGCGACCAACGGCGACGAATTCACGATCACCGACACCGCCGGCGAAATGAAGCGCACGTGCGTGAGCACGCTCACCCAGACGGGCTGCGCCGGCGCCAAGAAATCGACCTGGTAGGTAGCCGACGAACAGGCCGGTGCGCTGTCGCGCTCAGGCGAGCGAGGCGTACGCGGCCACCTGGATGTCGCGGTGCACCGGCGGCGCCTCGTGCGTGTCGAACATGCGTTGCGTCAGGACGATCACGGTCAGCTCGCGCGTGCGGTCGACCAGCCAGGAGGTCCCAAAGCCGCCGTCCCAGCCAAACGCGCCGCTGTCGAGCACCGCTTGACAAAAGCCCCACGAGCGGCTCGCGAAGAAGTCGCGCCCGAGCCCGCCGTGCGCCTTCTGCTCGCATGTGAGCTGGTCTGAGGTCATCGCGCGAACGGCCTCGCCCGACAGCACGAGCGCACCGCCGCCGAGCAGCATCGCTGCGAATGCGTGCATGTCATCGACCGTCGACACCAGGCCGGCGCCGCCGTCGCCGAACGCCGGCGGTCGGCTCCACGAGCCCTGCGGCCCGTCCCACACGACCAGCCCGTCGGGACTGGGCCGATAGGCGGTTGCCAGGCGATCGGTCTGCGCAGTCCAAAAGGCTGTGTCGCGCATGCCCAACGGCTCGAACACACGCGTGCGCAACACCTGCGCAAAAGGTTCGCCGGTTGCGCGGGCGAGCAGGACCCCCAGCACCGACGCGCCCGTGTTGTACAGCCAGCGCTCTCCCGCCTGGGCGAGCAGCGGCAGCTTGCCGAGATTGGCGATCCAGATGTCGGGCTCGGGCTGGACGTCGGGGTTGGGCGGGCCGATCGTCGCCAGGCACAGCTCTTCGGAGGCCTCCACGATCGGCCAGGGCGCGGGCGACATGAACATGTCCATGACCATGCCGAAGCCGAACGTGAAGGTCAGCAGGTCGCGCGTCGTGATCGCGCGCTGCGCCGCGACAGTGTCGTCCAGCGGGGCGTCCATGCGCGCCAGCACCCTGCGCTGGGCGAGCTCCGGCAGCAAACGCTCCACGGGCTCGTCGAGGCCCACCAGGCCCTCGGCTATGACCGCGAGTGTGGCCGCGGCGGTGATCGGCTTGGTCATCGAGGAGATGCGAAACAGCGAGTCGCGCGTCACCGGGCGGCCGCCCACGCCAAGGCTCCCGAGCGCCTCGACGTGCACCTCGTCGCCCTGTGCGACGAGCGCCATCAGGCCAGGAACCTGCTTGTCGCCTACATGCCGTCCGGCAACCTCGCGCAACGTCTCGGTGATGACTGTATGCCCCATACGCGTCCTCCTGGTAGTCGCTTGCTCACGTTCAGACCGCTTCACTGCACGAAACTCATCGCGGTCATGATGGTCACGGTGGCTGGATCAAACGTCCCGACTGTCGGGCCCGCTCGCGCACTGGCTAAGCGAGCGTTCCGCGACGGGCGCACCCGCACCATCGCCTTCGCGGGACGTTGCTGTCGGCGATGGCGGCGATCGAGGCGACCATCATCATCCTGTGGTTCGTCGGCCTGGTGCCCAGGCAGTCGCTCCGCACCGGCGCCGCGGCGATCATGGTCGCGATCGGGCTGGCCGGCGCGGCCGCTGCACTGGCCGCGTTCAGGCGCCGCGACCTGCTGGGCAGGTAGGTCTAATGCGGCACGCGCCGGCTGGGAGGTCCCCCGGATGGCTGCCTTCGACCGCTGCGCTCAGCTCGACCATGGTCACGTCGAGCGCCCTGGCCAGTAGGCGCACCGTATCCCAGCGCGGCGTGGTCCGCGCGAGCTCGATCCGCGACAGTGCGCTGACCGTGATCCCAGAGCGCAGCGCGAGTGCTTCGCATGTGATCCCTCGCTCCTTGCGCATGCACCGCAGGATGTCGGCCAAGACCCGGTCGGGCGTGGCTTTGCGGCTCATCTGCTGTGGGACCAGCTCTCCGCGTGTGGCGAAGGCCTGCGCTCGACGGGCACCGACAGGTCGGCCACGAGCTCGTCGATGGTCACGCTGAGACCGTCGGCAAGGATTAGCAGCGTCGTCAGGCGCGGCTCCACCGCCCCCTGCTCGATTTTGCCGATCTCGGTGCGGTGGAGCCCGGTGGCATAGGACAGCTGTTCTTGGGAGCAGCGAGGTTTTTTCGCAAGGCGCACGCGACGAACGTTGGCCCCGAAACCTTGGAGAAACCTTGCGAGCTCGGCCTTGTAGGCGTCCATCGTGCTCATCGCCCCACTGTTGCCACCAGCAGAGAGAAAAGCGACATATGTCCATCAGCCACTCGCCTGAGTGCCCGACTTCCGTCTGCCACTTGACTGACCGACTGACGCTTGTCTGCAAGCCAGCCAGGCCTTGGGCCCTGATCCATATGGGTGTGCGATCGGACCGAGACCATACGAACATATGTTCGCACAACTGCGCCTCATTTGGCTCGGTGCTTCATCCGGGCCCGGCCGACGCGTTAAGTGGCGGCGCCGGTGGCGTCAGGAGTCGGCGTTCACGCGCTCGACCAGCTCGGCCAGCACCGACTCGGCATCGCTGTTGGCCACCTGGCAGGTCCCCGCCGCCTCGTGTCCGCCACCACCGTAGGACAGCATCAGCGCGCCCACGTCAGTCATGCTGGATCGATCGACGATGGACTTGCCCATGGCGAACACGGTGTTCTGCTGCTTGAGCCCCCACAGCACGTGGATCGAGAGATTGCAATCGGGGAACAGCGCATAGATCATGAAGCGGTTGGTCGGATGGATGACCTCGTCCTCGCGCAGGTCGAGCACCACGAGGTTGCCGTGGACGGTCGACCTCGCCAGAAGCTGCTCCTGCGCCGCGGCTGCGTGCTCGCGATACAGCGTCACTCGCTCGACCACGTCGGGCATCTCCAGCACCTCGTCGACGCTACCTTCCAGGCAGGCGTCGATCAGCTGCATCATCAACTGGTAGTTGGAGATGCGAAAGTCGCGAAAGCGACCGAGTCCGGTCCGCGGGTCCATCAGGAAGCTGAGCAGGATCCAGCCTGTGGGCGTCTTGATCTCATCGACCGAGAACAGCGCGCTGTCGGCCTTGTCGACGGCATCCATGAGGGGCTCGCTGACCTGGGTGAAGCGTTCGGCGCCGCCGAAGTAGTCATAGACGACGCGCGCGGCCGAAAGCGCGCCCGGGATGATGATGTGGTTGTCGGCGGCGCCGTCCGCCAAGCGCAGGGTCTCGCTCTCGTGATGGTCGAAGGCCATGCGCACGCCGGGTACATAGGGCAGGTTGGTCGTGATGTCGCGATCGCTCAGCTCGACGAGCCCGTCCTGCATGTCCTTCGGGTGCACGAACTTGATCTCATCGAGGATTCCGAGCTCTTTGAGCAGGGCTGCGCACACGAGCCCGTCGAAGTCGCTGCGGGTGACCAGGCGACACTTCTCCATGGTGGTTGTTGGCATCGGCGTTTGCGCTCCTTGCGTGTGAGTTCCAAGCCAGTTCGTCGGCAGGTGGGCGCCTTTCCTGAACCGCTGGTAGCGTTGTCGCATGATCATCTCGACGATGAACGACCTCCCCGGCTAGGGACCAAACTCGAATTGATGCCCCGTCAAGACTGCCGCTCGACCTCGCGTTGCAGGCCGTGAGGTCCGCGGCCCCTCGCTAAACTCGTGGCCTCAATGAAGCGCCTCGAAACCTACTGCGATGCGTCCGTATCCGCGGAAGGCAAAGCATCCGGCGCGTGGGCCAGCTACACCGAATTCGAATGCGCCCCGCGCCTCACGGGCAGCGAATATCTCGGCGCCGAAGTCGAGGTCCGCGAAGCCGAGTGCATGGCTGTCATCGCCGGCATGAGCGCGGACGTCACCTTCATCGAAGCCGAAGACTGTCCGGACGAAGCGAGCTTGTCACGGCGATAGCTGACTGCGGCGTCGAGCTTGAACGGTCGACACTGACTGACGAGCAGCAGGCGACTTTTCGCACGACGCTCTATTCAATTGGAACTGAAGCGGCGAAACCCGCTGATACATCGGGCTTTCAGAACGCCAAACTTGCGGTCTTGGAGGGCATGGCGTATGGCCTGCCAGAGCTAGAGGGAAGCATCGCGCGCCTCAAGGCCATTATCGCCCGCAAGCTCTGACCGGAGCACGACCACAGCGCCCGCTCGATCTCAAGGCGACCACGATCGCCAGCGCATTGACGATCAGCCCCTGCCTCGTGGCGTCCGACAGGTCGGACGGGCTATCCCAGGCAGCAACTCGGAAAGGCCGTCTCGCGAGCCTCAGCGACACGCTGTGCGACCGCGCGAGCTAGCCGAAGGTTTGAGTCGCCACATCAAACGACAGCGTCTGTTCTGTGCTCGTCTTCAATGTCAAGACGCCTTCGTTGGCCGCCGCGATCGTGAGAGGCTGCCGTTCGCCGGCGGGGGTGCCGTACGTGCCCACGAAGGTGCTTGTTTCGGCAGAGCCGAGCTTCTGCGGCTGAAGATACACAACGACCGCGGATTCCACGGGTTCTTCACTGGGAGGAACCCTCTTAGCGCCAGCCCACACGATGTACCACTTACCACCGACCAAGCCTACCCAGTGACCTGTTGCCAGGAACACCCCGCTCATACCCGGCGGTCCGCCCCCAGAGCCGTTTTCGATGCCTGTGACGCGTTGCGGCAATGTTCCCGTGGCCAGTGCCCCAGGTTTGAGCGTTGCTCGGGCCCTTTCTTTATCTTCCCGGTCCTGCTGCGGGCTGATGGTTTCATTCAAGTGCGCCAAGTACCGGCATTCTTTTTCTTGGGAGGCGATCTTTTCTTTGAGCCACTGCTCGCCGCCTTCCCGTTCGCTCTGCGTGAACGCGCCCATACATTCCTGGAAGGCGGACGGGGCGGCGCTGGAGACGGTCAAGGCGACGGTCAAGCCCGCCGCGAGTAGCAGCGCCAAGAGCACTGCGCTGACCCGGACTCGTGTTGATTTCGCGATGTTTCGCAATCTCATCGTCTACCTCATTCTACTTCGCGTCCCATGTCGCCTCGATCTTAGATCGTGAGCGAGAACGACATGGATTCGTTCAATCCGTTTTCGTTGACGGCTTTCTCGAACTGTTCCCACGCTTCTTCAGATTTGTTGGTTCCTTTGTACCCGTTCTCGTCGAGCGGACCCTCGAACTGTATCCCGCCGCCGAACTCCCAACGACCGTACGCCCCTACCTCCGCCCATTGTCCTGCGTTGTCGCCTTTCGTCGGAGGGTAGTAGATGTCGGGGGCTGCGTGAGCGCGCTCGATCTCCCAGGCGAGTTCGTACTCAACCCGCTGATCCCACCCTCCGGCCCCTTCTAGCTCGTCACAAGCGCCGCCTTTAGTGGTTTTTTCGTAAGTGGCTTCGGGACACGCGCCCGCACTACCATAATCAACGTACGGAGATTCTGTGGTTTTGCTATATTCCTTCGCCCAGCCGAGCGTATTGCTGCCCGAACTCCACCCTTCCAGTTTCGACCCGTCCTCGAGGTCGTCGCCACCGTAGATAGAGACGTATTTCGCCTTATCTGGTTCTTCCAAAACGAAGCTTGCGACGTGTTTGACCAGTTCGGCCCAAGCCTTCCCACGGGCTTTACTCACTGAGTCGCTGTTGTTGGTGCCGATGTCGAGATGAAGGGTCGTATAGGCGAACTCATTGATGTAGTAGCCATCGGCAAATTCCTCCGCAATCACTTCAATTTCTTCGTTGGTGACATCGATTCCGTCCTCTAGCTTGGTCCCTTTTCCGTTGCCGAGCTGCCCACCAAAGTCCAAGATGACCATACTGTTTGAGACCGCGTATCCACCTTCACTTGCAGCGTCGAGGCCCTCGACGAACCAGTAGCTTGGTTCGGTATTTTCCACGTAGAAACTCCGAGCAGTGTGAGGCTTCGTGGGGATGGCAAGAGCCTGACTCGGTGCCACCACGAGAGTGATGCCGGCGATCCCGAGCGCGACAGCAAACAGAGGACGCCGGGTATGAGGTCTTTCTCGCGGTATCCGAGCGCCTTCGCACGGGAGATCGCGAATCAACGCGAAGAACCGGTACGGCCATCGCTGGCGTGCCATGGGCAACCTTTCGTCGCATCCACCCAGCGGCCGGAATCCGACATCCCAATAATGTGCCGGATAACGGAACCCGACCCGTAAACGCGGGCGCTAGCATACGCACGGTCGATGTCAAGTGCTTATCGACACGGACGTCGGTCGCCAAGGACGAGGGGCGCTAGGCGGCAGGAACGAGGTCGTCTGCTAGCACCGGTTCCGAGCCGTCGATCCACCTGACCTCGATGCGCTCGCTGATCGCCTGCCAGCGCCCGCGCGTCGACTTGGTGACCGTGACCTTGCCGACGTAGCGGCGCAGGTGCGCGCGCTTCTGCTCCTGGCTCAACTCGTCCCACCGCTCGCCAGCAATGGGCCTGCCGTCGAGCCACAGCACGTCCTCGCCGACGTTCAGGTCCGGTAGCTCGTACATCTCGGCGCGTGCCGCTTCGACCGCAGCCTCCGCACGGAGGATCATCTGCCTGCGCCTCTCCGGGCTGGCGTCCGTGTCCTGCATCCACAGACCGCGCTCGGCCTCGGCTTCACGCAGGGCCTCGCGCACTTCGAGCGCGCGCCGCCTGGCTATGAGATCGAGGAGGTGCTCGGCGAGGTGTTCGGGCTGACCGTCCGCTCACGCAACCTCGGCTCGCAGATCGGCGCCGGGCTGAAGGCGCTTGTGGGTGGCGAGCTGAAGGGAATGACCAAGCTGCTGGCCGCGGGCCGCCAGGACGTAACCGACCGGTTGGTGGCGGAGGCCGAGGGAAAAGCAGCGAACGCGATCGTCGCATCCGCTTCGACACCTCCGAGCTCGGGTCCACCTGGACGGAGATCTGCGCCTACGGGACAGCCGTCAGGGCTCGCAAGACCTGACCGGGACGCACGGATGCCAGGAGTCGAGGCTGGCGCAGCCCGCCAGGTTGGCGGCGGACGCGCGAGGCCGCTCCCTCAGCGGTTTTGCTCCGACTTGTTCTCCCGCTCTGCCGAACGCAGGCGCGCCTCAGCCCCTTTGTTCCTGCGCTCGAGTTCGCGCAGGCGGGTGCCGCTCGTCAGGCGCGAGCCGTGTGTCTTTGCCTGGTAGAGCTGGAAGCGCTCGCGGTGGTAGCGAGCTTCCGCCTTCAGCTCCTCTATTCGCCCTGAGCTGATCATTGTGGCCTTCCCTTCCACCGGCTGAGCCGGCGCCGCGCGAGCTGGTCGCGCGTTCCTACCGGCCTTGAGGCGGGCGGTCGGCCTCCCGTGCCAGCCTGGCTGGGGTGTCAAATCCAGATAGCCAGCACTATGACTGTAGCGCTCCCAGGCCCGCTCCCCAGCCAACTCCATCGAACGGCGGGCGCACCTGAGCGACAAGACACCGGTCACGTCGCTCGGCTCATCGACCCCGGCGGACATTGGTGGTGGCCGCGGCGACGTGATCGGCCAGCTCATCGAGCGCCAGCCGCGCGCGCGCCTGCTCGCCGGTCAGCAGCACGTCCAAGATCAGCCCGCGGAAGGTGGCCACGACGAGCGAGGTCAGGGGCGACTGCCGCTCAACAGGGACGCCGGCGACGGCCAACAGAGCCGCGACCGCGTCTCCCCAGTCGCCGACAAAGCCGTCAAGGAACGCCGCGTATCGCTCGGCCTCGCCGACGGCGAGGCCATACACTTCAAAGCACAGACGGTGATAAGGCAGGTTCTCGGGCGCGACGAAGTGCGCCCACATGGCTTGGAGAAGGACTGCCGGCTGCTCGCTGCCCAGTTGCTCGGCGCGCTCGGCGAGCACGCCTACGTTGCGACGACGAAGCTCGCGGAGCACCTCGGCGACGAGTTGCTCCTTGGTGGTGAAGTGATGCAGCAACGTGCGGTGGCTGATCCCGAGATCTGCGGCGACGGCGCGGATCGAAAGCCCTGTGAGGCCGTGCTGCAACACCCACGCGGCGGCCGCGTCGAGCAGCGCCTCGCGCCGCCCGGCGAAGCGAAGGGAGCGCCCGTCGACCATTGCAGCATCGTAGAGATCAGCCGGAACGAGAACTTGCCTCAACCATATGGTTGAGTTATGGTGCTGGCGCATGCTGCTGTCCCCACCCGTACCGCTCGACGCTCTCCCTCCCAACTCATGCGATTTCGGCGGCGTCAGCGTCGGCGGCGTACCCGACCGCACGATTTCCGTCCGGCATGGCGCGATCGTGAGCATCCGCGCTGGCGCTCCAGGGGATGACAGACGCTTTGCCGGTAGCGTGATCACACCGGGGCTGATCGACTCACACCAACACCTCCCGCCCGACAACGCGCTGCGCCTGACCGGGCTGTTTTGCCTGCTGAACCTGATGCACGGCGTGACAAGCGTCCTCGAGGCGGGAGACAGTGACGCCAGCGCGGTGCCCGCCGCCCGCAGGTTGCTCGCCGAGGGGCTCCTACCAGGGCCGCGTGTGGTCGCCTGTGGACCGTTCATCGCACGCCCGCCGCGCGAGTGGCCGAACACGATCCTGCTCGAGGACCCGGTCAGCCCGACGACGGTCGTCCAAGCAGCCGTTGACCGCGGCGCACAGGTCATCAAGTTGTACGAGGCGCTGACCCGCTCGGACATTGCGGGACTCAGCGCCGCCGCAGCCGACCGCGGCCTACGCGCGATCGGTCACGTGCCCGCGGCGCTTGACATCGAGGAGGCAGGCGTCCCCGAGGTCCAACATTTCTTCGGAGTGCCGACGGCCCACTCTCGCCGGGGCGCCGCTGGCCTGCTGGCGCGCCTGGCCGACTGGCACGCAGTCGACGAGTCGCGCCTGGAGTCGGTGGTCGCTGCAAGCGTCGATCAGGGAATCGCCCACACACCGACATTGGTCGTCACCGAGGGCGTGCTGCGCGCCCAGGAGCCCGTGCGACCGAGCCACTGCTCCCGCGCCTCTATCCCGACGTGGTGTGGAACCGTAAGACCGGGATCTCCAATTACAGGAATATGTCCCAGACTGACATCGCCCTGCTGCGTGAGTCACTCCCGAAGAAGCTCGATCTCGTGGCTCGTCTGCATCGCGCCGGTGTCCCCCTGTTCGTCGGAACTGACGTACAACAGCCCTACGTTCCCCCAGGAGCGAGCCTTCAGCGCGAGATGGAGCTGTTCACCAGTGCCGGCATTGCGCCCACAGAGGTGATGGAGATAGCCACGGCTCATGCGGGCGAGCGCCTCGGCGTGCCCGGGCTCGGCACCATCTCACCTGGGAGTCCTGCTGACCTACTTGTGCTCGACGCCGATCCGGCCGCCGATATCGCGGCGCTCGGGTCACTGCGTGCGGTCGTGGTGGGTGGGCATGTGCTTACGATCGACACGCTGCGGGAGGCGGTCAAGCGACAACTCGACCATTTCCACCGACCGCTCGTCGACCGTGCGAGCGTGTTCGCGGCCCGCCGGACGATGCGCCGTATCGCGCTGCGTCCGGGCGCATGACCACTGCGGACGGATAGCGGGTTCACATGCCGAACCAGCGAGCGCGGCGGCTCGAGCCAAACCGCTCCTTCTTTGCCATCTGCTCCGCAGAAGGCGCATTGAACGTGCCCGTTTTGGTCGGACCGGACAGGAAGTCGATGTCGACGCTGCCGATACGTCCCTGACCGAACTCGATGTAGCAGGTCCCTTGGCCGAGATGACGATCGGGCGGCTCGCCGCCTCTCAGCTGGGAAGCGATGGTCTGCGCGACGACCCGAGCGGCGCCCTCCGGGAAGACGCCGGCCTTCGGGACTCCTGCGGTCGCTACGTCCCCAACGGCGTAGACGCCCGGATACCGCGTCGCCAGGGTGGCGGAGTCGACGGGTATGTAGCCATCTTCGGTCATGCCGCTCGAGATCACCACGTCGGGCGCGCGATGCCTGGGAACGCCGAGGAACAGGTCGAAGGGCAGCTCACTGTCGTCGTCGAGCACGACCAGGCTGCGCGAGCGATCGAGCGCGGCGACCCGCCGCCCGCTGAGCAGCTTGATGTTGCGAGCGGCGAACTCGCGTTCCAGCGCCGCCGATGTCTCGGGTGACGGCGGCACGGGCGTGCCCAGCGGCATCACGATCGAGATTTCGCAGGCATCCCGCACCCCGCGCGCGGTCAGCTCGTCGTCGAGCATGAGCGCGCACTCGCTGGGAGCCGGCGGGCACTTGAAAGGAGCGCCGCATATCCCGATCACGGCATGACCGCGCGAGAACGTCGGGATGATCCCAGCGAGCCGTTCGGCGCCGGCCACCGAGTAGAACTCGTTGCCGGCCTCCGCGAGGCCGGGAGTCGAGTCCATGTCATAGTCAGCGCCAAGTGCGATCACGAGGACGTCCGCCTCATGCGTCCCCGCGTCGGTGACCACCGTTCGCGCCTCAGGGTCGATCGCGGTGACCGTCTCGCGCAACACCCGCACCCCGGGCTTGGCGATGTCACGGTAGTACATGCGCACCGAATCGGGCGCGGCGCCGCGGAACATGACGTCGAGCTTGGAAAACCCGAACACAAAGGCGTCGGACTTGTCGATCAGCGTGACATGTGCGTCCTCGCCGAGCATCTCCGAGATCGTCGTAGCGAGCTCCAGGCCGCCAAAGCCTGCGCCGAGCACAACAATGCGCTCGCTCATATCCGTGCCCCTTTGGTAGAGCGTGGCCGCAGACCCAATGCCCGGCCTCCGCGCCGCAAGCCTACCCGTCAAGAAGCGCGCCGGCCGTGAGCACCAGACGTCAGGCAGGCTCTGCCACCGGATCTACGACTACCACACCTGCAGCATCGAAATCGCGTCGGTTGAGGGTTACGACTGCCAGGTCGTGCGCCAGCGCGGTCGCGGCGATGAAGCTGTCCTTGATCGGCATCGCACGCCCTTCCGCTCGCAGTGTCGCGAGCAGCTCGGCCCAGCGCAGTCCCGTCGAGGCCTCCCACGGGATGCACTGCAACCTCTGTATTCCGTCCTCGAACCAGCGCTCGAGCCGGCTTCGGCGGCGACCGCGTGGGAGCAGCAGGATGCCGAAACGGATCTCACCCAGGATTACCGGGTCGACGGCAAGCTCGGGCTCATTGTGCTCAAGCCAATCGACAACACGCTGGTCCGGGGCGGGCTTGGTCGCCTCCGAGAGGACGTTCGCGTCAACTAGATAGCGTGCCAATGCGATCAGCTAGAGCGAGTCGGTCGACTCAGACTCAATCTCCACGAACCAGCCGTCATCCGGACACGACCGCAGCCATTCGACCAAACCGCGGTTCGGCGGCGGCGTCAGCCGGGTGAGCCGGTACTCATCAGGGCCGACTCGGTCGACCTCGAACTCCTCCCCCGCCTTGATGTCGTCCGCAGCACGAAACTCCGCGGGGAGAACAATTTGGCCCTTCGTGGAGATAGTGGTACGCATATGCGTAAGATAGCATCTTACTCGGCCCAGGTGTCGATCTGACAAGCGCAAATCCTGTGACAATCGAACCGACGGCGGTCGCCGTTACTTCGATACGGCGCTGCGCGGCCCTGATCGGGGTGTGGATCGGTTCAATAACCGAAAGCTAAGGAGCAAGGTCATGTACAAACACTCAACCGCTGCGCTCGCACTGCTCGCCGGGGCCGTGCTCGCCGCGCCTGCGTCAGCGCACCCCGCAACGCTGCACCTGAACGCAACCGTCTATGACGTCCACGCCAGCAAGGGCGTGTACTCGTCCAAGGAGAAGGTCTATGAGCGCACTGAGAAACTGGGCGAAGACTTCTCCAGTTGCACCCAACCGACATCCGCGACGTATCACTGCACGGGGAGCTACAAGCTCATGCATGGCACGATCTTGTTCTCGGGCACGATCTCAAGTTCAAGCAACACAAACCGGCTGACCATCACCGGCGGCACGGGTAGCTACAAGGACGCGAAGGGAACGATCCTGACCGAATACAACAAGGCTGGCACAAAGGCGAAAGAGACGATCACCTTCAAGTGACCTCCCGCAGATCAAGGCGCTGTTACGACCGCTGATAGGCAGTTGCGCGGAGCGTCGCGCGTGGCATGCAGCATCGCGTCGCGACGAGCCCGTCTGCGCTCAGCCTTCTTCGCAGACGACAGCTTGTGCGGCCTGCACAGCAGGCAGCCGGCGCGACGCTGCTTGAGTCGCCCTCGCTTGTGATTCGCCATACGTGCACGATGGTAGACGTGGGCCGATCTGCACCCACTTGCTGATCCCGACTTCTTTGCGCAGGTTCGCGTAGACGACGAGCTGGGGACCGTCACAAAGCTCGCGCATCACCTCGTGCCCGTGGCCGTCGGCCTCGTGGTAGTCCTGCTCTGGTTCGCAGCGCTCGTGATATGGCGTCAACGCTGGGCATGGTGGCTGTGGGTCATCGTCTACATGATCGCCCTTGTCTCGCCGGCCTGGCAAAAGAGGCCCGTGGGCATCTCGTATGCCGTCGATGTCCTGACGCTCGGCCTCCTCGTCTCCCCACCAATGCGGCGGTACCTGAGGATCCGACGGCGCCCGCCAACCCCGTCGAACGCATGAGTTCACGGGCATGATGCAGCGCCGTGGGCTTGGCCGCGCGAGTTAAATGCCTACGCCCTCCGATGGCTGGGGGAAGTGGGGAGGCCGTACGTTGCGCAAACCCCATGGTCGTGTGCGCACTGCCGCTGAGCTTGGTGTAGCCGGCGCGCACTGAGATCTACAGCCGACGATGTCATCGGCCGGACAAAGTCTAGCTCGACCACCGGTCGTACGCACGCCGAGAGGAGTCCGACCGCCGAGCGTCGAAGCAGTTGAGGCACGGGCCGTGTTCCTGTGAGATGCATGTCACAGTCGCTGTGATGCATCCATCACACTAGATGTGACGCTTACGCTACACTGACCTACATGCGCTCCCGCGACGTGATACGGATTGCGCGGGACCGCGCTGGCCTGACGCAGCATCAGCTTGCTGCACGCAGCGGACGACCCCGGGAGACGATCGCGCGCTGGGAGTCCGGAAGCCAGGTCCCGTCACTCGACGCAGTGTCCGCTCTCGTGGCCGAATGCGAGCTCGATTTGGTTCTCAGGCTCACTGAGCGGGACACCACCCTCCTGGATCGCGTCCGTGAGCAGATCGCGCTACTTCCACCCAAGCGCCTGGCGCGGCTACTCCCGGTTGAGACGGTGCGCGATGCAAAGCGCTCGCTCCGGTGGCTAGCCGATGCGCGCACCCCAACCATCGTGCTCGGTCAAGTGGGAGCGGCTCTCCTCGGGGCGCCGCAGCGTCCGGATGGCGCACAGGTCGAGTTCGTTTCCGAAGACCCGGCGGCGACCGATCGTGAGCTTCGGGCCGCAGGCCTGATACCCGTAGATGTCGACGATCGCTGGCGGGAAGCGGATGTGCGTGAGCCTTGGACATTGCAGGCAGGCGGCACGCTGGCATTGGCTCGCAACCTTCCCGGCGCTGGTGATTACCGAGACCTCAAGCGGAGCGCCTCCCCCCTGGACTTCGATGCGCGAACGAAGGTGCTTGTGGCGCACCCTAGGGACCTGCTCCGCATAGCCGACGCGTCTATCCGCGATTCAGAACGTGCCCGTGTGCCTGGATTGCAAGCTTTGCTTGAAGCTACCTACCGATGACGCTCGCGGAGGATCAATCGCATCTTCTCCACGCACTCCTCCGAAACGGAGTGGAGTTCGTAATCGTCGGTGGCGTAGCAGCCCAGCTCCGGGGCTGGGCAGGCGCAACGATCGACCTGGATATCGCCGTCGCCAGCAACGACGGCAATGCCGAGCGAATTAACCGTGCATTGGCAGAAGTCGGCCTGATGAAAGCCGACGTGGGAGGGCTAGGCACAAGCTTCGAAACCGAGTATGGACGGCTGGAGATCGTCCGCCGCGCTGATGGCATCGGAATGTACGACGATTGGATGCGCAACGCGACCGAGATGAAGTTCGATCACCTCACGATCGTGGTCGCGGCCACGGACGACATCGTTAGGTCTAAGGAATCGTCTAACCGAGAGAAGGACCGCGCCGTGCTGCCCGGGATGCGCAGGGACTTTGGGCTCAGCAACTGAGATTCTGAGCGCGAGTACCGGCTGCGTCCAGACCGACGCCCAACTACGTAGCGAAGCGCGGTCGGTCCTGCTCAGCTCCTTGCGATCGCGCGCTCCCCAAGCGTCAGGCAGCGACGCTTGGAGCGAGGACGTAGATGCGCGCCTTGTCCGGCCCGAGATCGAGCGCCGCATAGATCACGTCTGGATCCAGGTCCACATCACAGGGCCAAACGATTGTGCCGGTCTGCTCATCGATCTTGACCTGCTCAAACAAAGCCGGGTCGCGCAGCGGCGAGAAGGCGGGGGTATCGAGCAGCGGCGTGATGTCCACGTCGCGGACCTCGCCGTCGGCGAACACGATGCGGACCGTATGCTCGGGCCGCGCGATCACCGCGACCATCTCGGGGGCAATAGAAGGCTCCATAGCTATTGATCGTAGCGCCCGGTTGGGTGGAGATTCAGCTGGGCACGCTGCCAGTCAGAGCGCAGCGCATCGCGGTGTCGCTCGCACCAGTTGCGGACGGCAGCGACCTTCGCTGGAGCGAGTTGGCCGTCGATGATGTCGCCTGTCTCGATCGAGATACGCGCCATCTGGACGCCGGGATGGCCGACGCGTCCGGCGTACATATGGACATGTGGAGGCGGGTGGTCGTTGAAGTAGAGCTTGACGACCAGGCCATCGAAACTGGCGATCCTGGGCACACGACAAGCCTACGGTCGGACTGCGACGGTACTCGCGCCCACGACCAGCTTGCGCAACGTCCGAAAAAGTGGAGAGGACCGTACGTTGCGCAAACCCCGTGATCGTTCGGGCGCAGGTGCTGAGCTTGAAGTAGAGGACTGGCTGGGCCGCGAGAGGGTGCGGGACGCCTGTGTGGCTACCGAGCGTCCTGCGTAGCGCGAAGCTCATGCAACATCGCGTCGCGACGATCCCGTCTGCGCTCGGCCTTCTTCGCAGACGACAGCTTGTGCGGCTTGCACAGCAGGCAGCCGGCGCGACGCTGCTTGGGTCGCCCTCGCTTGTGATTCGCCATACGCTCACCATGGTAGACATTCGTCTGCGGATCTTCTAGATGGCGCTGATCCCACTGAGCCATCCCAAGCGCCGGTCATCATGGCGACGTGCCCAGGATCAGCTACTTCTACGGCATCGCGATCACGATGTACTTCTACGATCACGAACCGCCGCATTTCCATGCCCAATACGCCGAGCACCATGCGGCGATCGCGATCGGTAGCGGCGAGGTGCTGGTCGGTGATCTGCCGTCTCGCGCGCTCAAACTCGTCGCAGAGTGGACCGCTCTGCACCGCGGCGAACTCGACGCGGACTGGGCGCGCGCAAAGGGTGGCGGCACCCCCGAGCCGATCGACCCGCTGCCGTAAAATGATGCGATGGACTTCGTTAGGGTCACATCCGCGCAAGTGCTGGGCCACTACCGGCTAAAGGTCGGCTTCAGCGATGGCAGCTCGCGTGATGTCGATCTCACAGGAGAGCTGCACGGCCCCGTGTTCGAGCCACTCGCCGACCCTGACTTCTTCGCGCAGGTTCGCGTGGACGACGAGCTGGGGACCGTCGTATGGCCCAACGGTGCGGACCTCGACCCCCTCGTGTTGCACGGCGACTTCGAGCCGGCCTCACGCCTCGCTCATCGCTGATCAGACCGCCGGGATCAACTGTGAGCGCGCGGCACTCGCAGACAGTTGTGGGAATGACATACTTGTCTCACCCACGATCAGATAGAATCCGCGCCGATGGGCGCAGCCTTTGCGATCTCCCCCGATGGGCCGTACGGCGCCGAGGGGTCCTCCCGATGCCGCTAGACCCTCGGATGCTGAATGCCGTTGTGCGTATCAGTTCGCACGGCGATCTGCTCGGCACTGGCTCGATCATCAGCGTCCCGAGCGAGTCGATCCCGGGCAAGCGCTGGCCCTATGTCGTGACAGCCGATCATGTGATCGCCAACCAAGCCGGGATCGAGCTTGAGATCCCCGATCCCCTGAACAACGGGAAGCTGTTCCCACCGATCCCGGCCGACTCGTTCCGCCAGCCGCTGCAAGAGATCGACCTTGCGATTTCCCCGTTCCCCACCAGCCTTGTGCCGCGCTACCAGGAAACACGAATCGAGCATTTCGTCCCTGAGGGCCACATCGGGCCACTCGGCGGCGAGATCTACTATCTGGGGATCTTCGCTGGACCGGATGTCCCGATGGCTCGGTCGGCGACGCTCGGCACCATCGATATCCCCCAGGAGAAAACCTACACGGGGCGCCACTACAGCTACAACGCGGATCTCGTGGACTGCCGCTCCTACGCGGGGTTCAGCGGCTCGCCCTGCTTCTCGGTCCTGAACTACGCGGCGCTTGATATGCCCGTGAACGTGCCGGACGAGTTCGTCCCGGTGCGCGCCGACGGCTC
>DATNLQ010000124.1:0-6021 GCA_035602785.1 Solirubrobacteraceae bacterium
GATCGGCTTCGAGCGCAGGCACAACCCCAGCCTGGCGATCGCCGACGAGCGCGAGTTCGTCGCTCAGGCGCTCGCCCGCCTCGGCCCCCAGCCGCCCAACTTCGAGAGGATCGTGGCGCTCAACCGCGGCCCGCTGGTGACCGGCGGCGTGGAGGTGCCTGCGCTGTATCCCCATCAGGTGCAGCTCAAGCGCGAGGAAGGGGCGTTGCTGGTGGACGTCAGGACCGACACGCAGTTCGATGACGTGCACATCCACGGCTCGGTCTGCATCCCCTCCTTCAGCCCCGGCTTCGGTTCCAAGCTCGCGTGGCTGGCCGATCACGACCAGGAGATCGTGTTCATCGGGCGCGACGACGCCGACGGGCGGCGGGCGGCCAAGCTGGCGCTGGCGGTGGGCGTGCGCCAGATCTCGGGGCTGCTCGCGGGCGGCATGACAAACTGGCGCCAGGAACGCCATCCGGCCGACCACACCGACCGTGTGGCCGCGCAGGATCTGCGTGGCTGGCTGGCCAACGAGCCCGACCTGCAGCTGCTCGACGTGCGCGAGCAGGCCGAGTCAGACGCGGGTCACGTGCCAGGCTCGGTGCTCACCCCCTGGCACGACATCGCGGGGATACCCGAAGGCCTTGACCCCACCAAGCCGATCGCGGTCATCTGCACTGGCGGAGCGCGCGCGGCAACGGCCGCGAGCCTGCTCAAGCGCCACGGCGCGAGCGACGTGATCCACGTGGTCGACGGCGGCGTGGGCGACCTGGCAGAGCAGGGAGTGACGCTCCAGTCCAGGCCCGCACCGCCCGTCGAGGCGCCCGCGTAGCCAGCGCCCGCGGGCTGAGAAGCTCTTTACGGACCCCGGCGCCCGGCGCGCTCGATCTCGGCCAGGTGCTCGACGTTGGCGCGGTCGTGTGACTCGTCGCTGGGCTGACCGGCGAACCAGGCATCGAGGATCTCGCCCAGCTGCGCCTGTGAGGTGGCCCGCAGGCTGAGTGCGAGCACGTTGGCGTCATTCCAGCGGCGCGCGCCGGCGGCGCTCTGGGCGTCGAGGCACAGGGCCCCCCTCACCCCGTCGACCTTGTTGGCGGCGATCGACGCGCCCGTACCCGTCCAGCAGCACACGATCCTGCTCAACACGGCCCTCGGCGACGTCGCGCGCGGTCGCCTCAGATGCCCACGCCCAGTCCTCGCGCTCGCCCTGCGAGAGCGCGCCGTGCGCAACCGTCTGGTGGCCGCGGCGCTCGAGCTCGGGCGCGAGCAGGCCGGCGACGCCGGTCAGCTCGTCCGCGGAGACCGAGATGCGCATCAGTGGGTTCCCCCTACCCTCGCCAGGAACAGACGATGAAGGCGGTCATCGTCGCCGAGCTCCGCGTGGAAGGACACCGCGATGATCGAGCCCTGGCGAGCGGCCACGGCATGGCCGTCCACCTCCCCAAGGATTTCCACGTCGGGCCCGTGCTCGGCGAGCCACGGAGCGCGGATGAAGATGGCGCGGAGCGGGCCTCCGTCGATCCCCGCCAGGTCCACGTCAACCTCAAAGCTCCTGATCTGGCGCCCGAACGCGTTGCGCTGCGCGCGCATGTCCATCAGCCCCAGATGATCGCGGTCGAGCATGATCAGCCCCGCGCACGAGCCGAGGATCGGCGTCCCGGCAGCGGCCAGCTCGCGCAGCGGCTCGGCCAAGCCCTCGCGGGCGATCCCGAGCGTCATCGTGGTCGACTCGCCGCCGGGGATGATCAGCCCGTCAAGACCTGCCAGATCACTCGGCACGCGCACCTCGCGCGTGATCGCACCGAGGCCCGCCAGCATCCGCTCGTGCGCCTGGAAGCCGCCCTGTAGCGCCAGCACGCCGATCAGGGGTGCCATTACGCGAACCGGACGATCGAGGGTCGAGCAGGGCAAGGACGCAGGGAACGTGGCGTGCTGGCCGAAACGGGGATGCGAGCGGAGCGAGTGTCTCCCGGCTTCGGTACGCGAGTGACCGAGGACGCCGCCATGCGAAGTGCCATCGGCCCTCCGGTGTTACCAGCCGCGCTGCGCCAACAGCTGCTCGTCCTCGAGCTTTGAGCTCTCCAGGCTGACCATTGGCGTGCCCAGCCCGCGCGAGGCCTGCGCGACACGCTCGGGGTCCTGCCAGTGCGTGGTCGCCTCGACGATCGCCCGCGCCCGCACGGGCGGGTCCTCGGACTTGAAGATGCCCGAGCCCACGAACACGCCTTCGGCGCCCAGCGCCATCATCAGCGCGGCGTCGGCCGGCGTGGCGATGCCGCCCGCGCAGAACAGGACCACCGGCAGGCGACCCTCGCGCGCCACGCCGCGCACGATGTCAAGCGGCGCGGCGAGGTCCTTGGCGGCGGTGGCGATCTCGTCGTCGCCAAGCATCGTCAGCCGGCGGATCTCGCCGGTGATCTTGCGCATGTGGCGCACCGCCTCCACGATGTCGCCCGTGCCGGCCTCGCCCTTGGAGCGGATCATCGCGGCGCCCTCGCCGATGCGCCGCAGCGCCTCGCCGAGGTTGGTGGCGCCGCACACGAACGGCACCTTGAAGTCCCACTTGTCGATGTGGTTGGCCTCGTCGGCCGGTGTGAGCACCTCGGACTCGTCCACGTAGTCGACCTCCAGCGCCTCCAGCACACGTGCCTCCATGAAGTGGCCGATGCGCGCCTTGGCCATCACGGGGATCGTGACCGCCTCCTGGATGCGAGCGATCATCTCCGGATCGGACATGCGCGCGACGCCGCCGTCGCGGCGGATGTCCGCGGGCACGCGCTCGAGCGCCATCACCGCGGTAGCGCCCGCGTCCTCGGCGACCTTGGCCTGCTCGGGCGTGACCACGTCCATGATCACCCCTCCCTTGAGCATCTCCGCCAGGCCGGTCTTGACGCGGAATGTCGCCTCGTCACGCATACGCTTCTAGTTTGACATGCGACCGCGAGTGCGCTCGCGCGGGCCGCGCACGGCTAGCCGCGGTGCGCGGTGAACGTCTCCACGTAGCACTTGTTGACCTTGCCTTTGAGGAACTGCTCGATCGTGCCCGTGACCTTCGAGCCGGACGCCCTGCCGAACACGAGGCCGGGGTCATTGATGCTGACGCCGGCATGCAGCGTGAGCCTCACATCCTTGCTGAAGCTGCCGCCCTGCCCGATCGAGATCGTCGCGGGCGCCGCGGTCAGGCCGGGACCGCCTCCCTGGCCGCACTTGCCGTTGTAGGCGAGGATCGCATCGAGGTGGGTGATCGTCTTCTTGTTGGCGGCGATCGTGAGCGTCACCGGGCCGCCCTCGGACGTCGTGCCGACGTAGTTGCCCGCCCTCGCCGCCGCAAACGCAAGCGTTGCCCCGAACACGAGCATCGCCGTCACAAGGACCGCGAGCACTCGCCCGGATCGTGCAAGGGCCGAGATGTGAAGGGATCGAGCATTCATGTTCTTGCGCTCCTGTTCGGCGACTGAGTCAAGGAACCCTACCCGCGCCGCCCCCGCTACCTTCGCGCCTGCTCAGGCGAACAGCTCGGCCACCGCCACGTGAAAGCCGGGAACGGCGTCGCTCAGATCCAGCG
Organism: Solirubrobacteraceae bacterium; assembly: GCA_035602785.1. Classification (GTDB taxonomy): domain Bacteria; phylum Actinomycetota; class Thermoleophilia; order Solirubrobacterales; family Solirubrobacteraceae; genus Palsa-744. Next base: position 3,548 of record DATNLQ010000124.1, read on the forward strand.
TGTCGTCTGCGCGATAGACGTGTGCGTCGCCGTGGGCACGGTACACGGTCGCCGTACGCTTGGGCGGGTCGAGCACCAGCACGGCAACCGTGCCTGCCGTCAGCCATTCCAGCGCCTTGTCCTGCACCTCGTGGAAGCTGTCGTCGGGCGAGACCACCTCGACGGCGAAGTCAGGAGCGCCCGGCCAGTATTTCGCCGTCCTGCCAACCGCCTCAACGCGCTCCTTGGAGACGAACGCTGCGTCGGGGGCACGCACGGTGTCGGGGTCCCGCGCCAGCACGAAGCCTGTCTCGGCGGCAAAGGTCACGCCGCTGCCGGTCTGACGCACATGGGCGAACAGAAGCCCGCCCACGGCCGCCGCCACGAGGCCGTGTTCGGCGCCCGGCGGAACCATCACCCGCAACTCCCCGCACACGAGCTCGCGGCGCACCGAGTCGTCGGGCATGCCAAGAAGCTCATCGGCGCTGACAGGAGCTGTGCTGACGGCCATGTCAACAGGCTACTCCGGCGCAGCGCTACTTCAGCCGAAACGCCTTGATGCGGTCGTCGTACTGCGCAGAGTCCTGCGCGTAGACGCCGTAGGCGAGCGCCTGGATGACGCTCAACAGCGCCGTGTGCGAGCGCACGTAGGCGGGGCTGTTGGACGAGTAGTAGAGCTTGATCTGCGCGAGCTTTGCGACCTCTGAGAGGGTCGCGTCGGTGATCGCAGCGGTGCTCGCCTGGCGGTGGCGCGCGAGCTTCATCGCGCGCACGACCAGCGGGTGCGGGCGCCCTGCGGACAGCCCGATGACCAGCGTGCCTTCGTCGATGCGCCCCAGCCGCGACAGCGCCTCCTGGGAGGGGCTTGCGACGACGTCCACGCGCAGATCCAAGAGCATCAGCAGGTGGCGCATGTAGCTGGCGAAGAAGGCCATCTGGTCGGTGCCCGCCACGAGCACCTTGCTGGCGCCCACGATCGCCTCGATCAAAGCCTCGACCGAGCGCCTGGAGACCTTACGCGCGGTGTCCTCCACGTTGAGATGGTCTGCCGCCAGCGCTGACTCGAACTCGTTCTGGTCCAGCGAGAACAGCGGCGTGGAGCTGGAAGCGGCTGCGCCCTCCTTGGCCGCCTTGGCGTTCACGCGCCTGTATTCCTCGCGCGCGGCCGCCTGCAGCTCGGGAAAGCCCTCGAAGCCGAGCGCCTGGGAGAAGCGCACGACGGTCGAGCTGGAAGTGTTGGCGCGGCGCGCGAGCTCCTCGGCGGTCTGGAAGGCGGCCTCGTCGAGATGGTCGACGATGTACTGGGCCACGTCCTTCTGCGAGCGCGAGCAGTCCTCGAAGCGCGCCTGGATGTACTTGGACAGGCTCTGGTGCGCTCCGGTGCCGCCGCTCGTGGATCGACCGGCCTGCGGAGGCTCGGTCGTTTGCGTCGCCGCTCGCTTCATCGGCGCAGTGTTCGACGTCGCGCCCTCGCAGTCCTCCCCCGCCGGGCCACTACCGTGTGCCCGTGAGGTTGGTCAAGCTGGACAGGGTGACCCACGACGACTGGCAGCGGATCGTCGCGGGAGAGCGCGAGCCGTTCGGCGGCATTGGCGAAACGCTGGTGTGGCGCGACAAGAACGACCACGTCGGCGTGCGCGATGACGCGGGGCAGTTGGTGGCCATGGCCGGCCTCGTGCTGGCGGACGTCAGGGTGGCTGACGAGCCGCCGATGCAGGTGGCGGGCATCGGCGGCCTGATCGTCACCAAAGCCGCCCGCGGACAGGGCCTGGCGCGCATGATGGTCGAACGTCTGCTGGAGATCGCGGCCGAGCTCGGAGCCGAGCGGGCGATGCTGTTCTGCATGCCGAAGAACATGAGCCTGTACGCCAAGCTCGGCTTCCAGCCGATCGAGCAGACCGTCTCTGCGCAACAGCCCGGGGGCACGATCGCGGTGCCGATGCGCGCGATGTGGAAGCCGCTCGCCGGCGCAACCGGCTGGCCCGAGGGCCGGGTCGAACTGTTGGGCGAGCCGTTCTGAGCGCGGAGAGATTTTCCGCAACGCCTCGGTTGGTCCATATGAGCGCACTGCCTATGTATCGGCAGCGGCGAGGCTTTACGCCAACTTACGCATCACCGGGTCGTCGTGTCCCCCTTCCGGCCGTTTCAGGGACATCGGCGGGCCCTCCTGCGAGGAGCCGCTGGACCTCGACGGGACGGGCTGCGTCCACGCTCTCGGGGCTCAGCTCAATGCAAGAGCTCCGCAGGGCGCGCGGCTGTCCAGTTGTTTTCGCTGCGTCAGGTGAGTTTCTCGTATGAGCCGGGGACGGTTGTTGTGTTGGTTGGCTTGGACTCTTTGTATTCGAGTGTTGCGCCTTTGCTGAGTTCGATGGTGAAGGTGATGTGCGAGCCCACGACGGCGAAGGAGAACGCGACTTTGTAGCCGCTCACGCCTCTCAGCGTGGCGGAGCCCTGGCCGCGGTATTCCAGCCCGCCGGGTATCACCAGGCAGGCGG
>DATNLQ010000140.1:0-7436 GCA_035602785.1 Solirubrobacteraceae bacterium
CGTAATCGACCTCTCGTCGGTATTCGTACTGGAAGCGGTCGGGCAGGTCGCCACGGCCGTGGTTCGCGCCGGTCCCGTCGCGCCAGATGATCCCACCGGCCTCGTTGAGGGTGCCATCGGGATACAGGTACTTGGGGGTCACGACCCCAACGTCGGGGGCAGAGTTCGCACAGTCGAGCATCGCCGACAACCAGCCGCGGGTCACCTCGATGTCGTTGTTGCAGAGGACCAGCCACTCTCCGCGGGCGGCATTCGCGCCGCGGTGCACGCTGCGTAGATAGCCAACGTTCTTCTCGTTATGGAGGATCGTCGCTCCGCTGACGTGCTCCAGTAGGCGCCTGGTATCCGGATCGGCAGTGTCCTCAACCACGATCACCTCGTAGCGCACACGAGCCGTGAGGTCGCGGATCGAGCGCAAGCACCTCGCTGTCAGTTCGGCGTGTGCGTGAACCGGAATGACCAGGGAGACCTCGGGGTCTTCGTATTCGGGCAGCTCGATGGGCTCGATCGCATTAGGTGGCGGCGCCTCTCCGATCGCTGGGCGTGAAGGCCGCGCAACCACGCCGCGTCCAGCAGACCGCAGCCCAGCCCCAAGGATGCGGGCGAACAACGACCGCTCGCCGCCGATCGCTCCGTAGAGGCGGCCGCGAGCACGCTGGAACACCTGCCACGTGACCGACTCCTCCACGCGCCTATTTGCCTGGCTGGCGACTACGAGTTGGGCGTCAACCCCGGCCAGCCGGTCCCGCAACTCGGCAATCGTGCGCTCGCTTCGCACCGCGATCTGCCAGCTGCGCTCGACCTCCTCGTTGGCCATGGTGACCTGCTGCTCGTGCCGCGTGGCATCCTTGGTTGCCTCTTCGTGCAGCTCGCGCAAGGTCCGCTCGCTCTCCTGCCAGGCGCGGTGGTGATGCTCGCGCTCCCGCTCGAGCGCCTCTGCGAGTTGATCCTTCTCGCGCTCGAGCCTCGAGGCCATCTCTCGGCCCTCGCGGATCGCATCGGCAGTGTCGCGTTCCTTGACGCGCATCAACTCCATGCCACAGTCGGCGAGCGTGGAGCTAGCGGAAGCTGCGGACAATGGCGCCTTCGACGCAAGCGCGATGCAGTACAGCGCCGCCGGCGTGCGCGCCATACGCCATTCGTCGCCGCTGCGCTCGATGAAGAAGCTCGATGATTGCGCCGTACGCCCCTCGTACGTCGCGTCGTCGAGGGCATCCAGGTGGGACCCGGCGATCGTCCGCTGTCCCCACAGGGCAACGTGCTCGAACTGCTCCTCGAGCAGCTCGAGGAACTCCTCGATGCTGAGCTCGCGCTCGTGAAACGGGTTGGCCTCGCTCCTCGTCTCGCCGTACATCCGCCGATCGGGGGTCGACATGATCAGGATGCCGTCATCGCCCAAGACCCGCGCGACCCCTGCGAGCACCTCCTGCTGCTCGCGGACGTGCTCGATGATCTCGAACGCGACCACCGCCCCGAATGACCCGTCCGCGTGTGCCGAGAGGTCGGTCGCGGAGCCTCGTTCGAACGCCAGACGCGGACCCGCGTAGTTGAGCCTGCTGTGCTCGACTGTCAGCTCATCGATGTCGATACCCACCACGTGCGTAGCCGACTCGGCTAGCAGAGCCGCGCCAAACCCCTCGCCGCTTCCGAGATCGAGCACCCTGCGGCCGCTAACGAGTCCGGCAGCCCACAGGTAGCGATGAAAGTGCTCATACACGACCTGCACGTCTGGCGCCCAGGGAACGCACCGCTCGCCGGTCCAGTCGATCAGGCGCGGCGCGGCAGCGCGGCGGCGAAAGCTCGCACCTGAATCCTCTGGCATCGGCGCCATGATAGAAGCCGGCGATGTACCTCTGCTTCGTCAGCACCCGCCGCGGCAGCCACTTCATGACCGAACTCCTGTCAGCCATCTCTGCGGCAGTGTCCGGGGCAGGGCAGAGCGTGGAACTTGTCTTCGACGCGTTTCCCGAGCGCGGCGAGGACTGTGTGTATGTGGTGATCCCACACGAGTTCCGAGCATGGGGCAATCCGGCCGGTATGCCGAACAACCGGCAGCGCGCGCAGACGATAGCGCTGTCCACCGAGAACCCCGGTACCCCATGGTTCGAGGAAACCTGCGAGCTCGTGCCCCAGTTTGCCGCAGCGGTTTCGATCAACCGATCGAGCGCCGCCGAGCTCCGGCGTCGCGGGATCCCCTGTGAGCACATCCAGCTCGGATACTCGCCCCAGTGGGACACGTGGCAGCGCAACGAGGACGCCGAGCGCGACGTCGACGTTCTCTATCTCGGCGCAGCCGACCCGCGGCGCGACCCGATCGTGGCCGGGCTCGGCACCCATCTGTGGGCACGAAACGGTCAGTTCTTGATTCCGCCGCTCGAGCCGAGAATCGGCCCACGGCCGGATTTCCTGACCGGCACCGATAAGTACCATCGGCTGCGCGGCTCCCGGAGTCTCATCAACCTGCACCGCACGACGTCGTCGGCGCTGGAGTGGATGCGCTTCCTCGAGGCGATCTGCAACGGCTGCGTCGTGGTGTCCGAGCCGTGCCTCGACGGGGACCCGCTCGTCGCCGGCGAGCACTTCGTCGCGGCTCCCGTCAAGGACATGGCAAGCACCGTCGATCGCCTGCTCGACGACGGCGAGCGGCTGGCGCTCACGCGGACCCGAGCTTACGATTTCGTGCGCGAGGAGCTCCCGATGGAGCTCGCCGGCAGGCGGCTCGTCGAACTCGCAGCCGAGTTGCCGCGCCAGCCGCGCGACGGCCACTCGCCGTTTGGGAAGGAGATCCAGAGCCCGGCCGTCCCTCTCCCAGCCCCGCGAGCTGCAACGCCGCCTGCACATGCAGAGGTGCCCGACAAGGGACGGCCGACGACCCTGCTGAGCAGGGTCGCCAGTCCGCTCCTGAAGCGAGCGTCCGGAGGCGTTCAGAGCGTTCAGCAGACACCCACCTACCCTGGAGCCCAGCCGCGGGTGACGGTCGCGCTCGACACGATCGATGGTCTCCAGGCACTTGAGAGCGCAGCCGCATCGAGTTACCGCGAGATCGAGGTGCTGGTGTTTGACGACAACGCATCGAGCGACAAGTCGGTATCAGCAGCGAGGGGTTTCCTCGGCGATCACCCCTCGCTGCCGGCCAGGCTCGTGCGCCAGCCTCCGGACCAAAGCCTCGGCCATTCACGCAACGCCCTGGTCGAGCATGCCCGCGGCGAGTATCTGCTCATACTCGACGCGACAGGAGGGATCTACCCGTCCACCGTGCAGAGGCTCGTGACGGCGCTGGACGGCGATCCGCAGGCGGTCTTCTCCTACCCCATGGTCGCCCTCTTGGAGGGGGATCGGCCGGTGCAGCTGGTCAGCTCGCTTCCCTGGGAGCCCGAGCGACTGGCGAGCGGCAACTGGATCGATGGGATTGCGCTCATCCGTCGCAGCAGGCTGCTCGAGCTCGGCGGCTACTCCACCGACCCGCGTCTGGCCGGCTGGGAGGACTTCGATCTGTGGTGCAGGTGCGCCCAAGCGGGTGGACACGGCGTGCATGTGCCCCAGGTTCTCGCTTGGCGCCGGCGAACCGCGAGCTCGGCCGCTGCCGACTGCGAAGATGGCGCGCAGGCGAAATGGGAGCTGATGCGAGAGCGCTTCCCGCAGTTGCTTGCGGCATCGGGCGATGGATGAAGCTCCATCGAACCTACGAGCCCTCACCCGAACGACAGCGAGGACAGGGCGAAGCCAAGCGAGCGGTTCTCCCCCCAGAACGACGGGTCCCTCCCTTCCGGATTGGACCAGCTCGCGTCGGCGTCGAAGGACACGAGGTAGTGCCCCGCAGCCAATTCCATCGCGAAGTCCTGCTCGTGCCAGTCGGTGTCGGCCCAGGGAAGGCGCGTCGACCACACAGGCTCGCCTCCCTCCAGGGCGCAGATCGCGAGCTTCAGGCCGCCGATCGACGCGGGCGGGAAGCAGTAGCGCAGACGAGCGCCGCTCGCGCGCTCTGCAAGACGCACCACCGCCGCCGCGTGCCCTCCCGCCCATCGATAGCTGCGCTCGGCGCCCCCCTCGGCTTCGAACCAGCCGCTCACCAGCTGCTCCTCGACCGCGGGCGAGGCCATGTCCAGGCCTCCATCCGCCAGCTCGAAGGACTCCTCGAAGGACATGCGTGCGAGCGACAGCGACAGCGAGCGCGTGTTCAGCGGAGGCTCGAGCCAGCCGTCTCGCACCCCGAACACCACTTCGTAGTCGCCCGCCGGCAGCGCGACCGGGTGGTTCTCGACCGAGCGCGCTATGTACTGCCACGCCAGGTGCGTGCTCCACACGGGCGTCAGCGGGTCCGACGAGTCGAGCCGCCGGATGCGCACGTCCACACCGCCGATGTCGACCGGCACGTGGGCATAGTCGAGTCGCAGCCGCTTTGCCGGTGCCTGCAGCGCCATCACCGCAGCCGCCTGCACCCCCGCCCAGCGGTAGCTGCGCCCGTCGACGCGCTCGGTCGGAAACCAGCCGTAGCACAGCTGCCACTCGCTGCGCGCGTCTGCCATGTCGATGCGCGCGCCCGCCTGCTCCGGGCGCGGCATCAACAGGGGCGGGACGCCCGCCGGGAAGCCGTCGCCCCAGGACGGGTCGATCAGCCGATCGGGGGCGGCCGGCAGCCCGCGCAGGCGCATGCGGCTCGAAAGCGCGCTCGGCAGGTGGAGCGCGTTCCACGCCAGCGCCCTGAGCTTGCGAGCGCGTGTCGGCGCAGCAGCCTGCCTGAACGCGCGTGCCTCGTGCGCTGCCCAGCGCGTCAGCGTGCCCGTGGGGGCGTGCTTGAGCACGACCCGCATGCGATGGCGCTCGCACAACAGCCGCTTGCGGGCCGACTCGCCGCCGACACCGACCCCGTGATCGATCCAGGCCTCAGGGGCGACCACGACCCGGTGCCCCGCGCGCCACAGCCGCACGCCGTAGTCGACGTCGTCGTAGTAGTTGAGCATGCTGTCGTCAAAGGGGCCCACGTCCTCCACCGCGGAGCGCCGCAGCGCCATCCCGCAACCCATCGGGTAGAGCGCCTCGCGGGCGAGCTGAGCGCGCTCGTAGGGCTCGTTCATCGACAGGTCCGCCGCCCATCCCTGACGGTTGACCGTGCCGCCCGCGCCGTTGATGACGAGCGGGTTGCCGTCGTAGAGCACCGTCGAGCCGGCGGCGCCGATCGTGGCGTCTGAGGCGAAGGTCTCCACGATCTTGCCCAACCAGTCCGGGGCAGCAAAGCCGTCGGCGTCCACGAACGCGACTATCGCGCCCCGCGCCCGTGCCAGACCAAGGTTGCGAGCGTGCGGACAGCCTCGATTGCGACGGCTGCGCACGATCTGGTGCTCGCCGTGGGCGAGCTTGCGCTCAGCGACCGCGAGCGTGTCGTCATCTGAGCCGTCATCGACCACGATGACCTCGTAGTCCGGATAGTCCTGCGCGAGCAGCTGGTCCAGACAGCGTCCGAGCGTGTCCGCGCTGTTCCAGCAAACGACGATCACGGAGACCGACGGAGACGGCGCAGCAGCCGCGCCTGCCTCTCTGCGAGGCCGCCGAGCTCGCAGCCGCTCGCGCATCCTTCGCTGCTCTTCTCTCCACCGCTCGGCGTCCATGTGTCGCCGCGATCAAAGCACAGCGTCTGCTCTCCCTACACTTATTGCCAGCCGTCCACAGACGTATGGGCGCAACTCGTCGTCGTCGAGGGCGTTGCTACAGACGTCGCCAGCAACCGGGATCAAGACCTGATGAGAAGCCATCTCGCCATCGTGCCCGCGTTCAACGAGGTAGAGGCCATCGCCTCGACGATCTCGGCCATCTACGAGGCCGCCCCGGACTTCGACGTGCTGGTCGTCGACGACGGCTCCACCGACGACACCGCCGCCCGCGCCGCCACGGCCGGGGCCGCTGTCCTGCGCATGCCCTTCAACCTGGGGATCGGCGGAGCGATGCAGGGTGGGTACGTCTATGCGCTGGAGCGCGGCTACCAGGTCGCCGTGCAGGTCGACGGCGACGGCCAGCACGACCCGCGCCACATCCACGACCTGCTCGCTCGCCTGCGCTCAGACCCGCAGCTGAACATGGTCACCGGCTCGCGCTTCCTCGACCCCACCGGCAAGGGCTATCGATCCTCGGCAACGCGGCGCCTGGGGATTCGCATCTTCTCCGGAGTCGTCTCGTTGATCACCCGACAGCGGGTGACCGATCCCACGTCAGGGTTTCGCATGACCAGCCGCCGCGGCATCGAGCTGTTCGCCCACGACTACCCGCACGACTACCCCGAGGTCGAGGCCATCCTGTTGATGCACGCCCACCGTCTGCGCAGCTGCGAGATACCCGTGCAGATGCGCCCCCGGCTCACCGGCCAGTCGGTGATCTCCTCCAGCCAGTCCGTCTACTACATGGTCAAGGTGCTGCTGGCCGTGTTCGTCGGCCTGTTTCGCAGGCGTCCCACCATGGATGCCGGCGAGCCCGCGGCGGTCAGCGCGGAGCCGGCGCTGTGACCGAGCTTGCGCTGCTGTCCAAGGTGACGCTCCAGCGCAGCCTGGCGGTCGCGGTCACGTTCGGGCTGCTCGTGCTCGTCTTCGAGCTGGTGCGTCGCAAGCGACTGGCTGAGCGCTACGCGATCCTCTGGCTGCTCGCCGCCACCACGCTGTTCGTGCTCGCCGCCTGGAAGGGTCTGCTCACCTCGCTCTCGGACGACGTCGGCATCTCCTACCCGCCCTCGGCGCTGTTCGCCGTCGCGATCGGGCTGATCGCCATCATCCTGCTGCATTTCTCGCTCGCCGTCTCACGCTTGTCCGATCAGAACAAGGTGCTCGCCCAGCGCCTCGGGCTGCTGCAACAGCGAGTCGAGGAGGTCGAAGCCGAGCACGCGCACAGCGCGGAGCTCCCGTTCCGGCAGCGTGGCCCGGTAGCAGCCCCATCGCCGGCGGATGCCAAGGACGTGGGCGAGCGAGAGCCGCTCTCGCCGGTCGCGCAAGAGCTCTCGAGCAGACGCTGAAGACCTTGGCCGAGGGCGGCTCCGACGCGATCGCCGTGGTGGTGGTCACGCATCAGTCCGCCGAGCACCTGCCGCGCCTGCTCGCCGCCCTGGCCGAGCAGCTGCGCGAGGACGACGAGCTCGTGATCGTCGACAACGCATCCACCGACGGCACTCCCGCGGTCGCGCGTTCGGCCGCGGGGCGCGCCCGCGTGCTGGAGACGGGCGAGAACCTCGGCTTCGCCGGTGGCTGCCACGAGGGCGCGCTGTCCTCGCACGCGCCGCTGCTGCTCTTCCTCAACCCCGACTGCCGGCCTCAGCCCGATTGCCTCGAGCATCTGCGCTACGCCGCCGCCGAGCACCCGCACTGGGGCGCCTGGCAGGCGATGGTGCTCCTCGATGACGGGCGCATCAACACCAGCGGCGGCGTCGTGCACTATCTCGGCATCGGCTGGGCAGGCGA
>DATNLQ010000294.1:0-2208 GCA_035602785.1 Solirubrobacteraceae bacterium
CCGGCGGCGCGGAAGCGCTGTGCGAATGCCAGCAGCCCCGAGTCGACCGTCCCGGCGAAGCCGTGCGCGAGCACCACGCACGGGCGTAGCCCGTCGCTTGCCAGCTCGTCGCCGACGCCCGCCAGGTGCACGCCCCGGCACGTGGTGGCGCCGCTTTCGAACTCGATCGCGCTCACGCGACCGCGCTCGCCGTGTTCTGCGTGGTATCGGCGTCAGTCGTGTCCGGGCCGTCGCGCGCTCCGGCCGTGCTCAGCACGTCCGCGGCCCGCCCAGCCAGCGAGCGTCCCGTGCGGGCGCCGGCCTGCGCCCGTGCCTGGCCGGCGGGGATCGTGCGGGCCTTCAGCTCGCGCTCGAAGGCGTACCAGTCCAGCTGCATCGTGTGGCGCGGCTTGTCCACGAAATGGCCCGTGTGGAACGCTTCGTCGCGGGGGATCTCCGCTTCCATCTCCGCGTCGGTTGGTGGCGCCCAGTCGCCGCTCAGCCAGCGCGCCGCGAGCTTTGACTGCAGCTCGGCGAACGGAAAGATCGTGGGTATCGCCTGCCCGAGCCCGATGAACGCGAGGTCGTCGAGGCCGGGCTTGAACATCCGCTTGTACAGCGGCAGCACGTTTTCGGGCGCCGACACGATCTGCGGATCCAGGAATGGGAAGCTGATGTCATAGCCGGTTGCGTAGATGATCGCGTCGACAGCCTCGACGCTGTTGTCGGCGAAGCGCACGCGATCGCCCAGCAGCTCGCGGACGTCGCCCTTGGCCACCGCGTCGCCCGCTCCCAGGCGTCCCAAAAGCTCGCTGGAGACGGTCGGATGCGCGTCGAGGAACCGGTGGTTGGGGGTGGGCAGGCCGAAGTCCTCCATGCGTCCGTTGATCGCGCGCTGGAGCACGCGACCGATCCGTCGTTGCAAGGCGGCGGGGAGCATCGGGTTCTGCCTGACGACCTGGTCGACCGGTTTGCCGAAGATGTACTTGGGCACCACGTATGCGCCCGAGCGGGTGGACAGGAACACGGTGTCCGAGACGGTCTTGCGGGCGAGCTCGGACACGATGTCCACAGCGCTGTTGCCGATGCCAACGACCAGCACCCGCTTGCCATACAGGTCCAGCGGCGTGCTCGGGTCGATGTAGTCGTGAGAGTGGATCTGCGGCCCGTCGAAGCTGCCGGGGAACTCTGGATGGCGCGGGCTCCAGTGGTGGCCGTTACACACCAGCAGGGCGTCGAAGCTCTCCTCGCTGCCGTCCTCCAGCACGATCCTCCAGCCGCCGGTGCGACCCCGTTGCGCGTGCGCCACGCGGGTGTTGAAGCGGATCTGCCCACGCAGCGCGAATGCGTCGGCGTAGTCGCGCAGCCACTCGAGGATGTGGCTGTGGTGGGGATAATCGGGATAGCGCTCGGACATCGGGAAGTCGCGGAAGGAGATCGACGGCTTGGAGATGTCGATGTGCAGCGAGCGGTAGGCCGACGAGACGCCATTGGGGTTGCGGAAGTACCAGTTGCCGCCGACGTCGTCGGAGGACTCGAAGCAGGTATGCGGCACGCCGAAGTCGGTCAGGGCCTTGCATGCCGTGAGCCCGCTCACGCCAGCCCCAATGACGCACGTGCGGGGGAGCTCGCTCATGCACACGATCTTAGAGCCCTGGCTGCGTGGCCAGTCGTCGCGGCGGGCGCGCTATACGCCCGTGTCGGTGAGCTTGACGATCACGTAGCCGTGTCCGAGCCGGCCCTGCCCAAGGCGGCTTCGTAGTGTTGTGGCATGCATTTCGCAGCTCACACGCCTGCGACCGACCGGCCCGGGCAGGCGGCTGGTCTCAACGACACGGCTATCACGGTGCGCGGCGTGCGCAAGTCCTACGGCTCGGTCCAGGCGCTGGCGGGCGTCGATCTGGATGTGGCGCGCGGCACAGTGGTCGCATTGCTCGGCCCCAACGGGGCGGGCAAGACCACGCTGGTGCGCGTGCTGACCACGCTGCTGGCACCGGATGCCGGCACAGCGCATGTCCTCGGCTGCGACGTCGTGCACGATGCGGCACGGCTGCGCGAACAGATCGGGCTGGCCGGCCAGTACGCGGCGATCGACGAGAACCTCACTGGCCTGGAGAACCTGACGATGGTGGGGCGCCTGTATGGAGCTTCGCGCAGCTCGGCCAAGGGCCGCGGACGCGAGCTGCTCGAGCGCTTTGACCTCGTCGAGGCGGCCGGCCGGCCGGCCAA
>DATNLQ010000144.1:0-20429 GCA_035602785.1 Solirubrobacteraceae bacterium
CGGCCGTCTGGACAGCCAGCCGGGCCTGCGGGGCGTCCTCCGGGCGCAGCGGCGCAAGTGGCTCGAGGCTCACGCCCAGGAGCTCCTGGATCGCCAGCTCGGTGTCCGCGTAGCCGCCCTCACCGTAGTGGTAGTCGAACAGCCGCGCTCGTCCGTCGAACAGATAACGCGCCGGCCAGCCCTCGTTCTCGTACTCCTGCCACAGCTCCAGCTCGCCGTCGATCAACACCGGGTACTCGATGCCCAGGCGGGCGACAGCGTCCCCGACAGATCGCTCGTCGCGAGACGCGTCAAAGCCGGGGCAGTGCACGCCGACCACGCGCAGGCCAGCCTGCCCATAGCGCTCGTGCCAAGCCCTCACATACGGCAGCGTGCGCAGCGAGTTGGGGCGACAGAAGTCCCAGAACTCCACCAGCATCGGTCGGCCCTGCTGGATCACGCTGACCCCGCCCACCGGCGCGTTCACCCACGGCAGGTGGCGCGGGAACAGCGGCGCGACGATCGTGTCAAGGGGCGCCCGCAAGCGCCTAGCCAATGCTTCCGACCATCTCCAACTGAATCAGGCGGTTGAGCTCGACCGCGTACTCCATCGGCAGCTCCTTGGTGACCGGCTCGATGAAGCCGTTGACGATCATCGCCGCCGCCTCGTCCTCGGTGAAGCCGCGCGAGCCCATGTAGAAGAGCTGGTCGTCTGAGATGCGCCCCACCGTTGCCTCGTGGGCAACCGTCACGTGCGGGTTCTGGATCTGGATGTCCGGCCATGTGTCCGATTTCGATTCGCCGTCCATCATCAGGCCGTCGCACTGCACGCGCGCTTTCGAGCCCGCCGAGTTGTGGCCCATCTTGACCAGGCCCCTGTAGCCCATGATGCCGCCGTCCTTGGAGATCGACTTGGCGAGGATGTTCGAGGTCGTGTTCGGCGCCAGGTGCACCACCTTGGCGCCCGTGTCCTTGTGTACGCCTTTGCCTGCCACGCCCACGTTGAGGTGATCCGCGCGTGCGCCCTCGCCCATCAAGAACGAGCCGGGGTAGAGCATCACGTACTTGGCGCCCATCGAGCCGCCCACCCACTCGACCGTGCCGTTGGCGTCCACGATCGCGCGCTTGGTGTTCAGGTTGTACACGTCCTTGGACCAGTTCTGCACGGTCGTGTAGCGCGCCTTGGCGCCCTCGTGCACAAAGATCTCTACGACCGCCGAGTGCATCGAGTTGACCGAGTAGGTCTGTGCGGTGCAGCCCTCGATGTAGTTCACCTCCGCGCCCTCGTCGGCGATGATCAGGGTGTGCTCGAAGGTGCCCTCGCCGGCGCCCTCCATGCGGAAGTAGGACTGCAGCGGCAGGTCGCACTTGACACCCTTGGGGATGTAACAAAACGCTCCGCCCGACCACACTGCTCCGTGCAGCGCCGAGAACTTGTTGTCCTGCGCGGGCACGCACTTGGTCATGAAGTATTTCTGCACCAGCTCCGGGTACTCGGTGATCGCCGTGTCCATCGAGCAGAACAAGATCCCCTGCTTGGCGTACTCCTCCTTGAGGCCCTCGTACACGGGCTCCTGGCGCCACACGCCCACCACGCCCGCCAGGTGCTCGCGCTCGGCCTGGGGGATGCCGAGGTCCTCGTAGGTCTGCTTCATGTCCGCCGGCACGTCGTCCCAGCTGTTGAAGCGCCCGGCCGTCGGCGGCGAGTACAGGACGAGGTCGTCCAGGTTCAGGCCGCTCAGGTCGGGACCCCAGGTCGGGACCGGCTTGCGTTCGAAGATCTCCAGCGATTTCAGCCGTTTCTCGGCCATCCAGTCGGGCTCGCCCTTGATCTTCGACAGCTCGCTGACGACCTCGCGCGAGATGCCCTGGCGGGCGCGCAGCTGACCCTGCTCGTCCTCGACGATCGGGCTCGGCTTGGTGATCGTGGTGCGGTCAATCGTGGCCATAAAGCTCCTCGCTACCTGGTCGCTTGCGAATCCAGTGCTCTGGGGTAGGAATTGTATCGAGACGGCGGGCATGCTCTGGGCAGCCCAGGCGATGTCCCGCCCCTCGCTTGGAGTCGGAATACGAATGGAGCAACCGGCACCCGTGGTAGGAATGAGGTAGTAAGATGGCCATCATGGCTGTGCAGAAGCTCTCGATCGCGCTCGAAGAGGACGTAGCGCGGGCGGCCAGGGAGGCCGCCGAGCGCGACGGACTCAGCCTGTCCGCCTGGGTCAACGCGGCCGCACGCGAGGCCCTTGCGATCGAGGACGGGCTGGCGGCGGTGGCAGAGTACGAAGCCGAAAACGGGCCGATCTCCGCGGAGGCGCTCGCCGCCGCCCGCGCGGCACTCGAACGAGACGGCGTCATTCCGCGCCGATGAGGGGCGTCACATATGACGCCGGCGCGCTGATCGCCGCCGAGCGGGGCTCGGAAGAGATGTGGGGATATCACAGGCTCCTGCTCGACAGCGGTGTGCGCCCGAGGCTGTCTGCCGCCGTGCTGGGCCAGGTGTGGCGAGGCGGACCCCAGGCGCGGCTCTCTCGGCTGCTTAGCGGTTGTCGGGTCGTGCCGCTCACCGAGAGCCAGGCCCGTACGGCCGGGGCGGCTCTGGCGAGCAGCCGCACGGAGGACCTGATAGACGCCGTGGTCGTGATCATCGCTCTGGCCCGCGGCGATGTGGTCGTCACGAGCGATCCAGACGACATGCGCCGAATCGCGCGAGCGCTGGGCCGTTCGCTCACCTTGAGCGTTGTCTGAGCCCTGTCACTCCGGCCACGCGTTGTCGCCCGTCACCGCGCCGCGCACCACCTTCAGGTTCAACAGCGCGCACTTGCGTCGGGTAGCCGACACGGGGATGCCCAGCAGGTCGATCATCCAGTCCGCGTCGAGCTCGCCCACCTGCTCCAAGGGCATGCCCTTCAGCTCGTCTGAGGCGATCGACGCGGACGCCTGCGAGATCGCGCAGCCCTGGCCGTGGAAGCGCAGGTCCTCGATGCGGCCGTCCTTGACGCGGATGTGCACGCCCAGCTCGTCTCCGCACAGGGGGTTGTGCTCCACCGCCTCCAGGTCGTGGGGCTCCAGCTCGCCGAAGTTGTGCGGGCGCTTGTAGTGGTCGAGGATGTAGTCGCGGTAGAGGTCGTCCATGGCGTCCAACGGTAGTAGGTCGGCTCAACTGCGCCAGCTCGGGCCGCGCGGTCGTTGCGAGGTTGCCCGCGTCCGCTTGCTCGGGGCTACAGGCGCGCCGTGCGCCTGGCGCCACGCGTGAGCTCGCGCTCCAGCTCCGCGATCGAGCGCTCGAGCTGGCGGATGCTCGCCCTATCCACGCGCTCGATGCCCACCGCGCGGTTGACCCACGCGTTGATCTCGCGGTGGCTGCGTCCGTCGTGGCGGTGCAGGTCGGCCACCAGACGGCTGCGCTCCTGGCGCAGTTGATCGCGGCGCTCGAACGCCGCGACCGGCGGGCGCTCGGGCGCGGGCGGCTGCGATTGGGGCGGGGGAGGGGACGGTGCCCGCTGGGGAGCGCCGAACAGGGTCATCTGCGCCGCGAACTCCGCGCTCAGCGGCACAAACTCGGCTGCCGGCGATGGCTCGCTCTCGCGCCGTTCGTGTTGCTGCTCGAAGCCCTCCTCGAGCTCGTCGCGGCGCAGCGCGTGGCGCAGCTCGCTTTCAACCTCCGAAGCATGGGTGCGCAGGGTCCTCTCGGCGGGCAGGTACAGCCAGCTCGGCTCCGGCGGCCTGCCGGGGATCGTGCGTACGAAGCGCCCCACGATCTGGCGGAAGATCAGCGGCGTCTTGGCCGCCGTCGCATACACCCCAACGCGCAGCCTGGGGATGTCGACGCCCTCCGAGACCATGTTCACGGCCACGATCCACGGCTCGCGCGAGTCGCGAAAGGCCGCCAGCTTGCGCGCCGCCCTGGCCTCCGTGTGCAACACCACCACCGGCGGGCGTCCGCTCACCTCGCCCACCAGCCTTGCGATCGCCCGTGCGTGCTGCGCGTTGGCTGCCACCGCCAGGGCGCCCGCGTCACGGTGGCCCTCCGCGCGCAGAGCGCGCAGCTTGGCGTCCGCCTCCGCCACGATGCGCGCCAGGCCGTCCGGCAGCTCTGTGGAGATCGCCGTGCGGTAGCGCCTGCTGGCCTCGCGCGCGCTCAGCACCGTCTCGAACGACGATTCGATCACGTCGTCGCCGCTGCGCCACGACAGCGTGCCGTCGAAGGTCACGAACGCCACCGGCCGACAGATGCCGTCGGCGACCGCCTGCGCGTACGTGTAGGACACGTCCGGCTCCGCCAGCCCGTCGCCGTCGTAGCGCACGCCCGGGATCGGCGTCGCGTCCGAGCGAAACGGCGTCCCCGACAGCAAAAGCCAGCGTGGCGTCGACGCGAACGCTCGGCGAAAGCTCGTGCCCCAGGTCAGGTCCTCGCCCAGGTGGTGGGCCTCGTCGACCACCACCAGCGTGTCCGGTGAGATCCTCGCCGCCCAGCCGCCCGAGTCGCTCGCCACACGCGCATACGTCACCGCCACGCCGTCGAAGTCCCGGGGCGGCCTCGGGCCGGCGGCGTCCGGCTGCAGCTGCACGCCGAGGATCGCCGCCGCGGCAGCCCACTGGCGCGTCAGAGGCGTCGTCGGGCACAGCACCGCCACGCGCTCCACCACCCGCCTGGACAGCAGGTCCCTGGCGAGCTCCAGCGCCGGGCGCGTCTTGCCCGCTCCCGGCGCCGCCGAGATCAAGAACGGGCCGTCGCGCCAGTCGGCCAGACGGTCCAGGGCGTCGCGCTGCCAGGCGCGCAGCGATGTCGGGGAGGGGAGCGGCAAAGAGTCCGGCATCCTGCGTCACGGCGCGGACGGAACACCGCGTGCCTGCGCTGCGCCGCTCGGTTGAGCCGATCCGGCGGATGCGCGTCGCTACAGCCCGAACACCTCGCGCCCTGCCACCAGCGCGTCCACCAGCGCGTCGATGTCCGCGCGCTCGTTGTATACGCCCACGCTCGCCCGCGCCGTCGCACCCACGCCCAGGCAGCGCATCAAAGGCTGCGCGCAGTGATGGCCCGCGCGGATGCACACGCCCGCGCGGGCCACCAGCTCGGCCACGTCGTGGGGATGGATGCCCTCCACCGTGAACGACGCCAGACCGCCGCGACGGTCGGCCCGCGGCGGGCCCACCACGCGCACGCCCGGCACCTCCGCGAGGCGCTCGAGCATGTACGCCGTCAGCTCGCGCTCGTGCGCGCGCACGCGCTCCATGCCCAGGCCGCTCAAGTAGTCCACCGCCGCTCCCAGGCCCACCGCCTCCGCGATCGGCGGCGTGCCCGCCTCGAACTTGTACGGCAGCTCGTTCCACGTCGTCTCCTGGAAGTCCACCGACGCGATCATGTCGCCGCCCGTCAGGAACGGCTGCATCGCCTCGAGGATCTCCGCGCGGCCGTGCAGCACGCCGATGCCCGTCGGCCCGAGCGCCTTGTGGCCCGTCCACGCATAGAAATCCGCGCCGATCTGCTCCACGTCCACCGGCATCTGCGGCACCGCCTGGGCGCCGTCGATCAGCGACGCCGCGTGCGCCGCCCGCACCCGCGCGGCGATCTCCGCCACCGGGTTGATCGTGCCGAGCACGTTCGACACGTGCGCGAACGCCACCAGGCGCACGTCGCCGCGCGCGAGCTCTGAGTCCAGCTGCGCCAGCGACAGCTCGCCGTGCTGGTCCACCTCTAGATAGCGCAACTGCGCGCCGCGCTCGCGACACAGCACCTGCCACGGCACCAGGTTCGCGTGATGCTCCATCTGGGTGATCAGCACCGCGTCGCCCGGCCCCACATTCGCGCGACCCCACGAGTACGCCACAAGGTTGATCGCCTCCGTCGCGTTCTTCGTGAAGATCGTCGTCTGCGGCGCTCCGCCCACGAACGCCGCCACGCGCTTGCGCGCGCCGTCGTACGCCGCATCTGCCTCCTGCGCCAGTGCGTACACGCCGCGGTGCACGTTCGCGTTGTGGCTACGCAGGTGCTCCGCCTGCGCGTCGATCACCACTTGCGGCTTCTGCGACGTCGCGCCCGAGTCGAGGTAGACAAGAGCCCGCCCACCGAAGTCCCGAGACAGGATCGGGAAGTCCGCGCGCACATCCAGGCCGCCGGCGACCGCCGCTGCGCTGCTCATACCGACGACGCCTCCTCGCAGACACACCGCGACCCCGCCCGACTCCCGGAGGGAGTCTCCATAAAAAGGTCGTTCTCAGCGACTGGTGGCATACGTCTCGATGTCCTCGCGCGCCGCCGCCAGCTTCTCCTGCACGCGATCGCGCACCAGCTGCTCCAGCGCCTCGTCCTGCAGCTCCGCCACGAGCGGCTCGAAGAAGCCCTCCACGATCACCCGCACTGCCGACGGGCGATCCAGGCCGCGCGTCTGCATGTAGAAGATCGCCGCCTCGTCCAGCTCGCCCACCGTGCCGCCGTGCGATGCCGACACATCGTCCGCCGACACCAGCACCGACGGGATCGCGTCGATGCGCGCCTTCGGCGACAGCATCATCGAGTGGATCTGCAGGTAGGTGTGCGTCTGCTGGGCGCCCGGATCGATCTGGATCAGGCCCTCGAAGCTCGCCCGGCTCTCGCCCGTCGCCGTGCCGCGCCAGTGCACGTCACCGCCAGACGGGCCCGTCTCGTGCAGGTCCACCGCGAACACGTCCAGGTGCTCGTGCTCCTCCGCGAAGAACAACCCGCGAAAGGCCATGTCGCCGCCCTTCTCCATCACCGCCAGCTCCAAATGCTGGTGCACCAGATGCCCGCCCAGCAGTGCCGGCAGCCAATGGCAGTAAGCGTCGCGGCCCACGCCCACGAAGCGCGTCGACACGTCAAACACCTCGCCCGAGCCCCAGTCCTGGAACTGCGCCAGGCGACAGCGCGCGCCGTCCTGCAGGTAGCACTCGAACGCGTTCGCATGCAGAGCCTGGCCCTCGAAGTCCTCCGCCAGGTCGTACTCGTGCACGCGGAACTCACTCGTTGGGCCACCCAGCACCAGCGTGCGCCCGTACTGCGCCACGCCCGGCCGGTCGATCGCGTACACGATCTCAAACGGCTCCTCCACAGTCACGCCCTGCGGCACGTACAGGAACGCGCCGCCAGTCCAGAACGCCGCGTTCGCCGCCTCCAGCTTGTGGCGGTCGATCGGCAGACGCTTGGAGAACCACTCACAGACCAGCTCTGAGTGCTGCTCGAATGCCTGCTCCAAGGAGCACAGGATCACGCCGCGCTGCGCCAGCGCCTCGTTCAGCTCGACCTGCACCACCGCGCCCGCGCTTTGCACGATCCGGCCTGCATGCGGCCGGTCGGGGAGCGTGCGGCTCACCACATCCGGCACGCCGCTCTCCGACACGCTCGTCGCCAGTGCGTCGAGGTCGAGGCTCTGAAGGCTCGTGCTCCAGAAGCCCGAGCGCCGCCACACCGGCAGCTCCGTCGCCTCGTACGCTTTCAGCGCCGCCTCGCGCAGCTGCGCCAGCGTGCGCCCGTCGCCAGCGCCCGCGCCCGCCAGCGCGTGGTACAGGCTCGCCTCGCGGTGGCGGCCCGCCTTGACCGCCACCACTTCAGGCACGCGCGCCAACCTCCTGGCGGATCTGGTCATAGCCCTCGCGCTCCAGGCGTTCGACCAGCTCCACGCCGCCCTCCAGCACGATCCGCCCATCCATCAGGATGTGCACGAACTGGGGCTTGACGTAGTGCAGGATGCGCTGGTAATGGGTGATGATCAGCGCACCCAGGCCCTGCTCATCGTGCAGCTTCTGCACGCCCTCCGCAACCGTGCGCAGCGCGTCGATGTCAAGGCCCGAGTCGGTCTCGTCGAGGATCGCGATGTCCGGCGCCAGCATCGCCATCTGCAGGATCTCCGCGCGCTTCTTCTCGCCGCCCGAGAAGCCGTCGTTGAGGTGGCGCGACGTGAACGCCCGGTCCACGTCCAGCAGCTCGATCGCGTGCTGCAGCTGCGTGCGGAACTCCTTCACCTGGATCGGCTCGTCGCGCTTGGCGTTGATCGCCATGCGCAGGAAGTTCGCCACCGACACGCCCGGGATCGACACCGGGTACTGGAACGCCAGGAACAGCCCCGCCTTGGCGCGCTCGTGCGGCTCGGCCTCGGTGATGTCCTCGCCCTTGAAAGTGATCGAGCCCTCCGTGATCTCGTAGGCGGGGTGGCCCAGCAGGGTGTTCGCCAGCGTCGACTTGCCCGAGCCGTTGGGGCCCATCAGCGCGTGTATCTCTCCCCGGTCTATCTCCAGGTCGACGCCTCTGAGGATCTCGCGCTCCTCGGTGCGCACGTGCAGGTCTTTGATCTCCAGGTCTGCCATGTCTGTTCGTCAAGCTCCCGTCGTCATGGTTTGGGGTCGTCCGATGTCAAGCGTTGGCAGGATCGCCCCCGCCGGCAGCGCCGGTTGGGCGGCGCTGCGCACGAGGTCGGCCAGCGTGGTCTCGCGCAGCGTGCTCACGATCGACATGCGCACGCGCGTCCACAGCAGCTTGGTGGGGCATACGTGGTCCGGACTGGACTCGCGCGAGCACACGATCGAGCCGTCCGCCGCCTCCGAGATGCACTCGATCGGCGCGATCGCTCCCTCCAGGGCCTGCACCACCTCCGCCATCGTGATCTCGTCCGCCGGGCGCGCCAGCAGATAGCCGCCGCGCGAGCCGCGGCGCGAATCCACCAGCCCGGCCTTGCGCAGGCGCGCCACCAGGTGCTCCAGATAGGCCAGCGGCAGGCCGTCCTTGGACGCTATCTCCGCCAGCGGGATCGGCACGGGCGGGGTGCCGCGTCTGGCGAGCTCCACCATCACGCGCACCCCGTACTCGGTCTTGGTTGAGAACATCATCGCTCGATTTCCTACCTGGCAGCTAGGGTATCAGCACGACCAGGCCGTCTCCGGGCCACGCCGCGCCGCGCGTCTCAACCTGACTGCAGCTTGGCGATGTCGTGGCTGAGCGCTTCTGGCGTGAGCACTTCCGACTGGAACAGGACGCGCTCGCGCCCGTGCGCGTCCAAGAGCAGGATCGACTCGAAGCGGTCGAACGTCGTCGCGCTCGAGCTCGCAGGCGTGACGCCGTATGCGCGCCAGACCGCGCGCAGGCGCGACAGCGGGCCCGTCAGGTACTGGACGCGCCCGCTCAGCGACACCTCTTCGAGAAAGCGCGCCACGCTCGCGCGCGTGTCAGTTGCCGGGTCTGCG
The DNA here is from genome assembly GCA_035602785.1 of Solirubrobacteraceae bacterium. Taxonomy (GTDB): domain Bacteria; phylum Actinomycetota; class Thermoleophilia; order Solirubrobacterales; family Solirubrobacteraceae; genus Palsa-744. Next base: position 9,172 of record DATNLQ010000144.1, read on the forward strand.
CTGACGACCAGCACAGCCGGCTGCTCGTGCAGTTCTTCGAGCGCGCCGCGGATCTGCTGGGCGATCAGGATGCATGTCGCCCCGCAGCGCGAGTACAGGAACGTCAGCAGCACCACCCGACCGCGGTAGTCCGCCAGCGACACCGTGCGGCCCTGCTGGTCGGTCAGCGTGAAGCCCGGCGCCGCACGGTTGCCCGGCAGCGGCGCCCCGTCGAAGCCCGACGTGCCCGCCGCGTGCGTGGGCGTCTGAGATGATGGCGAGGATGAGCTTCCGCTCGATGAGCGATCGACGATCACCGCGATGGTCAGCGCCAGCACGAGCACAGACGCCAACGCGAGCAGGAGGGGTGAGGGGCGGCGCATGCCGGTCAGGGTAAAGCGAGCACGCGCGATCGGAGCTGGGCTCGCGCTCGCGCTGGTCGCCGCCATGATCTTTGCCGCCGGTGCATCCGGCGAAAGCGCCACGACGACTACCGAATCCTCTTCGAGTCAGCCCGCTCGCATCCCTGCACCGCCCAACGACGCTCTCGCCAACGCGCGGCCCGTGGGAACCCTGCCCGCATCGCTCAACGGGACCACCGTGGGCGCCACCGTAGAACCGGGCGAACACGAATCGCAGTGCGGTGGCTCCACCACCAACTCCGTCTGGTACAGCCTGCGCCTGGCGCGCGCGCAGCGCATAGGGCTCGACCTGCAGGCGTCCGGCGCGCTCGACGCCACCATCGACGTCTTTCACGCCGTGCGCTCGCAGCTGAGCTCCGTCGCCTGCCAGCAGACCGAATCGCAGGGCAAGGCGTCCCTCTCGTTCGTCGCCTCCAAGAACGGCCTGTACGACATCAGGGTGGCTGCCATCGCCGGCTCGCAGCTGGCGCCGTTTACGCTCGAAGTCTTCCTGCCGACCCCCGCCATCCGACCGCCGGGCGCGCCGCTGCCTTCCGGCGGCGTCTCCGGCCAGGTCGACCGCATCCAGAACATCAACGCGGCGTACTCCTTCACGATGCACACAGGCGTCAGCTATCTGATCAACCTCGCCAACGAGACCAAGGGCGCGTGCGTCAGCGGCGCGCTGTTCGCGCCCGGCACGAGCTCCTTCGGCGGAGAAGAAGAAGGAGAAGAAGCGCACGGCGGCCTACTGCACATCGAATGCGGCGGCTACAGGCTGTTCACGCCGGGGCCCGGCGAAGGCGGGCGCTACAGCTTCGACATCACCCCTGCGCACTCGCACAGGGGGGTGCAGCGCTTCCATCTGCAGGTTGCTCCCGCGGGCCCCGCCGAAACCGCGCCCGGGCTCCCGCTCACCAACTACGCCCACGCGCACGGCTACCTGGATGGGCACGGCGTGCAGGTGCTGCGCCTGTACCGCATGGAAGTCACCAGCCACTCCAACCTCACGCTCAAGCTCATCGCGCCCGCGTCGGCCGAATTCAAGCTGGAGCTGCGCAGCCGGGGCGGCGAACAGATCGAATGCCAGTGCGGCGGCAGCGGCTCGCAGACGCTCACACAGCAGCTGCAGCCCGGCACCTACTATGCGGTCGTCGCCGAGCACAACGACACCTCCGGCGCCTTCACGCTCGAGCGCGAGTCGCGCACGATCACCTCCACGACCATCTCCTTCACCAGTGCCAAGGCCGCCGCCGGCCAAGCGCTCGGCATCGACGTCAAGGTCTCGCCCGCCGTGTCCGGGCCTGTCAGCGTCGAGATCGAACGCTTCGACCCCGTGTTCGGCTGGCAGTTCTTCGCCGAGGCGCACGCTTTCGCCAACGGCGGTCTCACGAGCATCCCCTTCACGCCGCCCGCCGTCGGGCTGTGGCGCGCCAAGGCCAACTACGAAGGCTCGCTCACCGCCAGCCCGAGCGCTGTTGGGCATACCTACCTGTTGGTCTCCTAAGCCCCTTCAAAGCACGCCCCATAGTCGCTACACTTTTTGAAGTCCCTGAATTCCGACCCTGGTTTAGGAGTTTTCAAGATGAGTACCTCCGGTGCGGAGCTGCTCCGCCTAGTGAAGAGCCAGATTGAAGAGGTCGACCCCGCCGAGGTCAACGAGCTGATCGGCGAGGGCGTCACGATCGTCGACGTGCGCGGCAGCGAAGAGTTCGCCACCGGCCACCTGCCCGGCGCCAAGAGCATCCCGCGCGGGCACCTGGAGGCGCGCATCGACAGCGCCGCGCCCGACCGCACGGCCGAGCTGATCCTCTACTGCCAGTCGGGCAACCGCTCCGCCTACGCCGCGCGCACGCTGCAGGAGGACCTGGGCTACGAGCGCGTGCGCTCGATGACCGGCGGCATCACGCTGTGGAAGGACCGCGGCTATGACGTCGAGATCCCGCGTGCGCTGTCCGCCGAGCAGCGCGAGCGCTACTCGCGCCACCTGCTCATCCCCGAGATCGGCGCCGAGGGCCAGCAGAAGCTGCTCGACGCCAAGGTGCTGTTGCTCGGCGCCGGCGGCCTGGGCTCGCCGACCGCGCTGTACCTCGCCGCCGCCGGTGTCGGCACGCTTGGCATCGTCGACGACGACGACGTCGACCTGTCCAATCTCCAGCGTCAGGTGATCCACTCCACCCAGCGCATCGGCATCCCCAAGGTCGACTCCGCCGAGGAGTCAATCCACGCGCTCAACCCCGACGTCAACGTCGTCAAGTACAAGACCCGCGTCGACGCGTCCAACATCGTGGAGATAATCGAGGGCTATGACGTGGTCGTCGACGGTGTCGACAACTTCCCTACGCGCTACCTGCTCAACGACGCCAGCGTGCGCCTGAGGATCCCCGTCGTGTCCGCCTCCATCCTCGGTTTCGACGGCCAGCTGTCGGTGTTCAAACCCTATGACGGTCCCTGCTACCGCTGCCTGTTCCGCGAGCCGCCGCCCGCCGAGCTTGCGCCGTCCTGCGGCGCCAACGGCGTGCTTGGCGTGCTGCCCGGCACGATGGGGTTGCTGCAGGCCACCGAGGTCGTCAAGCTGATCCTCGGCATCGGCGAGCCCGCGATCGGGCGGCTGCTGCTGTACGACGCGCTCGCAGCCACGCTCACCGAGGTCAAAGTCCACCGCGACCCCGACTGCCCGATCTGCTCGCGCGACCCCAGCGAGATCACCGACGACGAGCTCGGCGTGTTCCCCGACTACGAGGCGTTCTGCGCCGCAGCAGGCTAGTCTCCGACCCGAGATGGCCACGATCAAGATCCCTCCGGTGCTGCGCGCGTCGGTCGGCGGCGAGAAGCAGGTCGACGCCTCCGGCGAGGATGTCGGCGCGGTGTTGCGCGACCTCGCTTCCAACCATCCCGCCACGCAGGAGCAGCTGTTTTCGCCCGACGGGCAGCTCAACCGCTACGTCAACGTGTACCTCAACGACGAGGACGTGCGTGTGCTCGACGGGCTGGACACAGCTGTGCGCGACGGCGACACATTGGTGATTCTCCCGGCGATGGCCGGGGGCTGATCGGCCGGCTCAGGCCGCGGCGGCCGGCTGCGCAGGCTCTGCGTCGGCCGCGCCCGCGGCATCCGAGCCGGCGGGCGCGATGTGGCTCATCGCGTGCTCAGCGAGCGCGGTGATCGTCAGCGAAGGATTGACGCCGACGTTGGCGGGGATCGCCGAGCCGTCGCAGACGAGCAGGTTCTCATAGCCGAACACGCGCTGGTGGGCGTCCACCACGCCGCGCTGCGGGTCGGGCGCGATCACGGCGCCGCCGAGGATGTGCGCGGTGGTGGGGATGTTGAACAGCGCCTCGGTGAGCGAGCTCTGGGCGATCCCGCCGGTGCGCTTGGCAAACCATTCGGCTGCCTGGTTGGCGATCGGGATGAACGTGGGGATGGGACGCTCGGGGTCCTGCTCGGTCTGCAGCCAGAAGGAGCCAAACGGGCCTTTGCGGGGACGCAGCGCGATCGCGTTGTCGAGCGTCTGCATGACCAGGATGATGATCGTGCGCCGCGACCAGTGCTTGGGAAACAGCACCTTGGCGACGCGCTTGGGGTGCATCAGCGTCTGTCCGATCAGCTTCAGCGGGCGTGTCACCCGGGTGCCGCGGCCTACGAGCACGGTGTTCAGGCGGTGCATCGAGTCGCCGTCGTCACCATAGGTGACCGTCTCGATGTGCGTGTGCGGGTCGGGGTAGATCGAGGAGGTGATGGCTACGCGTTTGATCAGGTCGTCGGGGTAGTCCTCGGGCACGGTCACCGCGAGGATCGACTCGGAGTTGGTGCGCACGAGCTCGCCCAGGCGCGGCGAGACGCGCGGAAGCGACCCTTTCACGCGGCAGCGCTGTAGCAGCTTGTTGGTGCCCAGCGGTCCCGCGGACACGACCACGCCGCGTGCGCGGTACAGGCGCCGGTCCTTGCGCAGCCAGGCGCCCGAGCGTACGCTTTCGATCTGGAAGCCCTCGCTACCGTTCGTGGAGCCGAGCGGGCGGATGTCCAGGACGGTGCGTTCGGGCATGACGCGCGCGCCCAGCTTCTCGGCGAGATACAGGTAGTTCTTGACCAACGTGTTCTTGGCGCCGTGCGGGCAGCCGACCATGCAGCGTCCGCACAGCCGACAGCCGGTGCGCTCGGGCCCCTCGCCGTCGAAGAAGGGGTCGGACACGGTCTTGCCGGCCTCGCCCTCGCCGCCGAAGAAGACGCCCACGGGTGTGCGTTTGTATGTGTCGCCGACCCCGAGCTCCTCGCCGAGCTCGCGCAGCAGTTGATCGGCGGGGTCCTCGTATGGGTTTTCGACCACGCCCAGCATGCGCTGGGCCTCGACGTAGTGGGGCGCGAGCGAGCTCTCCCAGTCGGTCATGTCCGCCCACTGGGGATCCTCGAAGAACGCCTTGGGAGGTACGTACAGCGTGTTGGCGTAGCCGAGGCTGCCGCCGCCCACACCGCAGCCGGACACGACCGAGACATCCTTGAAGGTGGTCAGCCGGAAGATGCCCTTCATGCCCAGACGCGGGTTCCAGAAGTAGCGCTTGAGGTCGGCCGTGGCGCGCGGGAACTCGTGGTCGGCGAAGCGCCGTCCGCACTCCAGCACGCCCACCGAGTAGCCCTTCTGCGACAGGCGCAGCGCGGAGACGCTGCCGCCGAAGCCCGAGCCGACGACCAGCCAGTCGAAATCGAAGTCGTCGCCTGATCGGGCCATAGCTCCTGGATCTTAGTCATCGATTGGCTGTGCAGCCAGTCCGGCCGCTCGATAGCGCTCCCGAGCCTCGCTATATTCCGTGAAGTAATGGCGACGGAGAGGCTCGGCAACAGGCCCTGCGCAGGCCGCTACGGCGACATCGTGCAGTCGATCGGCCACACGCCGCTGGTCGAGTTGCCGCGCCTGTCGCCCAAGCCGGGAGTGCGCATCTGGGCCAAGCTGGAGTCGCGTAACCCGACCGGCTCGGTCAAGGACAGGGTGGCGCGCGCGCTGATCGAGGATGCCGAGGAGAAGGGCGCGATCGGCGCCGGCCAGAAGATCCTCGAACCGACGTCGGGCAACACCGGCATCTCGCTGGCGCTGGTGTGCAAACGCAAGGGCTATCAGCTGAAGGTGGTCATGCCCGAGAACGTCACGCCTGAGCGCACCCAGCTGCTGCGCATGTATGGCGCGGAGATCGTCTACTCGCCCGGCGACCAGGGATCCAACGGCGCGGTGGCCATGGCGCTGGAGATGGCCGCAGAGGACTCCTCGTATTACATGCCCTACCAGTACGGCAACCAGGCCAATCCCAACGCCCACTACAACGGCACCGCGCTGGAGATCCTGGAAGAGCTCGACGAGGTGACCGCGTTCGTGGCCGGGCTGGGCACCGGCGGCACGCTGATGGGCAACGGCAGGCGCCTGAAGGAGACATTCGGCGACGCGGTCAAGATCGTGGCGGCCGAGCCGATGCAGGGCGAGCCGGTCCAGGGCCTGCGCTCGCTGGACGACGGCTTCATCCCGCCGATCATCGACATCTCGCTGCTTGACCGCAAGATCTTTGTGACCAACCGCGACGCGATCGTGTGGACGCGCAAGCTGCTCGACGAGGAGGGACTGTTCGCGGGCGTCTCCAGCGGCGCGATCGCGAGCATCGCTGTGCGCATCGCAGGCGAGCTGGACGAGGGCAATGTGGTGTTCGTCGTGGCGGACGACGGCTGGAAGTACCTGTCCAGCGGCATCTACACGCTGCCGGTGGACGAGGTCGCTAACCTGGAGTCGACCGTCTGGTGGTAGCCAGCGCCGCCGTCCGCGGAGACCCGAGGTGAAGATCTCCAGACAGCTGCTGGACGACCTGGTGAACCACGTGCTCGAGGATCCCGCCAACGAGATCTGCGGGGTGGTGGCGGTGGAGGGCGACGACGGCGCCGGGCGCGAGGATGCCAGCGCGGTGCAGGTGTACCGCGCGGCCAACAAGCATGCCAGCCCGATGAAGTTCGAGATCGAGCCGGCCGAGCTGCTGGCGCTGTACGATGCGATCGACGAGCGCGGCTGGAGGATCGGCGCGATCTATCACTCGCATGTGCGCAGCCGCGCCTATCCGTCCCAGACGGACGTGAATTTCGCAGCCAACTGGCCGGGCGTGGAGTGGATCATCGTCGGGCTGGCCGCGGGCGAGCAGCCCGACGTGCACTCCTACCTGATCGAAGACGGCGCGATCAGGGAAGTCCCGCTGCGGGTGAGCTGATGGCCGCCGAGCACCTGGTTTGTCCGAGCTGCGCGCGTGAGCACTCCTGCGACGAGCGCTTCTGCGAGGCGTGCGGGATGCCGCTCGTGCACGAGCGCGGCGCCGAGCATCACGCCAGCGAGCGCCAGCGCAAGCTGCGCAAGGTCAAGCCGCAGTACACCGAAGGCGAGCTCGTGCAGGTAGCCCGTGCGGAGAGTCAGCCCCAGGCAGAATTCATCGCCAACCTGCTGCTGGAGGAGGGGATCCCTTGCCTGCTGCGCAACTCGGTCGGCGGCTACTCGCCGATACTCGGGCCGCGCGAGGTGATGGTCCCCGAGTCGGCAGCGCAGGCAGCGCGCGAAGCGCTCGCCTACCAGAAGCCCGGTTAGACCAGGACGGCTTGGGAAGCCTCCCCCTCCGGGGACGCTGCGGCGGTGATCCCGCGGATCTCCTCGGAGGCGCGCTCGAACTCGGCGTCTGACAGCACGGGGGTACCCTCGAAGGGCAGTTCGCGCGCCAGCTCCACCCAGGCGTGCGCGCCGTTGTAGTCGTCCTTGACCTTCACGGTGACCGGCCTGGGGATGCGATAGGTGCGCAGGAGCAGCACGTGCAGCGGCTGGCGACCGCGCCAGCCAAGGCGCTTCTCGGCGTAGTCCGGCGTCCACACATAGAACGGCGACAGGGCGTCTACGCAGCGCGGGTCGTGGACGGTGAAGTGGTCGGTCACTTCAGCCCAGGCGCGGATGCGAACACGGTCGGGCTGCTGCAAAGGGGCACCGGACACGAAGGTGTGCAGCGGCGGCTCGCCGTCGCTCCAGACGCCCTCCTCGAGCGCGCGGCGCAGCTCGGGCTGGTGGGACTCGCGCACGAGATCGCCAGGCTGGTGATCGAAGGTGGGATACAGGAAGAAGCGCTCGTGGGCCAGTCGCACGGGCTTGCTGGGCTGCTGAAGACCACCGCGCCGGAGGGTGATCAGCTGCTCGCCTTCGGCGAGGGCGCGAACGGTAACAGCCCATTCCTTGAAAGCAATTGGCATAAGAGAAGCCGAACCTTGGTGAGAAGAGACGTCTGGAAACAACCCGCGCTCGTTCCGATATGAACGTCGCGGCGGTGTTAACCATACGAAACCTCAGCGAAAATCCCAAATCCCCTGCAAATCGGGTGGTTTATCGACTCCGGACGTCGACGGGGACTGTCTCTGACCCTACAGCCGTCGCCCCGCGAGCCCCTCGGCTGCCTCGATGATGGCCGCGTAGTCCTGTTGGGCGTAGCCGCGTCCCATCGTGGCCGTGAGCAGATCCCGCGCGTGGGCGGCCGCGGGAAACGGAACGCCGGCACTCTGCGCCTCCTCCAGGCACAGGCGTACGTCCTTGAGCATGTGCTCGGTCTTGAACAGGGGCGTGTAGTCGTGCTCGCGCATGGGTGCGGACTTGAGCTCCAGCTGCGTCGAGGCGCCCGAGCCGCCCGCGAGCACCTCGGCGAACGCGTCGAGATCGATGCCGGTGGCATTGGCGAGCAGCAGCGCCTCGGCGACGGTCGCCGCGTTTGCGGCGCCCACGGCGTTGTTGATCAGCTTGAGCATCTGGCCTTGGCCAAGCTCGCCGACGTGGACGATCAGCTGGCCCATCGTCTCCAGCAGCGGGCGCACCCGCTGGTATGCGTCGGCGTCGCCGCCGACCATGATCGTAAGCGTTCCGTCCTGTGCACGTGGGGAGGAGCCTGTCACCGGGGCGTCGAGCATCTGCACCTTGCGTTGCGCCAGGGCGGCGCCGATCCGGCGGGTGTGCAGTGGACCGATCGTGGACATGTCCACGCACAGCAGGCCCGGATGGGCTGCCTCGACGGCGCCGTGCTCGCCGAGCAGCAGCGAGGCGACCTGCTCGCCGTCGACGACCATGCTGACCACGACGTCGCTGCGCGCGGCCACCTCGGTGGGCGTGGCGGCCACGTCGACGGTGGCGCCGGGCTTTGCGCCGGTGGCGGCGCCCTGCTCGGAGGCCCAGCGCTCGGCCTTTCCGGGGGTGTGCGTCCAGACGGTCAGGGGAAAGCCGGCGCGGGCCACGTTGGCGGCCATGCGCGAGCCCATGATCCCCAGGCCGAGAAAGCCGATTCTTTCGAGTGTGCTCTGCGCGGAGGGCATCTCATCGTTCCTTTCGTAGGCCGTTACCCGTTGGCCCCAAATCCTCCCCCACCGGGCGTTTCGATGCGCAGCCGCTGCCCTGCGCGCAGCACGCCGGTGGCCTTGCCGGGCAGGGCGCGCCCGTCGAGCAGGTCGCGTCCACGAGCGCCGTCGCCGCCGCCGTGGGCGCCGCGCGGTGAGTGGCGGCGGCGCTCGGCGATCAGCGAGAAGGTCATGTCTGCGAGCGCCTGCAGCTCGCGCACTGCGCCGTCGCCGCCGCGCCGGCGTCCCTGCCCACCCGACCCGCGGCGCAGCGCGTACTCGAGCACGCGCAGCGGGAATTCGCGCTCGAGCGCCTCGATGGGGGTGTTGAGCGTGTTGCTCATGGCGACATGCACGCCGCTCGGCCCATCCGCGTCAGGGCAGGCGCCCTGGCCGCCGCCGAGCGTCTCGTAGTAGGAGAAGCGGTCGTTGCCGAGCGTGAGGTTGTTCATCGTGCCCTGCCCCTGGGCGCGGCCGAAGGCGCTGAGGACCAGGTCGGCGACGCGCGAGGATGTCTCGACGTTGCCCGCGGCCACGGCCGCCCCCGGACGCGCGTTGAGAACGCTTCCAGCGGGAGCGCGCACCTCGATCGGCCGGTACGCGCCGGCCGATGAGGGGATGTCAGGATCGGTCAGCACGCGCACCGCGAACAGGCATGCAGAACGGGTGACCGCGAGCGGGCAGTTGAGGTTGCCCTCGTGCTGGGGGGCGCTGCCGGCGAAGTCGAGCGTGAGGCGCTCGCCGTCGACGACCACGCGCAGATGCAGCACCAGGTCGCCCTCTGGTGCCTCGAGCACGTCTTGGGCCTGTCTGACCCCATCGGGCAGCGCGGCCAGGCAGGCGCGCGTGCGCCGCTCGGAGTAGTCGAGCACGGCGTCGGTGGCCTGGCGCAGCGACCAGGCCCCTTCCTGCTCCAGGCGCTGGGCCAGCTGCGCCATCCGCTGCACGCCTACGCGGTTGGCGGCGAGCTGGGCGCGCAGGTCGGCGCGGCGCTCGGCCGGTTGGCGCATGCGGTTGACGATCTCCTCGATGGCGGCCTCGTCGAGCGCGCGCGGGGAGATCACGATTCCCTCTTCGGCCAGCGAGCGGCTGTCGGCGGGCATCGAGCCGGGCAGGCGGGCGCCCACGTCGGCGTGGTGGGCGCGGCTGGCAGCAAAGCCGAGAAGACGGTCACCAGGCGCGAAGACAGGCGTGATGACGGTGATGTCGGGCAGATGGGTGCCGCCGGCGAACGGGTCGTTGAGGATCCATGAGACGCCGGGGGCGTGCTCGTGGTCGAGCACGGCGGCGACGGCGGCGGGCATGGCGCCGAGGTGCACGGGGATGTGCTCGGCCTGCATGACCATCTGGCCGTCGGCGTCGAACAGCGCGGTGGACGCGTCGCGACGCTCCTTGATGTTGGACGAGTGCGCGGAGCGGACGAGCACGACGCCCATCTCTTGGCAGGCCGCACGCAGCGCGCCGGCGATGATCTGCAGCTCGATCGGGTCGTTGTCGGGCAGAGGTTGGGGCTGGTCTGGATCGGGCATCGGTCAGGCTTGCGGCTGCTGGCGCAGGAGGTGGATGGTGCCGTACTCGTCGACGGTCGCCGACCAGTGGGGCGGGATCAGCACGGTGGCGTCGGGCAGCGCGACGGCTGCGGGGCCGGGCAGGACGCTGTGGGGCGGTGGCTCGCCGCGATGGACGGTGGCGGCGATGGCCTCGCCGGCGAACACGATCGGCTGGACCTCGGTGGCGGTGGACGTGGCGCGCGCTGCGCGCGGCTGCAGCGAGGGCGCGGCGCCCCAGACGGACACGCGCATGGTGACGAGCTCTATCTCGGCGTACTCGTCACGGTAGCCGTAGCGCTGCTCGTGCGCGCGGGCGAAGGCGTCGTGGAGCTGCGTGGGCGAGAGTCCGTCGCGCGTGCCCAGCTCCTCGTCGACTGCCAGCTCGAAGGATTGGCCGCGGTAGCGCAGCTCGTGGCGCACGCGCACGCGTACGGGTGTGAGCGCGAGCGCGGCGCTGGCCTGGGCGATTAGGAGGGCGCGCTCGGAGTCCTGGCGCTCGGCCGACAGGCTAGGGGCATCGAGCATGAGCGTGCGCGAGACGTCGCGGCGCGGAGCGGCGGCGGCGAGGCCCAGCGCGCACAGCACGCCGCATGCGGCGGGGCAGATGACGCGCGAGATGCCCAGCTCGCCGGCCAGCGCGGCGGCGTGCAGCGGTCCGGCGCCGCCGAAGGCCATCAGCGCGAAGCGGCGCGGGTCGATGCCCCGCTGGACGGTCATCACGCGCAGCGCGCCGAGCATCTCAGCCTCGGCCACGCGGACGATCCCTTCGGCGCAGGCGATCACGTCGAGGCCGAGCTCGTCGGCCAGCTGCGACACGGCGTGCTCGGCCGCGTGCCGGTCGAGCGCGACCCCGCCGGCGAGCGGGGCGTCGGCGAGCAGGCGCCCGAGCAGCAGGTTGGCGTCGGTGACGGTCGGCGCAAGGCCGCCGCGGCCATAGCAGGCGGGCCCGGG
>DATNLQ010000154.1:0-3126 GCA_035602785.1 Solirubrobacteraceae bacterium
GGCAGTCCTCCTGCTCCAGCCCCTAATCAAGTGCTGGACCGGCCGCTGCACCACCTGCCAGCAGACGATCGACCTCGCCGCCCTAACCCTTCACCAGCACCCCCAACACGAGTGACAAAACTACCAAAGTACTACTAAGACACTGCAAAGTCGTCGTTAAGAGGCGGACCGTAGCCTCGCTGAGCGTCGTCGAAACGCGACGTCAAACAACCGAACTGAGAAGGGGGCCCGGCATGGCTACGCAAGGAGTGCTTGGAGCAGCAACGCTGAAGGAGTTCGAGGACGGGCTGCACGGAGAGATGATCCAGCCCGGCGACAGTGCCTACGACGAGGCTCGTTCGATCTGGAACGGCGCCCATGACGCCCGCCCGGCGGTGATCGCCCGCTGCGCCGATGCGTCCGACGTGCGCCACGCAATCGGCTTCGCGCGCAGCGAGGGGCTCGACGTCGCCGTGCGCGGCGGCAGCCACAGCATTCCCGGCTTCTCGACCTGCGACGACGGCATCGTCATCGACCTCTCGCCGATGAAGGGCATCACCGTGGATGTGAGCGGCCGCACCGCCACCGCCGAGGGCGGCCTCACCTGGGGAGAGCTCGACGCCGCCACCCAGGAGCACGGCCTCGCCACCACCGGGGGCCTGATCTCGACCACCGGCGTCGCAGGCTTCACGCTGGGCGGCGGGATCGGCTGGCTGATGCGCAAGCACGGCCTGGCCTGCGACAACCTGCGCTCGGCCGAGGTGGTCACCGCCGACGGCCAGATCCTCACCGCGAGCGCGACGGAGAACCCCGACCTCTTCTGGGGCCTGCGCGGGGGAGGAGGCAACTTCGGCGTCGTCACCGCCTTCGAGCTCGACCTGCACCCGGTCGGCCCGACCGTGGCCGCCGGCCCGGTCTTCTATCCGGGTGACCGCGCCGTGGAGGTCATGCGCTTCTACCGCGATTTCGCGCGCGACCTGCCGGATGAGCTGAGCACCCTGGTCAATCTGATCACCGCGCCACCCGCCCCCTTCCTGCCCGAAGATTGGCACGGCAAGAAGCTCGTCGCCCTGGTCGGCTGCTACTCCGGCGACCCCGAGGAGGGGATGAAGACGATTCAGCCGATCCGCGACCTGGGCGACCCCGTCGCCGATTTGGTCGGCCCGATGCCCTACGTGCAGATGCAGAGCCTGCTCGACGCGCTCTGGCCGAAGGGCACCCAGGCCTACATGAAGGCGGGCTACTTCCGCGAGCTCGACGACCACGCGATCGAGACGATGGCCCGCTTCCATCAGAACGCGACCTCCCCGTCCTCGGAGATCCACATCCAGCACTTCGGCGGCGCGATCGCGCGTGTCGGTGACGACGAGACCGCCCAAGGCGAGCGCCAGGCGCCGTTCGTGCTCAACGCGATCGCCACCACGCACGAGCCGGGCGGGGGTCTGGAGACCCACATCGATTGGGCGCAGCGTCTCTATGCCGAGATGGAGCCGTCGCTGACCGGCGGCGCCTACATCAACTTCCTCTCCTCCGAGGGCGAGGATCGGGTGCAGGCGGCCTACGGGACCGAGAAGTTTGCCCGACTTCGCGCGCTCAAGGACCGCTACGACCCGACCAACCTGTTCCATCTGAACCAGAACATCCCACCATCGTGAGACGGGATGTTCTGACCGTCACGACCCTCCGGCAGTGTCTTGGCCTCGCGAGCCCGAACAGGCTTGGTCATGAGCTCAGTCTGTCAACGACAGCCTGGGGATTCTCCAGCAGCAGCCCATGCCCGCCTGGCACGACGACCAGCTCGCCGTCGGACAGCAACGCCACCATCAGCGCCCCGAGCGCGCGGTACTTCACATCGCGCTCTCCGACCACCACCGTGGCCGGCATCGCAAGCTCGCCCAGGCGATCCCACAGCGGCTGCATCTCGCCCGTGCCGATCCCGCGCAGGACGGCCGCGAGGGCATCGGGCCGGTTGCGCCGCTGGTCCTCACGCGCGAGCTGTCGCACCTGCGCCGGCTCGTCGGCGAACAGCGGCTGGCTGCGCCAGCGTTCGATGAAATCCTCGAAGGGCATGTGTTCCAGCTCATCGGCCAAGCGTCTGTCGTCCATCCTGCGGGCAGCGCGCTCGGCCGGGTCCTCGATGCCCGCGCTGCATGACACGAGCACGAGCCGCCCGACCCGCTCGGGCGCCGCCAACGCCACGTGCAGCGCCACGCGCCCGCCGAGCGAGTAGCCGCACAGCGCAAAACGCTCGGGCGAGCGCGCGAGCGCGTGCTCGACGCAACCCGCGAACGTGATCGGGCGCTCGGCGTCGGCTGCGGCGCCGTGGCCGGGCAGGTCGAGCGCCAGCACTCGATAGCGTTCGCCGTCCAAGCGCTGACGCACCCCGTCCCAGGCGCGGTGCGTGCCGCTGAACCCGTGCAGCAGGACGATGTTCTCCGGCACGACATCCATCGTATGGCCCGCCATCCCACCGACCCCGCCACAGTCACGTACTCGCTCCTGCGGGCGTTCGTGGACGAGCTCGCCCGCTGCGGGATGCGAGCCGCATGCACGTCGCCGGGCTCGCGCTGCGCGCCGCTGGTGCTGGCGCTGGCGGGCGAGCCGCGCCTGCGCTGCTTCTCGCACGTGGACGAGCGTTGCGCCGGGTTCTTCGCGCTGGGCCTGGCCAAGGCGTCCGGGCTGCCGGTTGCGGTCACGTGCACCTCCGGCACTGCCGCCGCCGAGCTGCTGGCGGCCGCGATCGAGGCGCACGAGGCGCGCGTACCGCTGTTGTTGCTCACCGCTGACCGTCCGCCTGAGCTGCGCGAGAACGGCGCGGGCCAGGCGATCGACCAGCTCAAGCTGTTCGGCAGCGCCGCCAAGTGGTTCTTCGAGGTCGACGTGCAAAAGGGCGACACCGAGCATCTGCGCTGGATGCGCACGCTCGCCTGCCGCGCCTACTGGACCGCGCTCGAAGGCCGGCCCGGCGCGGTCCACCTCAACTTCCCCCTGCGCGAGCCGCTCGTCACGGACGCGGAGCTTCCGCCCGACGCGACCGGCCGAGAGGGCGCTCGGCCATACGTGCGGCGCACCCCTACGCCGTCCAACGCGACGGGAGATCAGAGCGCCAACCAGGGCGTCAGCCGAGACGCCGGCGCGCTTGGGCAG
>DATNLQ010000187.1:0-3780 GCA_035602785.1 Solirubrobacteraceae bacterium
CTCGGCTCCCTTCCCACGGTCATCCCCAAGTGGGTGCGCACGGGCAAGCTGAGGATCGAATATCGCTCGCTCGAGACGGCCACGCGCGAACCGGAAGTCTTCAAAACCCAGCAGGTCGCCGCGCTGGCCGCCGGCAAGCAGAACAAGGCCTGGTACTTCATCGAGACCTTCTACCACGAGCAGGGCGAAGAGGACAGCGGCTACGTCACCGAAAGCTACCTCCAGGGCATCGCCAAACAGGTGCCCGGGCTGAACCTCACGCAGTGGACCAGCGATCGCAACAACCAGGAACTGGCAAAGCAGGTCACCGTCGACGAAGAAGCGGCGAAGACCAACGGCTTCACCGGCACGCCGTCGTTCTTGATCGGACGCAGCGGCGGTGCGATGAGCAAGCTCGAATTCACCGGCGCGCCGAGCGACCCCACGTTCGTCAACACAGCCGTCGAACAACTGCTCAAGAGCTAGCACGGCGATGATCACCCGGCGCATCAGGATCACGCTCATCGTGCTGACCGCCCTGGGCGTGGCCCTCGCCAGCTACCTGACCTACGTGCACTACTCGGGCGAAGCGCCGATCTGCTCGACCAAAGGCAACACGTGCAACCAGGTCCAGCATTCGCAGTACTCCGAGCTCGCCGGCGTGTCGGTCGCGCTGATCGGCCTGATCGGCTACGTGCTGATCCTCGGCTCGCTGTTGGCGCCCGAACAGGAGCGCACGCGTTTCGCCACGGCCGCGCTCACCTTCGGCGGCTTTGGCTTCAGCCTCTACCTGACCTATCGCGAGATCTTCACGCTGCACAAAATCTGCGAGGAGTGCGTCTCCAGCGCGATCCTCCTCACGATCATCATGTGCCTGTCGGTGTGGCGATACCTGCGCGGGGCGGACGTGTCGTCGTCGGCCAACGCAGCGGCCGAGCAGGCCGGCGGGGTCGAGTCGTCGGCCGCGCCCATCGGCAGCGCGTACTGACCCCGCGCCGTCCGCTTGAGCGTAGCGACGGCCTACTGCTGACGAGCGCGCGGGGCGCGCAAGGGCTCCGCTCGCGCCTGGCTTGACAGCTGTGGCCAGCCCCAGAACGAGCAATCACATGGTCGTCCGTCGGCAATCCGTCCACAGACCGCCGGTCGACCCCAGAAACCGGGCTCTGGGGCCGACGTGGTAAGCAGAGATGGGGGCCCACACGGCTAGAAATCCTCACAGCGCGGCGGGCGTGACCCACGACCCGGGCGACGCAACGGCGCTGCACGGCGAGGGGCGCATCGCGCGGCTGTTCGAGATGACCAGCGACCTGCTCGCAACGATCTCCGTCGACGGGCGCTTCACGCTGCTCAACCCGGCCTGGGAGCAGCTGCTGGGCTGGTCGCGCGACGAGCTGCTGGCACAGCCGATCCAGGAGCTAATCCACCCGGATGACGTGCAGCAGACGGCCGCCGCCATGCTCGTGCGCGACGGGCAGCCGGTGCTCGAGAACTTCACCAACCGCTACCGCCACCGCGACGGCTCCTGGCGCTGGCTGCTGTGGAGCGCGCGCCGCGACGGCGACATGTGGTACGCCGCCGCCAAGGACGTCACCGACCGCATGTGGCTGGAGCGCCAGGCGCTGCACGACCCGCTCACGCGGCTGCCCAACAGGCTCCTGCTGATGGACCGCGCCCGCCAGGCGCTGTCGCGCATGCACCGCTCAAGCGGGGTCGTGGCGCTGCTGTTCATCGACCTGGACAAGTTCAAGGCGGTCAACGACAACCTCGGACACGAGGCCGGCGACCGCCTGCTGATATCCGTGTCAGAGCGACTGGCCGAGCTGATGCGCGACAGCGACACCGTGGCCCGCCTGGGAGGCGACGAGTTCGTGATCCTGGCCGAGGACATCGAGAGCGTCGGCGAGGCGCTGGCGCTGGGCGAACGCGTGCTCGGCGCCCTCGAGCAGCCGTTCCATCTGGGCTCCGCCGAAGCCTCTGTGCTGGGCAGCGTGGGAGTGGCCGTCTCGCAGGACCCCGAACGCGACCCCGAGAGCATGCTGCGCGAGGCCGACCTGGCGATGTATCGCGCCAAGAGCTCCGGCGGCAGGCGCCTGGTGCTGTTCGACGAGAGCCTGCGCCGCGAGATGGACGCGTACGCCGAGATGGAGGGCCGCCTGCACCATGCGCTGCCCCGCCAGGAGCTGCTACTGGCCTACCAGCCGATCATGCCGCTGCGGGGCGGGCGCGCCGTGGGCTGCGAGGCGCTCGTGCGCTGGCGCCCGCTCGATTCAGAGCGCCAGCAGGGCGGCGAGATGCTCCCGTCCACCTTCCTGCCGCGCGCGGCCGAGAGCGAGCTGATCGTGCAGATCGGCAACTGGGTGCTGCACACCGCGTGCGCCCAGGCCGAGGCATGGCGGCGAAACGGCATCACGGTGCCGGTCTCCGTGAACGTCTCTGCGCGCGAGCTGACCGAGCTGGACCTGGCCGAGCGGGTGCGCGAGGAGCTGACCTACTGCCGCCTGCCCGGCCGCGCATTGTGCATAGAGGTCAGCGAGGAGGCCGTCATGCGCGACCCCGATCGCGCCAGCGAGGCGCTCAGAGACGTAAAGCGCCTGGGCGTGTCGATCGCGCTGGACAACTTCGGCTCGGGCCAGTACTCGCTGGGGCTGCCCGGCAACCTGCCGCTGGACGTCCTCAAGCTCGACCGCGGCCTGATGGAGAGCTTTGACCGCGACAAGTCCGGGCGTGCGACGTTCGCGGGCGCGATCGCGCTGGCCACCGAGGCGCGCCTGACGGCCGTCGCGGTCGGCATCGAGACCAACCGCCAGCTGGCGCTCGCCCGCGAGCTGGACTGCTCGGTCGGGCAGGGATTCCTGCTCCACGGTCCCGCCGCGCCCGAGCGCGTGCGCTTCAGGGACGCCTCCGGGTCGGCCACGTCCGCGCCGTGGCGCCCGCTCGTGCGCCTGCGCGGCAGCGACCGCCGCAACTGAGCCGGCCCGACCGCTCGCCGCGTCCACTCAGGCTCGACAGTCTGCACGCCCGCTTGCACGCGCCGGCTTGCGACTATCAGCACGCTGATTCAAACAGCCGAGATCTGACGTCGACGCGGACTTCGCCGTGGGCTCTGCTCGACCGTCGCCAACGAGTGGCGCCTTCGCCGCGAAAGCCGCCTTTCGGCCCAATGTTCAAGACCAGCGCCCCGCTCTCGGGCGGTGCGTACCTGACACACGACGGGCACACCCTCGACAGAAACGGTAGTCGAGTAGTTCAAGTGACATTCGCCAACAAGAAACGCTACCCGATCTAAATCTCAAAAAATGAACTAATCCAATAACTGGCCTCGTCCGATACGCCGGCCATGCGCACCTCACTGCTGCCTCTCTCATCGACGCTGCGCCCAGGCGAGCGCCGCTGGTTGCGCGCAGTCAGCGCGCTGCTGATCGCCAGTGTCGCCGCCACCGGGATCAATGCGATCTTCGGCGTCGGCGGGAGCGGCGTCGAGCAGCCGATCCGCGACTGGGTCACGTCGGCCGTGTACATCCTCGTGGGGGTGATCGTCTGTTGGCGCGCGCTGTCGACGACCGACTCGCGGCGATCGTGGATGATCTTCGCGTTCGGCATCTCGATCTACGGCGTGGGCAACGTGCTGTGGGCGGCCTGGATCGAACACCTGCGCAACCCCCCCATCCCGTCCATCTGCGACGGCATGTGGCTGACGCTCTACCCGTGCTGCTACATCGGGATCATGGGCCTGGCGCGCGTGCGCGAGCGCAAGGTGCCCGCGAGGATGTGGCTGGACGGCGTCATCGCCGGGCTGGGAGT
>DATNLQ010000191.1:0-4208 GCA_035602785.1 Solirubrobacteraceae bacterium
GAGCCGGTCGTTCCGGTCATCTGCGGCTGGAGCGCCAGGCCCTTTGACGACGTGCGCGAGGAGCTGGCGGCGGCGATCGTCCAGCCGGTGCGCTGGCGTTCGACGATGCTGGCCCTGGCGACATTGGGCGCGGATGAGTTCGTGGACTTCGGCCCGGGCAGCGTGCTGGCCAAGCTCGTGCGCCGCAACCTGCCCGCCGCCCGCGCGATCGATCCAGACGAGCTGGCGGCCCCGGTCGCGGTGGGAGCGGGCGATGGCGCCTGACACGGCAACCTCGCTGCTGCACGCCCCGCCGGCGCGCGAGCGAACATTGCGCACGGCGGGCATCGTCGGCCTGGGAGCCGCGCTGCCCCGGCGCAGGGTCGCCAGCGCCGAGATCGCGGCCCGCGTAGGGGTGGACCTCGACTGGATCACGCGGCGCACCGGCATCGCCGAGCGCCGCTACGCCGCGCCGGGCGAGCGCGTCAGCGACCTGGCCGCTGCAGCCGGGCGGGCGGCGCTGGTGGACGCGGGGATCGACGCGAGCGAGGTCGACATGGTGCTCGTGGCCACGCTGGCGGCCGACGAGATCACCCCGTCGACCGCGCCGCTGGTGGCGCACGAGCTCGGCACGATCAACGCTGCGGCGATCGACGTGGGCGCTGCGTGCGCGGGCGCGATCGCGGCGCTGGCCCACGCGACCGCATGGATCGAGGCGGGCCGCGCGCGCAATGTATTGGTGATCGGCGCGGAGATCCTCACGCGCTTCGTCGACTTCGACGACCGTCGCACGGCGCCGCTGTTCGGCGACGGCGCAGGTGCGCTGGTGGTCAGCGGCGACGCCGACGGGCAGATCGGGCCGTTCGTGCTCGCCAGCGACGGCGCCGCCGCGTCTGCCATCCGGGCCACGCGCGAGCGCGGCGTGCTGGAGATGGAAGGGCACGAGACGTTCCTGATGGCGGTGCACCGCCTGGCCAGCTCCACCGAGCAGGTGCTCGAACAGGCCGGGCTGTCGCTTGGCGACGTCGACCTGTTCGTCTACCACCAAGCCAACGGGCGCATCCTGTCGGCGGTCGCAGAGCGGCTGGGCGTGGCCGACGAGCGGGTGTTCGACTGCATCGCGCAGCTCGGCAACACCAGCGCGGCGAGCGTGCCGCTGGCGCTCGCCGAGGCGCAGCGCGCCGGTGCGCTGACGCCGGGCGCGCGGGTCGTGCTCGGCGCGGTCGGCGCCGGCCTCGTGTGGGGCGCAACCGTGATCACGTGGGGTGGCCCGTGAGCGTCGCGCAGAGCACGAGCGCGGGCCCGGTCGCCGGCGAGATCGGCACGCCTCGGGTGCGCGAGGGCTGCGCGCTGGTGACGGGCGCCTCGCGCGGCATCGGCGCAGCGATCGCATGCGCGCTGGCGGCGGACGGCTGGCCGGTGGCGGTCAACTACCGCGCCGACGAGCAGGCCGCCGGCGAGATCGTGCAGCGCATCGCAGCGCGCGACGGCCGGGCGCTGGCGGTGTGCGCCGACGTGACCGAGCCCGAGCAGATCGGGCGACTGTTCGAGACGAGCGAGCGCGAGCTCGGGCGCGTGCTCGTGCTCGTCAACAACGCCGGCGTGCGCCGCGACGATCTGTCGCTGTCGCTCAGCGACGCCGACTGGGATCAGGTCATCGACACCAATCTGAGCGCGGCCTTCCGCGCGACCAGGCATGCGCTGCGGGGAATGATCCGCGAGCGCTTCGGGCGCGTGATCAACATCGCCTCGGTGGTTGGGCCGCGGGCCAACGCCGGGCAGGCCAATTATGCGGCTGCCAAGGCCGGTCTGATCGCGATGACCAAGACGGTCGCCGTGGAGGTGGCCCGCCGCGGTGTGACCGTCAACGCGATCGCCCCGGGGCTGATCGAGACCGACATGACCGCAGACCTCGACGGAGAGCTGCTGGGCGCCGTGCCCGCTCGCCGGGCGGGCAGTCCGCAGGACGTGGCCGCGTGCGCGCGCTTTTTGGCGTCCGAGCAGGCGGGCTACGTGACCGGGACGACTCTCTACGTGGACGGGGGACTGTCCGCGTGAGCGAAGGACACAAAGCATCAATGGAAAGCGACAGGAGAGGAGTGCGATGAGCACCACCGTGACCGAAGACCAGATCGAGCAGCTCGTGATCGAATCGCTGCAGACGTTTGGCGCAGACCCCGACGAGATCAGCCGCGACGCCACCTTCGAGGCGCTCGACATCGACTCGCTGGACCTCGCCGAGCTCTCCCAGATCGTGCACGAGTCCTACGGCGTGGAGCTCAAGGGCTCAGATGTGGCCGACGTCAAGACGGTCGACGACGCGATCAGGCTGATCGCCGAGCGGGTGTAGGCGTGGGGCAGATCCTCTCTACCCGCGCGCGCCAGCTTGGCGCCTCCAGCCGGGCCGAGCCGGTGCTCGTCACGGGCGTGGGCGCGGTCACGCCGTTGGGCGTCGGCGCGCGCGCTCTGCACGAGCGCTGGAGCGCGGGCATGGTCGGGATCCACGACGGCGAGGGGTCCTGTGCGGACTTCGACCCGCGCGACTTCCTCACCGCCAAGGAGGCGCGCCGCGCCGACCGCTTCACCCAGCTGGCGATCGCAGCGTGCGCGGAGGCGCTGTCGGATGCCGGCTGGGAAGAAGAGTCCGGCGGCGGGCTGCCGTACCCCTCTGAGCGCATCGGCTGCGTGCTGGGCACGGGCATCGGCGGCATCGGCACGCTCGTGCAAGGCCAGGAAGCGCTGCGCGACCGCGGCCCCGAGGGAGTCTCGCCGCTGGCGATCCCGCTGATGATGAGCAACGCGGGCGCTGCCGCGCTGTCGTTGCGCCACGGCCTGCGGGGGCCGTCGTTCGCGGTCAGCACCGCGTGCGCGTCGGGCGCGAACGCGCTCGGCTGCGCGTTGCGCATGCTCCAGAGCGGAGAAGCCGACGCGGTCGTGGCGGGCGGCTCGGAGGCGGGGCTGCTGCCGCTTGCGCGCGCAGCCTTCGCGGCGCTCGACGCGCTGTCGCCGAGCGGTGTGTCGCGTCCGTTTGACGCTCTGCGCGACGGCTTCGTGATGGGCGAGGGAGCGGCCGTGCTGGTGCTCGAGCGCGCCGGCGAGGCGCATGGGCGCGGCGCGCGCGCGCTGGGCACGCTCAAGGGCTTTGGCGCGAGCTCGGACGCGCACCATCTGACCGCGCCGCTGGCCGACGGCGCGGGCCAGGCCGCGGCGATGGTCGCGGCGATGGACGACGCGGGCGTGGGCGCGCAGGAGATCGACTATGTCAACGCCCACGGCACATCTACGCCGCTGAACGACCGCGCGGAGACGAATGCGATCAAGCTTGCGCTGGGCGAGCGCGCGGGCGAGATTCCCGTGTCCTCGACCAAGTCCGCGATCGGCCATCTGCTGGGCGCGGCCGGCGCTGTGGAGGCGGTGGCCACGCTGCTGGCGCTGCGCGACCGCATCGCTCCGCCCACGCTCGGGCTGGTGCAGGCCGAGGACGAGCTGGACCTCGACTACGTGCCCGGCGCCGCTCGCCCGCTGCAAGTCGAGGCGGGGCGCGCGGCGCTCGCGCTGTCCAACTCCTTCGGCTTTGGCGGCCACAACGCGGTGCTGTGCCTGGAGGCGGCATGACGCTCGCCCTGCTCGAGCGCCAAGATGAGCGGTTGACGCCGCTGGAGCGCCTGGAGGCCCTCACCGACCCCGGATCGCTGCACCTGCTGCGCACCCGCGTGCGCTCGCGGCGGATGGGCGAGCGCGCGCAGGCGGGCGACGGCGTGCTGGGCGCGCACGCGCGCGTGGACGGGCGCCAGGTCTACTGCTACGCGCAGGACGCGTCGTTCGCGGGCGGCTCGCTGGGGGAGGCGCACGCGCAGACGCTCGTGGAGGTGCTGCGCCTGGCCGGTCGCGCGCGCGTGCCGGTGATCGGCTTCATCGAGTCGGCGGGCGCGCGCATGCAGGAGGGCCTGGCCGCGCTGTCGGGCTATGGCTCGATCTTTCGCGAGCACGTGCGCCTGTCGGGCCTGGTGCCGCAGATCTCGATCGTGTGCGGACCGGCCGCGGGCGGCTCCTCCTATGGCCCCGCGCTGAACGACTTCGTGATCATGACGGGCCGCGCGGCGATGTTCCTGACCGGCCCGGGCGTCGTCGCGGAGGTGACCGGCGAGGACGTCGACATGGCGGGGCTGGGGGGATCGCGCGTGCACGAGCGCAACGGCGTGTGCCACTTCACCGCCGCGACCGAGGTC
>DATNLQ010000196.1:0-2172 GCA_035602785.1 Solirubrobacteraceae bacterium
TCGACGGGCCATTTGACGCGCACGCCAGCCCGCTGTGGCAGACGGGCGCCTTCATCGCGCAGTCGCGCGCCGCCATGCTCGTCGCGCGCGCGCTGCACCCGCAGCCGGGGGAGAGGGTGCTCGACCTGTGCGCCGCGCCCGGCGGCAAGAGCACCCACATCGCCGCCCTGATGGCCGGCAGCGGCGAGGTTGTCGCCGTTGAGCGCCATCCGCGCAGAGCCGCCGCCCTGCAGCTCACCGCCCAGCGCCTGCGCGCAGGCAACATCCGCGTAGAGGTCGCCGATGCCGCGCTGGCGCGAGCGCCCGACGAGCCGCCATTCGACCGCGTGCTCGTCGACCCGCCCTGCTCGGGCCTTGGCACGCTGCAGGCGCGACCCGACCTGCGCTGGCGCGCCACGCCGCACGCGATCGCCGAGATGGGCGGCGTACAAGCGCAGATTCTCGCCGCCGGCGCCCGCGCCCTCCGTCCGGGAGGCGTGCTTGTCTACTCTACGTGCACCATCTCCTCGAATGAGAACGAGCGCCTGATCGCAGCCTTCCTGGACTCCCGCCCCGACTTTCGCCTCGACGATCTCGCCGCCGAGCTGCCGCAATTCGCACTGGCCCTCCCGCCAGCGGCCGGCAAGTCCGGATCCTCGGGTGCTGCGCGCCCCCT
Source organism: Solirubrobacteraceae bacterium (assembly GCA_035602785.1). Taxonomy (GTDB): domain Bacteria; phylum Actinomycetota; class Thermoleophilia; order Solirubrobacterales; family Solirubrobacteraceae; genus Palsa-744. The sequence continues at coordinate 656 of DATNLQ010000196.1, forward strand.
GTTGACGCTGCCCCACCGCGACCACACCGCCGGGTTCTTCATCGCCCGGCTCAGAAGGAGCTGAGCCGTGGACGGAGAGTCGCGGGTGCCGGCCAAGGCGGCCATCGACCTGGGCCCGCAATGCCCCAACTGTGGCGAGCCATGGCTGCGCCCCACCAACCTGCCCGGGCGCTACCGCTGCGTGTACTGCCTGCACCGCTTCGAGCTCACCTCCGTGTGCCCCAACTGTGGCGAGCACTCCACGATCGTCAGGATGTCCTCCACCGCCGTCCTCAAGTGCAATAACTGCGGCGACTCGATGCTTCAAGCCGTATGAACGACCTGCTGCGCGGGGTGCGCGTGGCGCCCTCGATCCTGTCGGCGGACTTTGGGCGGCTGCGCGAGCAGGTGGGGGAGGTGCTGGCGGCCGGCGCGAGGGTCATCCACTGCGACGTCATGGACGGGCACTTCGTCCCGCCGATTACGCTTGGTCCGGTCGTCGTCGCCGCGCTGGCCGAGGGCGTGCGCGAGGCGGGGGGGATGCTCGAGGTGCATCTGATGGTCGAGCGCCCCGAGCGCCACGTCGGCGAGTTCGTCAACGCGGGCGCGCACTCGATCACCTTCCACGCGGAGGCCACGCCGCACGTCGCCTACACCGCCAACCTCATCCGCGAGAGTGGTGCAGGCGTGGGTCTTGCGATCAATCCCGGCACGCCCGTGGGGGCGCTCGCCGAGGTCGCCACCGACATCGACCTCGCTCTGTGCATGACCGTCAATCCCGGCTGGGGCGGCCAGCCGTTCATCGAGCACTCGCTCGACAAGCTCCCGCGCGTCGCCCACATCGTCGGCGCGGATGTCGCCGTCGAGGTCGACGGGGGCATCGACCCCGACACCGCGCCGCGATGCCGGGTGGCCGGTGCCAGCGTGTTCGTGGCCGGGTCTGCCATCTTTGGCGCGGGCGACCCGGGCGAGGCTTACAGGGCGATCGCGCGGTCGGTCGACGCCGACTGACGATCGCGTCGCCTCACGTGCTCACAACGCGCGCCGTGCTTCCTCGCCGGTAGAGCTCGGCCAGCATCAGCGACAGCAGTAGCGTGGCGCCCGCGTAGCCGATCTCCGCGCGCAGCAGCTGTCCGTGCACGACCGAGCTGAGCATCCACGCGACGAACGCCGCCGCCGCCACCAACCAGCAGGCGGCCGCGGCGCGGGCGCGGTCTCGCGCGAGCGCCGCCTGGTTGAGCGCCCCCGAGCACAGGTGAAAGCCCATCCCGATCCCGATCACGGCCAGGCCCAGGCGGTTGTAGAGGAAGTGCTGGCCGAACAGGTGGCTCATCACCGGCGGCCCCACCGCGAGCAGCCCCAGGGCGACCGCCAGCGCGAACGCGGCGATCGCCAGCAGAGTGATACGGATCGCATGTGCGAACGCCGCATGGCCCTCGGTCGTCTCCAGGCCCGTCAGATGCGGCAGCAGCGACGTCTGGATCGCCTGAAACAGCTGCAGCGGCGCGCGCGCTATCAGCATCACGTTGAAAACCACG
>DATNLQ010000205.1:0-2480 GCA_035602785.1 Solirubrobacteraceae bacterium
CAGCCGGGTCACGTACCAGGGATAGAACTTGCGCAGATAGCGTGTCGCGCGAGGCTCGCCGAGGTGCTCGACCGCGCGCTCGATCGTCCAGTCGAGCTCCGCCAGCACCTCCGTGCGCGTCGGCTCGGACTCGCGCTCGCCGAGCAGGCGCTCGAACAGCCAGGGGTTGCCGAGCGCGCCGCGGGCGATCATGACCGCCTGGGCGCCGGTGACAGCAAACGCCTGGCGCACGCTGGCAGCGTCGCTCAACCCTCCGGTGAGGATCACGGGCGCGGGCAGCGAGGCGACCAGCGCGGCCGCGAGCTGGTAGTCGGGGACGCCCTTGTGCTGCACCGAAGCCGAGCGTGGGTGGAAGGCGATCGCGGCCACGCCAGCCTCCGCGACCAGGCGGTGGGCGAGCTCGAACCCGCTGGTGTCGTCGGGACGCAGGCCCGAGCGCAACTTGACCGTGACGGGCAGCGGACCGGCCTCGGTTGCGCCAGCGCCCTCGACGGTGGCCCGGGCGACGGCGACCGCGCGGTCGGGGTCGGCCAGCAGCGCGGCGCCGGCGCCGGTCTTCTGGACCTTGGCGACCGGGCAGCCCATGTTGATGTCGATCGCGTCGGCACCCAGGCCTGCCACATGGGCTGCTGCCGTACGCATCGTGTCGGGGTCTTCGCCGAACAGCTGGATCGACACGGGCCCGCCGGGAGCAGGCGGTCCGGGCTCCCGCTCGCGCGGGTCGATACGCAGCATCTCCGTGCAGGTCTTCGCGTTGCCGTGACGGATCGCGTGCGAGGAGACCATCTCCGAGACCGCCATCCCTGCTCCGTAGCGCTTGGCCTGCAGGCGCACGAACCAGTTCCCGATGCCGGCCAAGGGAGCGAGCAGGACGCGGTTGGGCACGCGTACGTCGCCAAGCATCCAAGGATCGGTCAAGGAGGCGGTCACGTGTTCATTGTGGCGACCATCAGCTGTTGCGTTCGTGCAGCAACCGCAGCCCGGTCAGCGTGAGCAGCTGATCGACCTCCTTGATCTCCTCGGTGAAGGGTACGACAAGCTCGGCCAGGCCGCCGGTGGCGATCACGTGGGGACGCGCGCCCAGCTCGTCATACAGGCGACGCAAGATCGCGTCGATGGCGCCGGCGTAGCCGAACACGACGCCCGAGCGGATCGCGTCGATGGTGTTCTTGCCGATCACGCTCTTGGGCGGCGCGAGATCGACCTTGGGCAAACGCGCGCCGCGCTCGGAGAGCGCTTCCAGGGAGATCTCGATCCCCGTCATGAGCGCCCCGCCGAGGTACTCGCCCTCGTGCGAGACCACGTCGAAGGTGGTGGCGGTGCCGAAGTCCACGCATACCGCCGGGCCGCCAAAGCGCTCGCGGATGGCGACCGCGTTGACGAGCCTGTCGGCTCCGATCTCGCGCGGGTTGTCGTAGCGGATGGCCATCCCGGTCCTGGTCCCGGGACCGACCACGAGCATCTCGTGGCCGAGGTAGCGGCTGGCCATCGCCGTCCACTGGGGCTCGAGCTGGGGAACGGTAGAGGAGACGATCGAGGCCTGCAGGTCTGAAAAGCCGTAGCCGCGCAGCTCCAGCAGGTTGCGCAGCGCCGCTCCAAGCTGGTCGGCGGTGGACTGGCGCACGGTGGCAAAACGCCAGTGCTCGAGCAGCTCGTCGCCGCGATATGCGCCGAAGTGCGTTTGCGTATTGCCGACGTCGACCACGAGCAGCATCGCGACCATTATGCTGAGCGTCACCATGGCCGTGGGTACCAAGCCCAAGCTGTACGTGTTGCCCGGCTCGCATCCGTGCGCGGCGGTGGAAGCGGCGCTGAAGCTGAAGGGGATCGACTACGAGCGCGTGGACCTGCTGCCGATGAGTCAGCTGCTGATCGGGCCGCTGCGCTATGGCGGCCAGACGGTGCCGGGCATGCGCGTGGACGGCGAGCGCCTGGTGGGCTCGCGCACGATCATGCGCCGTCTCGACGAGATGGCGCATGAGCCGCCGCTGGTGCCGGCGCCGGGCGAGCGGGATTACCCGGGGGTGCTGGAGGCCGAGCGCTGGGGCGATGAGGTCTTTCAGAGCGTGCCGCGCAGGCTGATCGACGCAGCGTTCCTGCGCAACGCGGGTGCGATGGAGAGCTACGTGGGAGACGCCAAGCTACCGCTGCCGAGGGCGCTGCTGCGCCCGGCGATGCCGTTGACCGCCCGCATGATGGCGACCAGAAACAAGGCCAGCGACGCGTCCGCGCGCGCCGACCTCGAGGCGCTGCCGGCGCAGCTGGATCGTATCGACGGCTGGATCGGCGAGGGCCTGCTGGGCAGCGATCCTCCCAATGCCGCTGACCTGCAGATCGGCAGCACGATCCGCCTGCTGATGAGCATCATCGACGTGAGGCCGCTGATCGAAGGACGCCCGGCGGCGCGCCTGGTCGACTACTTCCCGCCTCTGGCGGGCGAGGTGCCGGCGGGCACGCTGCCGGCCGAGTGGCTGGCTTTC
>DATNLQ010000298.1:0-5022 GCA_035602785.1 Solirubrobacteraceae bacterium
CGCGCGGCAAGTCCTCCCATGCGATCCCGGTGTGCAGCACGTGCAAGATCCCGTTGAGCGCCAGTCGGTCGTCGATCGCCTTACGACCTGGATAGCGACGACGCCGCTCGCGCACAGGGATCAGCGGCTCGATCTCCGCCCAAAGCTCGTCAGTGATCTCGAATCGAGAAGGCACCTCCACGACCTCCAATCCTCGGAGACACACCCCAAGGATTCAAGACCGAACTCCACGACCCTACATTTCGAAAGACCTTCTTAGCGGTAACGGCGCTGCGTCGGTGGAGCGAGTTTCCCCCTGGCCAAGAACGTAGCGATAGTTCCGTCCCAACCCAACGATACAGTTGTGTTATGATTCCTGAGTTCGACGAGCGCGGGAGCCTCCGCCGGGCATACACCACGCCACCTGGAACGAGATCGTGACTCGCTACGCAACCAGCGTTCGACGCCGAGACCTCCTCGACGGACTCCTCGATGCGCTGCGATCGTTGAATGGCGCCGGGTGCGCCACCGCATATCTCGACGGTAGCCTCGTCACGAGCAAGGACCACCCAGGCGACTTCGACGCCTGCTGGGAGTCTGGCGGCGTCATCCTCGACCGTCTCGATCCCGAGCTTCTGACCTTCAGCGACGGCCGAGCTGCACAGAAGGCGCGCTACGGAGGCGAGCTCTACCCCGCCGAGTGGCCCGCAGATGCAGACGGCACGACCTACCTCGACTTCTTCCAGCGCGATCGGTTGAAGCAGCAGAAGGGCATCATCGCCATCGACCTGACAGGACTGCCATGATCAAGAACGAGCGCGAATATCGCATCACTAAGGCCCACCTAGCTGGTTTCGAAGGCGGCCTGACCGCCAACGACGAGCGGGAGTTCCCCTCGAACGTCGATCCGGGCCTGAAGCAGCTGATGCACGACGCCATCGACAGCCAGATCCAAACCTTCCGTGACGAGATCGACCACTACGAGAAGCTGCGCGACGGACACATCACCAGCCGCGAGATCACGTCCCTGCACGAGCTGCCGATCGCGCTGATCGAAGCCCGCATCGCAGCCAGGCTTACCCAGCGCAAGCTCGCCGAACGCATCTGTGTCGCCGAGCAGCAAGTCCAGCGCTGGGAGGCCAACGACTACAGCGGCGTAGGGCTCGACCGGCTACAGAGCATCGCCGACGCACTCGGCGTGCAGATCCAGGAGACGATCACGTACAGCAGCGCGGCGTAAGCCAGGCTGCACTTGGGCGCTCACCTGTCCGACAAGGGCCCTCCGTCAGCAGTATCTCGGCGCGTCCCGACTAGCGATTCCAACTTGAGGACGTCGCTCGATAGGCTGACGTCCTATGGTGACGGAAAGCGGCCTTGAACGGTTCTTCTCTCGCGAGCATCGCGAGCTTCTGGACGAGCTTGATCCCCATCGCTCACTAGCTCGCGAACTCGACGTGTTCGGCCAAGCCGTTCTCGGCGGCTGGTGCGAGTTGGCCGCCTCGGTTCGTGGGGTCAACGAGCCTATGGCAGAACCTCTACTCGAGTTCTACGCGGCCGAGGCGGACGGATATGCCCCTGATGACCCCGATCCGGAACGTGAAGTCGTTGCCATATGTTTCGGCACGACCATCAACGGCACGGTCGAGGACATCACGAGCGGCAGCATCCGGCTCGGCGAGCTGTGCGAGTCGTTTGCATGGCTTCACGAGTTGATCCGAACGCACGGCGGTGGGACCGTGTCCATCTACGGCACGGGCATGTTCCAGCAGATAGTCCGCGACCTGATGCCACGCCTAGAGATCGAGGAGGTCGCGCCAGCGCTGGGATGGCTAATTCCCTGGCAACGACTGGCATGGCTCAGCGAGTGCCAACTTCGCGAAGGAGCCGTGCTGTCACGCGGTCGGGGCGAGCCGCTCATCGGTGACGAGAGAGAGCAATTGACCTATCTCATGCGTCTAGCCGCGAATCAGCCCGGGCTTGCCAACTGGCCTGAGCTGGCTCGGTTCGTCCCGCGCCGCGCTGAGAATTTGCTACCACTGTCGGCCGATGCGTACCGACGCTTTCGACGAGACGGCATACCAGATGACCCTGAACTCAGCGATCGACTAGTCGACGACATCGTAGATCGTCGTCATTATGTAGTAGATACCATTTCCGTGATAGAACTCGACGAGCTTGGTGTTAAGCGCATTGTCCTAGCGCCCGAGGAGCACCCGGATCGCACTATTACCGGCGCCCAGCCCTCTTTTCATCTCGCCTTCCTTGTGGACCATGCAGCCGGATCGTTCTCGGGCACAATTACCCTAGGTGATGAAGATACAGTCACACACACTGGACACCGTGCCGTTCTGCAAATTCCTGCGATCCTAGGCCATTTGGGAGATGAGCTTCCAAACGAGCGACTGGCATCCGATGAAAACGGAGCGGACAGCATGACCATTTTTCATGAGGCACAGGCAGCCGTCGAGCTGTTGGTGCTATCAGCATGGCGGGATCTTGTTGTCCCGGACGTACGTGATCAGCACTACGAGATCGACCGTCTACGGAAGGCGAAGGGCTCTGGAAAGCGATCGGCTCGTCGTGGCAACCTAGAAGTCGTCCGTTACCTTCCTCGACGCTTGATCTACAGACGTGCAGCGCGAGAAGCCGCCTCTCGGGAAGGACGGCCAGAGCCGCGCAGGCTGTATCTCGTAAGCGCGTTTGCCCGTCGCTTGCCAGAAGGTCAAGCACGAAGCGCCGATGCCGAAACGTTCGCCCATGAAAGCGGAATTCCACTTGCTGCTCACCAGACGGTAGTACGTCCACATTATCGTGGTGGCACTGATGACGAGCGTCGTGCCGCAATGGAGACAAGCACCGGGCACGAGATCCGTCAATGGCGGAGCTGGAGTGCCTTGGACCTTCTCCGAACTCGTACGACATCACACACCAACACGAGCGCAGCGTAACGGCCACTCCAGATCGTTGCATGGAAAACCGCCCGCGCCGCTGGGCCTAGCTAAATCGCCACCTCGCCCATGGATTACCTTGCCTACCTGGGGATGAGCCGAATTGTGGTTATGCGCTTCAGCTGGCGGAGTCGTTTAGTCCCGGCTCAATCCTCAAGTCCAACATCCTGACGTACGAGGCCCAGCACGGCAAGCAGTGCGTCCACGTACTGTGCCTCCTTGACGTACCGCCTGCCACCCTCAAGATCGTCTATAGCCCGCCGGCACGAGCTCTCGGTCGCCCATCCGAACCCGCTACCGGTCAGTGCGATTCCGTTGCGAGCACCTGCGCCCTGAGCAGAGAGGTAAGCGAACATCCGGCGGGCGGTCTCGGCCTTGGTCAATCTGAGTCGCTCACGCTGTTCTGCGATGACATCGCAACGAAGATCGCTGACAGCAACTACATCGCCCCACATAATGCCAATAGTCGCACATCGCAACTATCTCGTCGAGAGCGGTGTAGCGATGGACGCAGAGCGGCCGCCTGTACGGACACTAGCTATTCCAACCTTCGAGATTAGGGCCGGGATGCGCCCCGTTCGTGACCTTGCAGCGCCCGAGATGCCAAGCTCGGGCACCAAGCTCAGATAACTGTCATAGCGGGGGAACAATCAGGCCTTATCGGTAACCGCCCGGTGGCGGTCGAATGGACCATCCCGGGTTGGCCTGGAACGTAGCGCCAGCGCAGCCAAGAACCCCTCATGAGGCATCGGTTCTCGGCGGGCGCCTCGGTTGGCTTCGCGTGACGTCGGCGTCCAGTTGGGCGAATCGGTTGGTGTAGAGCACGCGCACCGAATCGAGTTTCTTGTTGCTGAGCGGATCCCGCGCGATCTTCCTTCTCGCGATCAGGTCTTCGGCAGCGAGCGCACCCAACCCGTCCTCGAGCACGCTCTTGGAGAACGGGAGCAGGATCCGTTCCTTCGGGTACCACTCGGCGTTGTTGAACCATGCGAGCTGGCGCCACCAGCTACCCGTTCCGTTGCTCGAGAAGCTCCGTCCCTCCCCGCGGTCCTGGTGATATTCGGCGTAGATCGCGGCGAAGTACGCCGCCAGCTGCGGTGCCTTCCATGTTGCGAGGCGACCGGACGCGATGACGCTCCCGCGGATCGTCAGGTAACGATCGTCGCCGCGCCCACCGGCAGCGCCGGGGTCGTCGAAGGGGAGTCCGCTGCCGTCGTCGCGCAGGACGATGATAGTCGGGCGCCCCTTGTGTGGCTCGAGGCGCACTAGCTTCTCGGCGATGAGCTTGTTCATCTGGTTGCCGACCCACTTGCGCTTGAGGTGGCGGGTCGTGGTCTCCCGGCGCTCGTCCGCGAGCCGGAGCGTCGGCGTGCCCTTTGCGAGGTCGTGCAGGTCCTCATAGCTCCAGTCCCGCAGGACGAATCCGACCTCGCGTTTGCCCGCGTCTTTCGGGAGCAGCGCGATCGCTCGCAGGACGAGATCGAGCTTGACGGCGGCGTAGGCCTTGCGCGCGATCAGCGGGCTGTAGTGGTTGGCGACATGCGACTGCCTGACCCGGAAGAGCGCCTTGCCTTCGCCTGGGCCGAACATGATCGAGCGGACGGGCGCGGCGGCGGGTGGGTCGGCGGGTCTTGCTGCGCGAGGCGATTTCGCTGATTTCGGTCGTTTCGGCGATTTCGCTGGGCGTTTGGGTCGTTTCCGGGGGGTGGGTGGCATATGCTTTCGTCTAGATCTTGGCTCGTCGCCGACGATTGGTCCGTACCAGAACACGGGTGACGTTAGCACCAGGATACGGGTATCGCTATCACCACGGTGCGGGCACATAGGTTATAAACGGGGTAGAGATGATTAACGGAATAGGTCGAATACCTACTTGTCATGCCCGCACCCTGGTACGGTCGCCCTTCCGCCCGTACCCACGGGGCGCTAGCTTCCATGAAGACCCGAATCGAGCCCTGACCGACAGAGCGACCGAACTCCCGTCGTAGGTGGAGGTGGCCACAGTGCCGAGTCGACTCGAACGCCCGGATTTGTAGCCGCGGCATCGAGGCATGCAGGGGCGCCGGCCGGAGGCACAGCAAAGGCCTCCGGCCAA
>DATNLQ010000216.1:0-9292 GCA_035602785.1 Solirubrobacteraceae bacterium
GGTGGTGGGCGTCTCCTACAAGCCGGGCGTGGCAGACAGCCGCGAAGCTCCGGCTGTCGAGATCATCGAGCGCCTGCGTGACGAAGGAGCGCATGTCGACTACCACGACCCGCTGGTGGGCGAGCTGCGCGTCGGCGATCAGCTGCTGGAAAGCGTGGACCCGGACCCCCGCCGCGACGCGTCGGGCTTCGGCCCCGAAGACTACGACCTGGCGATCGTCGTGACGATCCATCCCCAGCACGACTACGGCTGGCTGGCGCGTTGCCAGGCGGTGCTCGACTGCACCTATCGCATGCCCGCCGGACGCGAGCGCCACATTCCCTGATGCGGATGTCTGGAAACCGTGCTGTGAAGGCGATGTCGCTCAACCGCGCTCTGAAAGCGCTGGCCGCCGTCTACCTGCTCGTGCTGATCGTCGCCGTGATGGCCTACAAGGCGGCGTATCTGGGCCTGATGTTCTCCAACGTGTTCTTCGGCGTCTACAGCGTGTGCGTGGCCAGCTACATCCTCAGCCGCTTCCTGTTCAGCCTCTTCTACCGCTCAAAGCCAGACGCCGGCATCGAGCCGCAGATCGCGATCGTGATGCCCTGCTTCAACGAGCAGGAGGCGATCGCCGCGTCGCTGCGCTCGCTGCTGGAGCTGCGCTACCCGCCCGAGAAGCTCGAGCTGATCGCGGTCAACGACGGCTCGACCGACGCCACTTTGGCGGAGATCGAGCGCGTGGCCGGCGAAGCCGACGGGCGCGTGCGGGTAATCGACTTCCCCGAGAACCGCGGCAAGCGCGCCGCCATGGCGGCGGGCATCCGCGCGAGCAGCGCAGAGGTGATCGCGTTCGTGGACTCCGACTCGGTCGTCGAGCCCGACGCCCTGCGCCTGCTCGTGCAGCCGCTGGCCGACCCCCGCGTGGGCGCGGTGTGCGGGCACGCCAACGTGCTCAACCTGCGCGACACGTGGCTCACGCGCATGCAGGCCGTGCGCTACTTCGTGGCCTTTCGCGTGGTCAAGGCGGCCGAATCGGTGTTCAACGCGGTGACCTGCTGCTCGGGGTGCTTCTCGGCCTACCGGCGCGAGGCGATCCTGCCGCGCATGGACTGGTGGGAGAGCCAGCGCTTCCTCGGGATCGAGTCGACCTTCGGCGACGACCGCTCGCTGACCAACTGCGTACTGCGTGACTGGCGCATCGTGTATGAAAAGCGCGCCATCTCGCACACGATTGTGCCGGCCACCTTCCGCGCGTTCGTCACCCAGCAGACGCGCTGGAAGCGATCGTGGACGCGGGAGTCGCTGCAGGTCGCCAAATTCATCTGGCGCAAGCACCCGGTGGCCGCGCTGTTCACCTACCTGAGCATCGTCCTGCCGCTGATCGCGCCGGTGGCCGCGGTGCACGCGCTGGTGTGGGGACCGCTCATCCACGGCGGCACGCTGCCGCTCATCTACCTCGCCGGCCTGTATGCGCTGGCTATGGTCTACTCGCTCTACTACGTGATCTTCCAGGACGAGTACACCCTGGTGTGGTTGTACGGCGTGCTTTTCGTCTTCTTCTACCTGGCGATCATGCTGTGGCAGACCTACTACGCGATCGCCACCTGCCGCACCGCCGCGTGGGGCACGCGCCCGGCGACCGCTGGGCAAAGCGGGGGCGGGGGATAGGCGTGGCGAGAGCGAGCGCCGAGCGCACCGAAGGGCAGCCGTTGCAGCCAACCGGGCTCAGGGCCAGGCTCGCTCGGGGCTTTGCGGCATCGGTGCTCGTCGCGTCGATCCTGCCAGTCGTACTGCTGGGGCCGTCGCTGCTGCGCGCTCCGCTGAAGGTGGAGCGCGAGCTGCACGCGGACGTCCAGCGCCTGGTCGGTCGCGAGCATGCGGTCGGCCACGGTCTCACAAAATCGCCCGAGCGGCCAGCGCAGGTCACGGCGCGGGCGAGCGGGAGCGGCCGGCGATGAGACACACGCGCAAGGGACGCATGGTCGCCTTGCTCCTGGCGGGGGCGGCGCTCGCCGTCCCCGAGGTCTCGGGAGCGTGGGGCGTGACGGGCCTGCGCGGGAGGTCCGTCGCGCCGGTGGCGAAAGACACCGCGCTCGCCAGATGCTCGTCGCGGGACGCCCATGGGCTGCATCTGAAGAGACTGGCGGGCAAGCGCGCCCGTCTGAGCTGGAGCGCGCCGAGAGTCGCCGGTCGCCAGGAGAGGCCCACATATCGCATCCTCCGCGCCGGGCTCACGGTCGGCCAGACGACGCGCGGCTCGATCGTGATGAGGATCACGCCCGGACGGCCGACGACATATACGGTCCAGACGCGCTACACGGGCGCCGGGCTCATCTGCTCGGCGATGCTTCGCACCGCCCTCGCCCTTCGCTCGCCTGGGGAGGTGGCGGGTCTGCGCGTCCTCGCCGCGACGTCTACCGGCGTGCTGATCAGCTGGCGCGCCGCGGCACCCGGCGACGCGCCGATCGTCGGCTACCGAGTCGAGCGCGACAATGCCGTCCTGGGGCAGACGAGACGGCTGCAGTTCGGGCTGCGTGTCAGCGGCGGGCGCTCCAACCGGGTAACGGTGGCGGCGGTGGACACGCTGGGTCATCTCGGCGCGAGCGCCGTGCTGGTGATCGGCGCCCGTGGCCTGCAGGCGTCGCCGGCGCTGAGCGCGCCGCCCAGGGCGGCCAGCCAACAGCAGTCCTCGGGTGCCCATCCGCCACCGAACCCGCCGTCGCTGCTGTCGGCGGTGCATGTGAGCGACACCTCGGTGACGCTTTCCTGGCAGGCCGGCAGCGCCAACGACGGCGCCAGCGTGGCGGGCTACCTGCTGTTCAAGGACGGGCAGCCGGTCGGCGTGATCGACGGCCAGATCACGACGGTCGCGCTGGCGTCCGAGCGCGAATACACGTTTGCGGTACGCACGATGGACTCCTATGGCGACGTGAGCGAACCGACGCCCGAACTGAAGGTGCTGACCACGCACACACCGCCCCCGCCGCCGAGCGGTCTGACGGCCAGCGACGTGACCAGCCAGTCGGCGCTGCTGAGCTGGTCGCCGAGCGCTGCGGTGAGCGGCAGCATCGTCGGCTATCGCGTCTTTCGCGACGAAATCCCCGTGGGCCAGACGGCCGGCACCGAAATGGCGCTGCAGAACCTGGCGCCATCGAGCGAATACCAGTTCACGGTCAGCGCCGAGGACTCGCTGGGCGCGCTCAGCCAGCCCACTGCGCCGCTGACGATCCACACCTCACAACCCCCGCCCACGCACGGCAGCGTCCAGGCCTACGTGCTGGCCTCGACCGACGAAAGCTTTGAAGACCTGCGGGCCCACTACCAGCAGGTCGGCGTGGTCTATCCCACCTACTTCGAATGCGGCAGCGGGGGTGAAGTCAGCGGCTCAGACGACCCGCTGCTCACCCACTGGGCGCTCGAACGCAAGATCGAGGTGCTACCGCGTTTGAACTGCCAAAACGTGGCAGACGAGGAACAGATTCTCAACGAACCGACCGTCCGCGAACAGACGATCGCGCGCCTGGCGGCCCTCTGTGAAACATACGGCTACCAGGGCGTGCAGATCGACTTCGAGGGCGCCCCGCCGGCCGAGCGAAACCCGTTCACCGCGTTCATCACGCTGTTGGCGCAGCGTCTGCACGCGCAGGGCGACAAGCTCTCGACGGTGGTGACCGCTAAGTACTTCAACGTCCCGACCGGGCGTGCAGCGATGTACGACGACGCCGCCCTGTCGGGTCCCTCCGACTACATGGTCGTGCTCGACTGGGGCATCCACTGGACCACCTCAACGCCCGGGTCGATCGACGAACTGCCGTGGTTCAAGCGCGTGGCCGAATACACAGCCACGCTGCCCAACCGAGAAAAGTTCGTTCTCGGCATGCCTTTGTACGGGCTCGACTGGCCCGACGGCGGCGGCCCCAACAACCCGGCCACGGCGATGGAGTACGACAGCCTCACCGCGCTGGCAGGCCAGCTGGGCGTGACACCCGAATGGGAAGCGAACGCGGCCAGCCCGCACTTCTCCTACAGCGAAAACGGAGTCGATCACGAAGTCTGGTATGTCGATCGCCAGTCGCTGGAAGCTCGCGCCGCGCTGGCGAGCTCGCTGGGCCTGAAGATCGGCTTGTGGCGCCTGGGCACAGAGGACCAGAGCATCTGGTCACTGCCGCAGCTAGGCGGGGAAGGGTAGGCGCGGTGAGCCATATGACGCGCGCGTGCGCGAGCGCGGCGGTCTTCTCGCTGCTCGTTACGTCTGCAACGCCTGTAACGGCTCCAGCCACTGCAGTCGGGCCCCAGGCCTCGGCTGCTGGGACCCGAGCGCGCCTGCAGGCGTTCCTGCTGGCAAGCGCTCCCGATTCGCTGGCGGACCTCCAAGCGCACGCGCGCGCGATCGGTGTGGTCTATCCCACCTATTTCGAATGCGCATCGCCGGGTGGTCAGATCGTGGGGCGCGATATTCCTGCGATCACTCGCTATGCGAGCGCCAGCCACATCGTGGTGATGCCACGCGTCAACTGCCAAGACGGCGCGACCGTCCATCAGATCCTGACCGACCCGGCCACGCGCGACGCGACGCTGGCGCGGCTTGCAGCGATCGCGCGCGACCCACTCTATGCGGGCGTGTGCGTGGACTTCGAGAACGACGGCGCCGAAGACCGCGAAGCGCTCAGCACGTTCGTGGCGGCAGCGGCACGGGAGCTGCACGCGCATCGCAAGAAGCTGTCGGTGGTGGTCGATGGCGCCGGCGCGCAGCAAGCGACGCCGGGGACGGGCCTGTACGACTACGGAGCGCTCAGCGCTGTGGCGGACAGCGTGTTCGTGCTCGCGTGGGGCGCGCATTGGGCCGGCTCGGCGCCGGGGCCGATCGCGCCGCTGTCAGATGTGGAATCGACAGTCGCCTATATCGCCCAACTGCCGTACGCGTCGCGCTTCGTGCTCGGCGCCCCGATGTACGGGCTGGACTGGCCCGAAGGCGCCGACCCGGCACAGCAGGCGGCCGCCTACCAATACTCAGCGGTCAGCGCCCTGGCCCGCTCGGTCGGCGCGACCCCCGTGCGCGACCCCGCATCCCAGGAGCTGACGTTCACCTACAGCGCAGAAGGCGTGACCCACCAGGTGTGGTATTTGGACGCGCACGCCGTCCGCGCGGTGCTGGCGATCGGACGCGCCCACGGCCTGGCCGTGGGGCTGTGGCGCCTCGGTCGGGAGGACCAGTCGCTGTGGTCCTCCCCCGGCGGTCTTTGATCGAGCTCATTTCCCCGGACGCCACCCTTGGCGGCCTTGGATCGAGCTGGGGCGCGACCGGGTCCGGCGCGGCGGGACGCAGTGAGCGCGGCCGGCCATAACGCGAAACCTCGGCCAAGCGAAGCCGTCCCGTCTGCCGGCCGCCCGCGACAGTCGCGGGCGGCAGACGGGACGGCGCAGCGCTACTTGATAAAGAGCATCTCCGAGTACTTGGGCAGCGGCCACAGGTCGTCGGCGACGACCTTCTCGAGGCGGTCGGCGACGTCGCGGACGTCTTCCATGGCGGGGATGACGGTGTCGCGCATGTACAGCGCCTCCTTCTGCGCGGCGCCGTCCGGGTGGTTCTCGTCGAGGTTGGCGTCCTCGAGCTTGATGATCGCGTAGTGCAGCTCCTTGACGAGCGGCTCGACCTCGCCGATGAGCTCCTCGAGGGCGACGACCTGGAGCTCGGTGAGGTAGCGCACCGCAGCGGGCAGCAGCATCGTGCGCGCGATCGCGTAGGCGGTCTCTGACTCGATGTTGATGTAGGTGGCGTACTGCTCGGTGAACACCTCATAGCGCGACTCCAGCTCGCGCTTGGACAGCACCTTGTATTTTTTGAACAGGGCGATGGTCTGTTTGTCGATCAGCCAGGGCAGCGCGTCGGGCGATGTACGCAGGTTGGCAAGGCCGCGTTTCTCGGCCTCCTTGTGCCACGCCTCGGAGTAGCCGTCGCCGTCGAAGACGATCTGCTTGTTGGCGGCCCAGGCCTCCTTGACGACGCTGGTGACGGCTTTCTCCAGGGTGGCCCCGGAGCCTTTGAGCGCGCCCTTGAGCTTCTCGGTCAGCTCGTCCACGGACTCGGCGACGATCGTGTTGAGCACCGTGTTGGGCCACGCCGGCGACTGGCTGGAGCCGAGCGCGCGGAACTCGAACTTGTTGCCTGTGAAGGCGAACGGGCTGGTGCGGTTGCGGTCGCCGCCATGCAGCGGCAGCGCTGGCAGCACGGGGGTGCCCAGGCCGAGGAAGGAGCCGGGCTTTGAGGGTTGCGTCTTGCCGGTCTCGATCGCGGTGAAGACCTTCTCGAGCTCGGCGCCGAGGAAGATCGAGATGATCGCGGGCGGCGCCTCGTTGGCGCCTAGACGGTGGTCCTGCCCGGCGCTGGCGATCGAGGCGCGCAGCAGCGCCTGGTGCTTGTTGACCGCCTGGATGACTGCGGCGGCGAAGAACAGGAACTGCAGGTTCTCCGAAGGCGTGTCGCCGGGGTCGAGCAGGTTCAGCCCGGTGTCGGTGCCCATCGACCAGTTGTTGTGCTTGCCCGAGCCGTTGACGCCGGCGAAGGGCTTCTCGTGCAGCAGGCACACCAGCCCGTAGCGGCGGGCGGTGTTCTGCATGATCTGCATCGTGACCATCTGGTGGTCGGAGCCGACGTTTGAGTTCTCGAAGATCGGCGCGACCTCGAACTGATTGGGCGCGACCTCGTTGTGGCGCGTCTTGATGGGGATGCCGAGCTTGGCGAGCTCCTGCTCGACCTCGAGCATGTAGGCAAGCACGCGCTCGGGGATCGAGCCGAAGTAGTGGTCGTCGAGCTCGTGGCCCTTGGGCGGTTTGGCGCCGTAGAGGGTGCGCCCGGTGGTCACCAGGTCGGGGCGTTCGAAGTAGTACTGCTCGTCGATCAGGAAGTACTCCTGCTCGCAGCCGGTGGTGGTGAACACGCGCTTGGCCTCGTCGACGCCGAGCAACTCCAGGGCGCGGATGGCGGCGCCGGACAGCGCGTCCATCGAGCGCAGCAGCGGGATCTTGTGGTCGAGCGCCTCGCCGGTCCAGGAGGTGAAGGCGGTGGGGATGCACAGCAGCGCGCCGTTGGGGTTTTCCAGGATGAAAGCCGGCGAGGTTGGGTCCCAGGCGGTGTAGCCGCGCGCCTCGAAGGTGGCACGGATGCCGCCGGTGGGAAACGAGGAGGCGTCGGGCTCGCCCTGGATGAGCTCCTTGCCGGAGAATTCCGAGATGGCGGTCCCGTCGCCGGCGGGCGCGTAGAAGGAGTCGTGCTTCTCGGCGGTGGAGCCGGTCAGCGGCTGGAACCAGTGCGTGTAGTGGGTGGCGCCCCTCTCCATCGCCCAGTCCTTCATCGCCTGCGCGACCTGGTCGGCGAGCGAGGTGTCCAGCGCCTCGCCGCGCGCGAGCGTGCGCTGCAGCGCCTTGTAGACGTGCTTGGGCAGACGCTGGCGCTGCAGCGCCGGCGAGAAGACGTTCGCTCCGAAGACCTGGTTGCCCGGGAGGGTCAGGTCGAGCGCGCCGAGCGCGCTCCCGTTGGCGCTCCACTGTGCGGCGGTGACATTTTGCTGACGGGTCCTGGGCATGGCCTCGGTCGATTCCTCCTGGAGAAAGGGTGACGTGCTGGGACTCCGGCAGGCGCCGGGCCGCACGCAATCGTAGTGGCCGGACGGCCAAACGGCATCACCGGATGGCGAAATCGCCGGGGCGCTCTTTGGACATCCGGCCAAATGGCCGAGGCTGCTTAGAGACTGCCGCTGGTGGGGTATTCGCCGGGTGCGACCTTGCCGGTGTTCGGGTTGACGTGGCTGATCGCCGGCGCGGGCGCGATGTCGACGGTGAAGCGTCCGTGCGGCACGCCGCCGCCGGCGAGCTTGGCCCTGGCCTTGCCGGCGAGGCCGGCGTTGAGCGTGTAGTCGATCGTGTAGCGGCCTGCCTTGACGGGCACCAACTTCCACAGGAACGTCTGGGTCTTGCCGGGGGCGAGCGGTCCGAGCGCCCAGGTGTTGGCGTAGGCGGTCTGGGCGCCGCCGAGCTGGCTGACTTCCTGGGTGGGCACGGGGGGATGGGGAACCGGGCCGGGGCCGCGTTCGATCGCCCAGGTCGGGCGTTTGTCGTCGGCCAGTTCGGGATAGTTGGAGGTGTATTCGAGCGAGTCCAGCGTGACGGCCACATTGGGCACCGCTTTCGAGCCGCTGTTTCGTACCCGCAGCTCCAGCTTCGTGGGACGCGCGATCGACTGCTTGGCGGGGAAGCTCGCGCTGACGATCTGCATGGCGAACGTGCCGGACGCTTCGTGGGCGTCCTGGCGCGCGGCGCCGCAGCCGGCGACCGCGAGGGCACACAGCGCGGCAGCGCACGCCGCGAGCGCTCGCGACGTGCGCGAGCGTGGGCCGCGGACAGGGCGCGCGAACAGGTGAGCGACTCTCCGTCTCCCCCTCACAGTCGGGCCACGATACCAGCGCCGCCAGCGCACGGGGCGCCTGTGGCAGCCCCCGACGGGACGGGTAGCGGTGGCGTACGCCGGACGCATCGCGTAGAGTGCTTGGCGCAGCTTCTGGGCAATTGACAGCGACCCGAGGAGGGTTGGAGGGAAATGGTTCGCAGCGTCGCCGAGCGGGTGGGCAACCCGTTTCGACACGTGCTCGAGGAATTCGGGGACATGATGATCCTGACGGGTCGCACGATCTCCTCGGCTCTGCGCCCGCCCTACCCGTACGGCGGCGAGCTGGTCTCGCAGTTCCTGTTCACGCTGCGGCTGGTCTGGTTTCCGCTGCTGATCTCCACGGTGGCCATCTGCTACGGCGCGCCCGGGCTGCAGGCGGCGGACTTCCTTGTCCTGATCGGCGCGCTCGATCGTCTGGGCGGCTTCTTCGTGCTGGCCGCCATCCGCGAAATCGGCCCGTTCGTGACGTCGATCGTGGTGGCGGGGGTGGCGGGCTGCGCGATCACTGCGGACCTGGGTGCGCGCAAGGTGCGCGAGGAGCTCGACGCGCTGCAGGTGCTCGGCGTGGACCCGGTAAAGAACCTGGTCGTGCCGAGGTTCCTGGCGCTGATGATCGTGACGGGCCTGTTCGACATCTACGCGGTGCTGTTCGGCCTGTTCGGCGGCCTGCTGGCGGAGGTCGTCAACGGGGGCACGCTGGGGCCGTTCTGGAACACGCTGTTCGAGAACTCGTCGGTGACCGACCTGTGGGGGTCGGTGCTGAAGACGACGGTGTTCGGCGCGATCATTGCGATCGTGTGCTGCTACAAGGGCATGTCTGCGTCCGGCGGCGCGGAGGGGGTGGGCCGTGCGGTCAACGAAGCCGTG
>DATNLQ010000220.1:0-35970 GCA_035602785.1 Solirubrobacteraceae bacterium
TCAACATTCCGGTCATGGCCGGACCTCCTCACTAAATTGGGGTCAGCCGGAGCCATTCTCCGGCCAGACAAGCCCCCGCGAGGAGTGTCCGGCCTAACTCCGACGGTCAACCCAACGGGCGACCCACGACATAGGGTCTAAAGCGGCAGTACTCAGCCGCGCCGTCGCTGCTTCTGCTCAGGACGACCAGCAGAACTCTCGCCGGCCGTCGACCGCGCGCCTGCTTTCGCCGGGCGAAGCAAAACCTCGGAGGTCGTCGTCCGTCGTGACTGGTTGTCGCTCGCTGCGTGTGTACGGATTGACCAGCCAGACGCTCGCTTGCGCGCCGAAAGGGGGCTTGCCTTGGCCTCGATCACCTGGCACCGCTGATCCACCGGGCCACTCAGACCGGCATGTTGCATGCAGGCATACCACCGACCTCTCACCCGCCCCAGTCTCATATGAATGAGACGCCAACAGTCTCATATGGATGAGACGGGGCTATCTCACATCGGTGAGACGCCGCAAGTAGGCTGCTGCGTCAGATCGGTGAGACGCCGCACGTCTCATTCATGTGAGACGGGAATCTCACTCATGTGAGACCGCTTTGTCTCATCCATCTGAGACCGGCTGGCGCCTCATCGGTGCCTGATCCGGCTCGCGATGCCGGGATACTCGACCACGAGACCGTCGCCGTCGAACTGGACGTCGGCCACGAAGTCTTCGCCGTCGCCAATTGCCTCGAAGCGAACCAGCCGGTGATCGCCGGAACGGCGCTGGAGGAAGGTGTAGCGCTGTGGTGAGGCGTGGATCGATAGGTCTGGAACCGAGATCCAGATCATCAGAAAGTCCTTGGCGCTGCCTCCGTCGTGCAGGTTGTGGCGCAGTACAGGCATCGTGTTGAAGACCGGTGAGAGGCCAAGATCCAAGTCGAGGGCCTCCCCCAGCTCTGCCAGATTGCCGCCGAGCTCTGGCAGCTCGAGCTTCCCGGCGCTCTGGCTCGAAGCGCTCCAGACGCCAGCGGGGCTGCGTTGGATCTCCAAATGGCGAGTCCAACCGGCGCCCTGGGTCTCGACTACGGCTATGTCTGTAACGTAGTCGTCGCGCGTCTGCAGCTCGAACGAGAGACGGTAGGGCTCTGGATCGGAGCCGATCGCGACGCCCTTGGCGCGAAGGCGTCCCGCCTCGAGCACAACCACGGCGAACTCGGCGCCGGGCGGGTCGTCCTTCGTCCACGCGACGCCGCGGGTGCGGCTGTCGACCGCGCGACCTGAAGTCATCGCAGTTGCGGCGTCTCATGCATCTTGAGACCGGAATATGCTCACAGGCCGGCCCCCGCGCTGCGGAGGAGGTAGTTGCCGAGCGCGTCGACCATCTCGTTGGTCCCGTGCTCGCGCTGCTCGGGCGTGTCGTGCCCGTCGAGGTACACGCCGTGCTCGGTGAGCGTCAGTCGCGCGCCGTCGCCGTGCGCCTCGATCTCGATCGCGGCCAGCGACACGGAGATACGCACGTCCTCGCGGTGCATGTCGTAGGCGTGGATGATGCGACACCCGGGGACGATGTCCTGGTAGACGGCGTCGAGCCGGTAGATCGCCCCGTCGGGCGCCTGGACGGTGAGGTGCTCGCGCCCGCCGACGCGGAACTCGAGCGAGTAGTCGCGTTTGTCGCTCGGCCCGAACCACCGCGCCTTGGCGGCAGGGTCGGCCCAGGCGTCGAACACCCGCTGCGGCGAGGCGTCGTAGGTCCGCTCGATCAAAAACGTGGCGTGTGTGGTCGACCGTTCGGCAGCGGCCTGGTCGGTGTGGCTCATTGGTCTCTCCCTTGCTGTGGTTGGTCGTTGTTTTCGGCGAGGTACTCACCGAGCCGGTCGAGGCTCTCCTCCCAGAAGGCGCGCCGGTCGGCGATCCATTGCTCGGCCGCGCGCAGCGCGGCGGGCTCGACCGTGCAGGTGCGAACGCGCCCCAGCTTCTGTGAGCGCACGAGCCCGCTGTGCTCGAGCATGTGCAGGTGCTGGACGACCGCCGGCAGCGACATCTGCAGCGGGCGAGCGAGCTCGCTGACGGACGCCGGTCCGAGGGTCAGACGGTCGACCATCGCCCGGCGGCTGGGGTCCGCCAGCGCCTGGAACAGCAGGTCGAAATCTCGCTCGGCAGGTTCGCATTGCTTAAGCACTTACTTAAGTATTGCACATGCGGCCTCCGTAGCGTTCGAGCAAGCTCCTCCGTCTCCCCTGGTCGCCGTCCGGCCGTCCCTGCCGTCATCTACCGTGAAGTCATGCCGAGCCAACCCGACGCCCGCAGCTACGGACGCGTCTTCGACGAGGTCGCCGGGGACTATGACCGTCATCGCCCGACCTACCCGGACGTACTCGTCGACCGGGCATGCGAGGGCATCGGTCCCGGCGCCGCGGTGCTCGAGATCGGCTGCGGCACGGGGCAGCTCACCCGCAGCCTGCTGGCTCGCGGGCTGCGCGTAACAGCCGTGGAGCCGGGCCAGCGGCTGATCGTGCGGGCTCGCGATCGGTGCAACGACGTCGGCGATGTGCAGTTCGTCAACGCGCGCCTGGAGGATGCCTCACTGCCGTGTGCCCGGTACTCGGCTGTGTTCTCGGCGTCGGCGATCCATTGGATCGATCCGGATGTGAGCTGGCGCAAGGCGGCCGACGCGCTGATGGACGGCGGGAGCCTTGCTCTGGTCTCGTACTTCGGGCTCGACGATCCCCGCAGCGCCGACGATCAGCAGGCGCTGCGTGCCGCCATGACGACGATCGCGCCCGAACTTGCCGCTGATTTGCCTACCTACCGCGACCTCGCCGGCACCCTCGCCGGCGTTGCGGCCCGGCGCGACAACGTCTCGGAGGTGTGGGCATGGCTGGGGGGCTATGAGATCGCGTGCGGGTATGCGGCAGACCTCTTTGATGACGCGCAGGTCGTCGCAGTGCCGACGCAGCTGGAGCACAGCGCTGACGAGCTCAACGCTCTGCTTGGCACCATGTCGTTCTGGGCAAGACTGTCACCCCGACAGCGCGACGCTCTCGTCGCCGAAAACCAATCCTTCCACCAGCGGCTCGGACGGCCGATCCGCTCTAGCACAGTCGCCTGCCTGGTAGTGGCACGGCGCCAGCCCCGCACCTAGCCGGCTAGCGTGCTCCTCCCTAGCGTCTCACATCGGTGAGTCCCGGCGCCCTCACACTGGATCGCGGTCCCGGCATGTCATACGGCTACGACCGTGCGCCGACCGGCGAGACTCGACCTTCCGTGCTCGGGCAGCAGCCACGGCGGCGGGTCCTCGAGTGCCTGCGAGGCAGCCCGCCGACCTGCGGCACGGGCCTCGTCGATCTGATGGAACTCAAACAGTCCCACGGTGGGCACTCTCACCTCGACTGTGAAGTCAGCATGCAATCGAGCGGCTTCGGCGGTATTGGCACTCGAGAGCAGGGCGATTCGATACATCGTGCCCGTCAGCGACGGCAGGCGCACGCGACGCTCGTCACGGTCCCGATGGTCGGTCTCGCCGGAGTCGGCGGCGTCGGGCCGACCCCGCTCCATGCCGCCCTTGACGTCGATGGCCAGCACGGGGCCCTCACCGGTGAACGTCATCGGTGCGAGGGGGAGGTTGTCCAGCAGGGAGCCGTCGATCAGCAGGCGTTCGGCGCGTAGCTGAGGGGGAACGATGAGAGGCATCGCCATGCTGGATCCGACTGCCAGAAAGACCGGACCGTCGCGCTCTATCACCAGGCTGCTGCGCCTGAGATCGACGCTCGCGGAGTAGAACGCGCGGTCGAGCTCCTCGATCCGGACGTCCCCATAGACGCGTTCGAGCATCGCCCGCGCCTTCTCCCCCTTGATCAACGAGTTGCGGGGCAGCGTGTAGTCATTCATCGGGTTGCGACGCACCCACTCCTCGTAGCAGTAGGCGTCGATCGCGTCGCTTCCATGTCCGCATGCGAGCAGGCCGCCGATGAAAGCCCCCATGCTCACTCCTCCCACCCGGTCGATGACCACACCCGCGCTGTGGAGAGTCTCGAGCACCCCGATGTGGGCGAACGCCCTCGCTCCGCCGCCACTCAGCACCACGCCCACCGCTCGCCCCGCGAGCCTTCGCGCCACGCGAGCCATATCGCGGTGACGGTGGACGCCAGCTCTAACCGCGAACGTGCTGGCAGGCGCCAGCTCGGCAATCCAGCGCGTCAGCGACGCCGAACCTCGCTCCACGCCGTAGCCGAGCAGGTCACACCCGCGCAGGCTGGGGCATTCTCGCGTATGGGACACCGGCGGGTGAAGCGCGACCGCGTCGACGGCGACAAGCACCCGATCGGCTCGGGCCAGGCAGAACTCGTCCCATCCGCTCGCACGCTTGGGTGAGCCGCACACCAAGATGACCTGATCGTGCTCCAGCTCGCAGCGCTCGACCAGTGGAGTGAACCTGGCCACTGCCTCGTGTCGGCTCATGCTCTCGCCGGGCTCCCTTTCGAGGGCGGCTGTGAGGCCGTCCGTCTCGCCGGGGTGGAGCACCGCCACCCGGCCCCAGGTGCACAGCATGCGACTCAGTTCGTCCGCGAGATCGATCAACGGCACCCCATCGCCGAGTGCGTAGAGAGCAAGGGTCACGGGGCGCCCGCGCCTGGGGGGGATCACGCGACTGCCCTTCAGTTGGGCTCCCAGTGCCCGGGCCAGGCTGAGTGTGAGCTCCGGTTCGGAGCGGAGCAGCGACTCGAAATGAGGTCGCGTGATCTGCAGCAGCTCGGTGTCCCTGAGCGCGCGCACCGAGGCGTTGCGGCTGGAGTCACCGAGCAGCGCGAGCTCGCCGAGCACCGCCCCGCGAGTAATGGTGTTCACCGTCTCGGGCTCGGAGCCCTCGCGGACAACCTCGAGCTGGCCAAGACGCACGACGTACACGCAGTCAGCGGGATCGTGTTCGCGAAAGAGCCACTCGTCTCGCTTCAGGCTGACGGCGCTTGCGAGCTCTGCGATCTCCGCCCGCATCGTGTCGGAGAGCGGTGCGAAGACCGGCACGTTTCGCAGGAACTCGGCGACCGATTGCCTTGCGATGACAGCCTGCTCGCCGTGTGAGTCGGACAGCCGAGGAAGACTGCGATCGTCGAGGAGCTCGCCCTCGACCAACGCCCGTGCAGACTCCTCCAGGCTCTCCCGCGCCTCGTCTGTGAGGGTTTCTCGCGTGCTCGGGCGGGTGACGACCAGACCGAGACATGACAGTGAGCCGATCAAAAAGCACGTGCCCGCGAACAGCCACCCGTGCTCGAACGCGCGCAGGGCCCCGACGCGGCTGGGGTTGCCGAGTATCGCCGTGAGGATCGCAACTCCAAGCGCAGCTCCCACCTGGCGAGCGACCGAGTTCAACGAGGTCGCGACCGCAAATCGCGGCCCGGGCACGGAGCCCACGGCGGCGCCGCTCAAGGTGGGGAACGTCAGACCCGCTCCGATGCCGAGCACGACCATCCCCGGCAGCCACTCGCCGAGGAAGTGGGGCCTCATGCCGAGCTGCGTGGCGAAGTAGAGCATGCCCGCGGCCCACACGAGCGCGCCGGGAACGACGACTCGGCGGTGACCCACGCGCTCCACCAGTCGGCTGGCGGGACCCGCGACGGCAATCGCGACAAACGGTCCCGGGGTCAGGGCGAGGCCCGCGTCCAGGATCGAGTAGCGCCAGGCGATGGTGAGAAAGAGGACGTTGCACAGCGTGTACGCGTAGAAGCCGCTCGCCATCACCACCGTGGCTCCGTTCGACAGAGCAAACGCGCGAATCCGCAACATCGACAGGTCGACCACGGGCGTGCGCTGGCGGCTCGAGCGGATCACGAAGTGCACGATCAGCAGCGCCGCCGCCACAAACGCTCCCAGCACCCGCCCATTGCCCCAACCCCATTCCTGTCCCTTCACGACCGCCAGCACGAGCGATGCGATCGCCAGGGCGAGCACGACGCCCCCCCGCACGTCGGGCATATACCGGCGTCCAGGTGCGCGACTCTCCACCAGAACGCGCCCGGCCAGCAGGAACGCCACCAGTCCCACGGGGATGTTCACCAGGAACACCAACCGCCAGCTCGAGGCTGTGATCAGAAGGCCGCCGAGCGGAGGACCGATGCCCGCGGCAAGCGCCGCGACGGCGGACCACAGCGCGACCGCGTGCATCCGCTCGCGGGCATCGTGTGCCTCGAGGACGATCGCAAGGGAGCTCGGCACGAGCGCGGCCGCACCGGCGGCCTGGATTGCCCGCGCAGCTATCAACATGCTGAGCGAGGACGACAGTGCGCACAACGCGGACGCGAGCGTAAAGAGCAACACGGCAGAGCAGAACACACGGCGACGGCCGAGGAGATCCGCCAGCTGACCACCGCCGACCAGGAAGGCCGCGAAGACGATGTTGTACGCGTTCAGAACCCAGGACACGCTCGACAGACCTGTGGCCGAGAAGTGCCGCGCGATGTCGGGTACTGCGATGTTGACGATCGTCGCATCGACGAACGCCATGAAGCACCCCAGCACCGCGACCGCCAGGACCGCCCGAGGAGTGGATACATGGCGCCGAGTGCCTGCAGTCGTGTCCGCGAGGCCCGCCTCCGGGACCATTTCCAGAGTTGTGCCGGTCATGGCGCAGTTGCCCTCATTGATCCAGTCGGGGAGACGGCATGCCGACGAACATATGCGCGAGCTGAGTCGCCCGCATCGGGAGGAATCCCTATGTTGGGAGCGAGCGCTGCCTATCTTGGGCCGACGAGCCCGATACGCAGTGCCTCTGCGCTTGCCTCGCCGCGGGTGTGGACATCGAGCTTTCTCAAGATTGCCGAGACGTGATGAGCAACCGTCTTCTCGGACACCACCAAGTGCTCGGCTATCTGCGCGTTGCGTTGACCCTCGGCGAGCAACCCGAGCACCTCCAGCTCGCGGGTGGTGAGGCCGGAGGGGTTCTCGCGCGTGCTCGCACGCGGCCCGCGCGGTAGCCCACGCGCGCCGATCTCTCGCAAGCGCCCGGCGAAGACCTTGGCCGCAGGATCGGCACCCAGTCTGCGCATCTCGCCAAGCGCCCACCGCAACCCCTCCTGGTCAGCGTCGAGGAGCGCGAATGCCGCCTCATAGGGGCACCCGATCGCCTGCCAGCGCTCGCAAGCGCTCACCCAATCTCCGGCCATCTCCAGTCGGTAGGGCTCCTCGCCGACATCCACGGATGGCTCGACCAAGCCGGCGCGCCAGCGCCAGTACGCCAAGCCGGCCGACCACCACGTTCCGACGATCGGCGGTTGGTCGCCCAGCTCGGTTTCGGCGATCGCATCCACTGCTCGCCCCTCCAGCCATGCCGCCTCGGCCCTTGCGATCGCCACCGGTGCGATCCACTGCAGCTCGTGGCGCGGCCGGGCAAGCGCGAGCGCCTCGTCGAGTGGGGCCCAAACGTCCGGGTCACCGCGCCTGGCGCGCACCAACCCGAGCGCGACGAGAGCGTGTATCCGTGCAAACGGGCACGGGTCCGCCAGGCAGATGTGAGCCACCTGCGCAGCGTCTGACCAACGACCTCGAGCGAGCAGCACCTTCGATCGCCAGCTCAGCAGGTAGTAGCGGTAGATGTCGTAATCGCCCACACTGCAGAGTTCCAGGCCAACGTCTATGTATTGCTCGGCCACCGCATATTCGCGCCGGCGGCAGGCCGTGCGCACGATGATCACGCAGGCCGCAACAGCCATCCAATCGTCGCCTGACCGCTTGGACATCTCCAGAGACTCAACGAGCTTCTCGAGGCCGCCGCGGGCACCGGTGAAGAACTGAACCCAGCCGACCGTCTGAACCGCGCCGATCTTGCTCGGCGCGTCGTCGAGATCCTCGGCGAGCCTCTGCGCTCGCGCGGCCATCGTCGACGCGGTCGCGGGATCCTCGCAAGCGAGTTGCAATCGCGCGGACTCACAACAGGCTTCGACCAGCAGAGGATCCGGAGAGTCCTCGAGCAGCGCGAGAGCCCTCTCCACCACCACCAACGCCTCGGCCAGCCCGCCGCCGGTGTTCCACAGCAGGTGCGCGAGGAAGCTCAGCGAGGCTCCCAGCCTGCGCCGGTCTCCCAATTGCTCGTAACAGCCGACCGCCTCGCGTTGCGCGGCAACCGCCTCGCCGAACTGGACGATCAGGAACGACTCCTGAGCACAGCCCGCGAACAGTCTCGCGCGAGCATCGAGCGGAACGAGCTCGGCGAAACGCAACGCATGGCGATAGTGGACAGCCGCCTCCCGGTGGGCCCCGAGCCTCGAAGCCTGCGCGGCGGCGAGCGGCGCGAACTCGAGCACCAATCGGCCGTCGCCAAGCGCCTCGGCGTGATGGGCAAGCCGAGCGGGGTCCGCCACCCCGTCCTCGGACTGTGAAAGAAGCTCGAGAGCGCGACGGTGCAGCGCCTCGAGCTCGTGTACGGGGATCGAGTCCTCGATCGCGAGGCGCGCCAGCTCGTGGCGAAATGCGATTGCTCCGCCCTCTTCCCCGACCATCCCCGAAGCGATCGTCTCCTCGAGGAAATCGATGTCCCGCTGGGCGAGTCCCCTCAAATGAGCCAGGTCACTCTGGGGGCCGGCCACCGCGACGGCGTCCATCAGCCTTCGCGCACCAGCGCTCAGGCGCGCGGCCCGGCCGAGAACCGCGTCGCGGACGGTGTCGGGAATCTGCGCCTCGCCGGACGCCAGCGCCTCCGCGACGAAGAAGGGATTCCCGGCGGTCTTCAGGTAGAGCTCCTCGCTGAGCATGCGATTGTCTGCTGCCATCCGAGCCACCGTCTCGGGCGAAAGACGCTGCAACCTCATGCGCTCGAGCGGCGAGGCGCCGGCGACCTCCCCGAGGACGAGTCGCAGCGGATGCCAGCGATCCAGCGCATCATCTCGATAGGTCGCGATGATGAGCGCGGGCACGCTCGATGCGCGGCCGCCCAGAAGCCGCAGCACATCGAGCGTCGCCTCGTCGGCCAGGTGCATGTCCTCGAGAACGACGATCGTGGGCGGGTCGGCAACGAGTGTCTCCATGAGCAGGGATGTGACCTCGTACGGCGTCGCTTCGCCACCGTGGAGAAGCTCGGCGAGCGGGCCACCGCGACCGGCGATCTCGAACATCGGTCCCAGAGGGCGGGGTGTGTAGAGCTCGTCGCACTTCCCCCACAGCACGCGGGCCGACCCCGAGGCATCCTCGGAGAATCGTCGCAGGAGCGTGCTCTTGCCGATCCCCGCCTCGCCGTAGACCAGCGCCAGACGGCCTTGACCGCTCGAGCCGACCTCGGCGAGCATCTTCGCAAGGGCACCCAGCTCCTGCGAGCGCTCACGCAGCACGGTCGGTCGTGCACTGAAGTCCCCGGGCGTAAAAATGACCCCCCCAGGACGTTACCAAAGGCAGAGAGCCCCCGGCTGATCGTGTCCAGGAGTGGCGACGACGAGGCGCTGGGCCTTTGCCCCGCGCTCAAGATAGGTACTCGCGGCCCCCAAGATAGGGCGTTCTCCCGATGCGAGTGGCTCGGCGGACTCGTACGTTCGTGGCAAGGCCAAAGCTGAGCGACGGAAGGACCGAGATGCCTCGATACATGGTGCAACGCAGCTTCCCCGACGGACTGCACATAGCTGTGTCCGACGAGGGAGACGAGGTCTGCCAACGGGTCATCGAGCGAAACGCGGATGAGGGCGTCACCTGGCTGAGCTCGTTTGTGAGCGAGGACAAGACGCACAGCTTCTGCCTCTACGATGCGCCCACCCCCGAGGCGATTCGCAAGAGCGCGGCCCGCAACGAGCTGCCGGTCGATCGGATCACGCGAGTGCGGGTGCTCGATCCCTACTTCTATTCCTAGTGGATGGTGTGAAGGCTGAATGGGCGATCGTGTGAGTAACGCCGTCACAGAGACCGTGTCGGTGCTGATGACCGATCTGGTCGGCTCGACGGCGATGGCCGGCCGGGTTGGGCCGGAAGCGGCCGAGCGACTGCGCCAGGAGCATTTTGGCTTGCTGCGGGGGGCGCTCGGCCGGAGTGGCGGGCGCGAGGTGAAGAACCTCGGCGACGGGCTGATGGTGGTGTTCCAAAGCGCCTCGAAGGCGTTGGAATGCGCAGTTGAGATGCAGCAGGCGGTCGAGGTGCGCAACCGTCGCGCCGAGCAACGGCTCGGCGTGCGGATCGGTGTCAGCCTCGGCGAGGCCACGAGGGAGGACGGCGACTACTTCGGCGAGCCCGTCGTGGAGTCCGCGCGCCTGTGCGCCTCGGCTGAGGGCGGGCAGATCGTCGTGAACGCCGTGGTCCGCCAGATAGCGGGCACGCGTGAGGCGCTCAGCTTCGGCTCCATGGGCGGCCTCGAGCTGAAGGGGATATCCGAGCCGGTGCAGGCGTACGAGCTCCGCTGGGAGCCGCTCCTCGCGACCGGTATCGCGCTGCCCGAGCGCCTGCGCGAGCTGCCTGCGACCGGCTACGTCGGGCGTGAGGACGAGCGGGCACGGCTCGCCGAGCTTTGGACGCGGGCGCGCGATGGGCCGTTGCGCCTGGCTCTGATCAGCGGCGAGGCTGGCGTTGGCAAGACACGGCTGGCGACCCATCTGGCGCTGCAGGCACGCGGGGAGGGAGCGACGGTGCTGTACGGGCGCTGTGACGAGGATCTCGGCGTTCCCTATCAACCGTGGGCTCAGGCGCTCGGTCATCTGGTCAATGAGGCGCGGAGGCCGATCCTCGACGGGCACGTCGAGCGTTACGGCAGCAACCTGGCCCTCCTCGTCCCCGGCTTGGGCGATCGCCTGCCCGATCTTCCCGCCGCACGCCAAGGCGATCCCGAGACGGAGCGGTTTCTGCTCTATGCCGCTGCTGCGGGCCTGCTCGAAGACGCGGGTGAAGAGGAGCCGGTGCTGCTGATCCTCGACGACCTGCAGTGGGCCGATCGGCCGACGCTGTCTCTGCTTCGCCACGTCCTCGCGTCGAGCGCATCGATGCGAGTGATGATCGTTGCGGTCTACCGCGGGTCCGACCTCTCGCGCGACCATCCGCTGACGGCGCTGCTCGCCGATCTTCACCGCGAACACGGCGGTGATCGCATCAAGCTGACCGGTCTAGAGTCCGCCGATGTGCTGGCCCTGATCGAGGCTCTGGCCGGGCACGAGCTCGACGAGAGGGGCCGTGAGCTCGCGAGGGAGATCACCCGAGAGACGGCCGGCAACCCGTTCTTCGCGGGGGAGCTCATTCGTCACCTGACGGAGTCCGGGACGATCGTGCACGAGCAGGGCGAGCGCTGGCGGGTGGTCGGCGAGGTGGCTGAGCTCGGCCTGCCTCAGAGCGTGCGCGAGGTGACGGGAAGACGTGTGGAGCGCTTGGGCCCCGACGCGCGCACGGCCCTCAGCGTGGCCGCCGTCATCGGCCGCGACTTCGATCTGAGCCTGCTCTTGCAAGTGGTCGACCTCCCCGAGACGCAACTGCTCGACCTGCTCGACGATGCGGTCGCCGCATCGCTGCTGCAGGAGAGCTCAGGGCAGGCTGGGCGCTTCACGTTCACCCATGCGCTCGTCGAGCACACGTTGTGTGCCGATCTCGGACGCACCCGCCGCGCGCTGCTCCACCGCAAGATCGCGCAGGCGCTCGAGCAGCAATGCGGCGATCAGCCCGGCGAGCGGCTGGGCGAGCTCGCCGCCCACTGGGCAGCCTCGGTCGGTGGTGTCGATAGCGCGAAGGCCGCCCACTATGCCCGCCGAGCCGGCGAGCGAGCCCTCCAACAGCTCGCTCCCGATGAGGCTGTGCGTTGGTATCGCCAAGCGCTCGATCTGCACCAGCAGGACCAAGATGGCGACCATCGCGAACGCTGCGAGCTTCTGCTCGGACTCGGAGAGGCCCAACGCCAGATTGGAGATCCGCAGTCTCGCGGCACGCTGCTCAACGCGGCTGAGCTTGCCAGCGAGGTTGGCGACACCGACCGGCTCTGCCGAGCGGTGCTCGCGAACGGCCGGGGGTGGACGAGATTCGGTGCGCTCGATTCTGAGCGGGTGCACGCGCTCGAGACCGCGGAGCGCGCGCTCGCGCGAGATGATCCGCGGCGAGCGCAGGTGCTCGCGGTCCTGGCCGGCGAGCTGCATCACGCCGTCGAGCCGGAGCGGTGCCGGGCACTCGCCGGGGAGGCAATCGCGATCGCCCGCGCGGCGGCCGACCCAGCGGCGCTGGCGCACACGCTCAACAGCACCCTCTGGACGATCTGGGTACCGGCCACACTGCCCGAGCGCCAACTGCTCGTCGAGGAGCTGCTCGAGCTCGCGCCGAGCGTGGATGACCCGCGGTTGAGCTTCTGGGCAGCCACCAGGAGCGCGATGATCGGCCTCGAGACCGGGGAGCGCTCCCGGATCGAGTCGGGCTTGATCGCGATGAGATCGCTGTCGTCCGCGGTTGCGCAGCCCTCGCTGGCCTACATGCTCCTGCTGCTGGAGTTTGGCCTGGCGCTGATCGACGGCGATCTTCAGGCGTCCCGCGAGCGTGCGGTCGAGGCCCACGAGCTTGGGGCCGCGGCCGGCGAGCCCGGCGCCGCTATGACGTTCACGGCACATCTATTCCACATCGACCATCTCGAGGGCAGATCCTGCGAGTACGTCGACGGGACCTTGCGCTTGAAAGGCGGGTCTGACGGCCACGCGGGATGGCGCGCGGGCACAGCGCTCGCGCTGATCGAAGATGACCGCTCAGACGAGGCACGCGAGCGAGCGCTTGTCGAGGACTTCTCAAACATCCCGCTGGACCAGTCTTGGCTGGCCTCGATATTCGCCTGGGCGGAGATCTGCTCACGACTACATCTCGTGGAGCGTGCCGATGAGCTCTACCGGCTCCTGACGCCCTTCTCCGGCCGATTCTCGACGCAGGCTGGCGTGATGTACGGGTCGATCGACGTGGCGCTCGGGGCGCTGGCGGCGACCCTCGGGCGTCACGACGAGGCCGAGCGCCACTTTGCCGCCGCGGGCGAGATCGAGGAGCGCCTTGGCGCGCCGCTGCTTCTCGCGCACACTCAGGCCAGCTGGGCGCGCGCGCTCGTCGACCGCGGACGGCCCGAGGACTGCGATCGTGTGGGGTCCATGCTCGAGTGGGCCGAGCAGAGCGCTGTACGTTTGAACGCGCAGGGCATCGTGCGCCAGATCGCGGAATGCCGCGCCGCGATGGCATCGGAGCGGTCGTGTTCGCACCTAGACATAGCCGTGCCCGATGTTCGCGGTTAGCCCGGCCTGTCGTGTGCACGGGTGATCGGCCCAGCGCGACGGCGAAGGATCGCGTACGCGATCCCGCCGCCGGTCAGCGGCACGAGCAGCCCGATCGCCTGGTGGAGCAGGACGACGGCGATCGCGACGTTGTGGCCGACGCCGTAGAGGATCAGCATCCCTGCCATGCCGCCGATCGTCCCGATGCTCGCCGGCAGGGGAATCGATCCGCCCAGCGCGCCGACGATGTACGCCATGGTCACGATGGCGAACCCCGGTACCGGGTGGGCGTGGATGGCAAGGAAGGCGGTCCACAGCACTACCACGTCGAATCCGAGGTAGGCCAGCACCCCGAGCACGCTCGTCCAGCCGCCACGATGAAACAGAAGCCGCTGCGTGTCGTCCACCGCGTTTGCGAGCGTGGTGATCGCGCTGGCGATCTTGGGGTGCTTGGCCTGCAGCCTTCCGGCATAGCTGCGGGCGCGCCGGGCGATCAGCAGCGCGGCCGCGATCCCGGTGGCTGCGACGGCTGCTGGCAGCACCGTCAGCAGAAGATGACTCTCGCTGGCGAAGATGCCGGTCGCAAGCCCGACACCAAAAACGATCAGCGTCAGCGCGTCGACGGCGGTGTTGAGAAAGCTGAGACTGAACTCGCGCTCGGCGATCAGTTTGGTCGGCATTCCGAACCGGTGCAGGATCACGGCTCCCACTCCCACGCCTCCCCACGCCCCGCCGGGGACCACGAGTCCACCTCCGAGCTGTGCCCAGGCGACACGATCGTCCGTTCGCCGCCCGCGGCCGTCACGATCGAGCGCGTTCTGCGGGTCCACGATCGCGCTCCACGCGACGACGAACCCGAGCTCGGACAGCACCTCGAGCGCGATCGCCCCGAGCACCCACTCCCAGGACACGTGCTCGAGGCTGAGCAACGCCTGCTTCAGAGCTGGAATCAGCTTCAGCACCAGGTAGGCGACCACCAGATATCCAGCCAGCTTCAAAGCTGATCTCTGCAGGTGACGCCTTGCGCCGCTCAGCGCATACCGCGCGTGGTGCTCCTGTGCGGAGGCGTCCAGCACCGCCGGCACGGAGTCCTCCACGATCACGCCCCGCAGGCTGGCACGCCGGCGCTCGCGTTGCTCGGGTCGAGCAGCTCGAGCGCAAGCGCGGACCAGGCGAAGTCCTCGGCGCCCATGCCGCGCCCGTCGTGCGGGTCATAGAACTCGCGCAGCCCCTCACGCGCCACCGTCTCGGCGACCCCTCGCGCGAGCGTGGCCGCCTGCTGCTCGTAGCCGAGACGCACCATGCCCCGCCACAGGAGCCATGCGCTGTTGACCCATGTCGGCCCGCGCCAGTAGCGTCGCAGACCGTCGAAGTGCTCGCGCAGCGAGAACGTGGGCTCATCTAATGAGACCGACGGCGGGGCGACCGCTGTCCAGAAGCGGCGCTCGTCGAGCAGATACTCCACCAGGCGGTGACCGATCTGCGCGGGGAGATCTGGCAGCGCAAGTGGGGCGAGCGCCGCCCAGGTGAGTGGGATCCGCTCCTCGATCGCCGGCGCCACCGCCGGTAGGAACAGCCCGCTCTGCTCGTCATACAGCCGGGCGATCAGCGCCGGTGTGATCGAGGGCAACCCCAGCGCCAACCGCGAGAGCCCGTGGATCACGTTCGTGAGCACCTCACACACGACCGGGTCACCGTCGGCGCGCACCGCGTCGATGCGAAACTCGCGCTCGCGATTGCGGTGCACGAGCTCGACAAAGCCGGGCAGGCCCTGCGCTCGATGACGCCAGATCGGGTCGAACTGCGGCGATGCATCCAAACCGGACTCATCGGGCTGCAGGATCCACAACAGCCCGTCGCCCTCCAGGTCGCGCTCGGCGCTGATCGCGGCGTGGTGGGCGACGATCCGCGGCTCGAGCGCCGGATCGCCGACCGCCACGCTCCACGCGAACGCCAGCGCGGGCGGCTCGATCGTCGCGGTCATCACGTCGTCGTGATGGATCACGTTGTAAAACAGCTCACGCGGGCCGCTGACCGGGTGCTCCCAGAAAATCGTGTGGCCGATGAAACCGTCGGGGCGTGCCGCAGCGAGCAGCGTCTCGAGCTCCGCCCGGGAGCGCGCCGGGTCGAAATGCCGCCACGCGATCGCCGCGAAACAGGAGTCCCAATACCACTGCCAGCGATATCGCCCAGGACTCGGGCGCGTGTACGCAAACGGCACACCATCGCGCTCGCCGACCGTCCAGCTCCCCTCGAGCGTCTGGCGGCAGCGCTGCTCGAGCCCAATCACGCACCGCAGCTTCGCAAACCGAGGGGCACGAGGTCGAGGGCGTCTAGCTGCGACAAAGCGGGCGGCGCGCATGTCGTGCTCGAGCCGCCCGGTCCGTCCCCCGAGACAGTTCACCGACGGGCTCACTCGCGTGCCTACCATCGAGCACATGACAATCCAGCGGATGGACCACGTGGGCATAGTCGTCGACGACCTCGCGGACGCGGTGGCGTTCTTCGTTGAGCTCGGACTCGAGCTGCGGGGCGAGGCGCCGGTCGAGGGCGATTGGGTGGACCGCGTCGTCGGGCTCGAGGGCGTCCGCGCGCAGATCGCCATGCTGCAGACTCCAGACGGGCACGGACGACTCGAGCTGACGAAGTTTCACACGCCGTCGACCGACGGCGGATACCAGCGCGGCCCGGTGAACGCTTCGGGCATCCGCCACGTCGCGTTCGCCGTCGACGACATCGACGCCGTCCTCGCTCGCCTGCGGGTCCGCGGCGCGGAGCCCGTCGGCGAGGTGTGGCGCTACCAGGACAGCTACAGACTCTGCTATGTCCGCGGCCCCGAGGGGATCATCGTCGAGCTGGCGGAGCAGATTGGCTGACCGGTCCGCCCGCCGCCAGCCGCCTCGCCAGCGTTGGGAGGACCCTGGCACGAGATCCCATCAGACCGCCGCATCAGCTCCTTGAGATGCTCGAGACCAGCGCCGACAGGCTCGGTTGTGGCGCTGAGCGGATCAGTGCTTAAGAGATGATGTGCTGATGCGGACGGTTACGCTCGTAGAGGCCCCGACGAGCGCCGGTGGCTACGCTCCTGGTCAGGAGGATGGTCCTCACGCGCTGCTCGAGGCTGGCCTGATCGACTTGCTGGAGGCGGCAGGTGTGGCGGTACACCGCGCCGGACAGGTGACCCCCTATCGCTGGCGGCCGGACCCCGACAACCCCCGGGCAGCGAACGCCGGTGCGGTCATCGACCGCGCTGGCGAGGTCGCTGCGCTGGTCCGAGCTGCTGCAGCCGAGGACACGATTTTGGTGCTCGGAGGCGACTGCACAGTTGGTGTCGGCACGGTGGCCGGGCTGCGGCATCGTGTTGAGCGGCTGGGTGTCGTCTACGTCGATCGGCACGCTGATCTCAACGTGCCCGACAGCACCGTCGACGGCGCCTTGGATTGGATGGGGGTGGCGCACATGCTGGACATCGACGGCGCCGTCGACGGGCTCGCGGCGCTCGCCGGTCAGCGACCGATGCTGAGCTGCGAACAGATCAGCTTCCTCGGGCTCGGGCCGCATACGGACTTTGAGGCCGAGGTGATCGCCGATCGCAGGCTGCCCGTGGTCGATGTGAAGAGGGCCACGGCTAGTCCCCTGCACGGTGCGCGAGCGGCGCTTTCCCCACTTTCGGACTGTGACGGTTTGGCGGTGCACTTCGACGTCGACCTCGTCGACTTTCTTGATGCGCCGCTGGCCGAGAACACGGATCGTGGCGTCGCCCCATCGCTGAGGGCATGCGGAGAGATGCTCAGCGAGCTACTCGTCGATGCGCGTGTGCGTGCACTCACCGTCACCGAGTTCAACCCCCACCACGGAGCTGAGGATGGGAGCACCACCCAACGGCTCCTCGAGACCCTCGTGAGCTGCCTCGCGCAGTCCGGATAGAGGTAGCGCCGCCGAGTACGCGGCGGCTTGGCAGCTCGGTCGTCGGCAAGGTGCGCTCGCGTGGCGTCCCATCGGTTCGGCTCCGTGGCTCGATCAAGCCGCAGCTGGACGCGCCTGCTGGAAGTAATGCCCCTGGTCGATGTCTGCGATCAGCCCGGGCTGGGTCGGCTGCCAGCCGAGCAGCTCGCGGGTCAGCGCGCTGGAGGCCGGACTGTCGACCGCGAGGAAACCGGCCAGCCAGCCGAAGTGCTCGCCTGCAGCCTCAGGATCGATGGAGATCACCGGGACGTTGAGGTGCCGTCCGATCACTTCGGCGATAGCGCGGATCGGCACGTCCTCGTCGGCCACCGCATGCAGCGTCGATCCCGCCGGTGCCTGTTCCAGCGCGAGGCGAAACAGGCGAGCGGAGTCGAGGCGGTGCACGGCGGTCCAGCGGTTGGTCCCGTCGCCGATGTAGCCCGAGACGCCCTTCTCACGGGCGATGCCGACGAGCGTCGCGATGAAGCCGTTGTCGCCGTCGCCGTGATTGGTCGGCGCGAGACGCACGACGGATGAGCGGACTCCGCGGGAGCCGAGTGAGAGCACCAGCTCAGCGGTCGCCCAGCGAGTCCGCGGACCGCTGCCGAAAGCGGCCGAGGCCGAGGCGGGGCCGTGTCCGTCTTGCTCGGTCGCCACGCGCCCCGGTGCGAGTCCAAGTGTCCCGGAGGCGATGACGAACGGTCGATCCGAGCCCGCCAACGTCTCGCCGATGGTCTCGACGGCGCGGCGATCCGCGTCGGCAGCGCCCTGGAAGTCTCCCGAGAACGCAAGGTCGTGCTTGAACGCCAGGTGGATCACGCCGTCTGACGCGCCGGCCGCATCCCGCAGGCCGTCGAGATCGTCGAGATCACCGCGGCGCACCTCTGCCCCTGCGGCTGTGAGGGCGGCGGCCGAGGCATCGGAGCGGGCGAGCCCGATGAC
Organism: Solirubrobacteraceae bacterium; assembly: GCA_035602785.1. Lineage (GTDB taxonomy): Bacteria > Actinomycetota > Thermoleophilia > Solirubrobacterales > Solirubrobacteraceae > Palsa-744. The sequence continues at coordinate 18,035 of DATNLQ010000220.1, forward strand.
CTGATGGCCCGCGCCGAGAAGCTCGGGAACGACGGCGGAGCCGATCCAGCCGGACGCGCCGGTGACGAATATGCGCATGAGAAGGAACCTCCCGATAAAGACTGATGACAGTGACTGCCATCAGCGTAGCACGTGCGATGTCAGCCGCTGTCGTCGCTAGACTCGGAGCATGGGTCGATGGGAGCCAAACGCGCGCGGCCGGCTGATGCAGGCGGCCTTTGCGCTGTATGGCGAGCGCGGGTTCGAGCAGACCACGGTGGCCGAGATCGCCGAGCGGGCGGGACTGACGGAGCGAACGTTCTTCCGGCACTTCGCCGACAAGCGCGAGGTCCTGTTCGCCGGCGCGGATGCCCTGCAGGAGCTGCTCGTCAGCACGGTCGCCGACGCGCCCGGGTCACTGGCGCCGATCGACGCGGCAGCCGCGGGCCTCGAGGCTGCTGGCGCTTTCATCCAGGAGGGCGGGGAGCTCGCGCGCCAGCGCCAGGCCATCATCGCTTCGAGCGTTGAGCTTCAAGAGCGCGAGCTGATCAAGCTCGCATCACTCGCCGGCGCGCTCGCCGAGGCGTTGCGCCGGCGCGGCGTCGAGGACCCAGCCGCGGGTCTGACCGCCGAGGCAGGGATCGCCGTCTTCAAGGTCGCGTTTGAGCGCTATGTCGCGGAGACCAACCAGCAAGATCTTCCGCGACTCATCCGCGAGTCACTCGACGAGCTGAAAGCGGTTACCGCGGGCCGATAGTCACCGGTCAGCCTCGCCGAGCAGCGAACCGTCAGGCTGTGCCTCGACCATGTTCCGCCGCAGCGAAGTGACAGCATGGCCCGGTGACCAGGACGGGGACCGCTGTCGCTGCGCCACTCGTGGCCGCTACCGCACCGTCGTACACAGGCTCCTCTGGTTGGCGCGTGGGCTTTCGCGCGCGAACTGCCGGCAGGATGAGCAGTGCGAGCAGCAGGCCCAAGCCGAAGATGCCTGCTGCCCACGAGAATGCTGTGGTGTAACCGTGGATCGCCGCTGCGTTTTGCAGCCCGGGTGTGCCGACATGGCTGCTTGCATAGGCGGCCGCCGAGCTGGCGAAAAGAGTGCTCAGCAGCGCCGTGCCGACGGACCCACCGACCTGCTGGGAGGTGTTCACCATCGCAGAGGCGACGCCCGCCTCGGATCCATCGACCCCCAGCGTCGCAGTGCTGAAGGCTGGCGCGAAGATGCATCCCATGCCGAGGCCGATGACGAGCAGCGAGGGCAGGACATGGCTCGTGTAGCTGGCATTGGCAGCGAGCCGGGTCAGCAGGAGCATCGCGATCACCCCGAGAGTCATACCCGTCGCGACCAGCGGCCTAGCTCCCGTACGGTAGAGAACCTTGGTCTGGACCGTCGTCGAGGTGAGGACGAGCACGGCTGTCAACGGCAGGAAGGACAACCCCGTCTTGACAGGAGAGAAGCCAAGGTTCTGCTGCAGGTAGTAGGTCAGGAAGAGAAACACCGCAAACACACCTGCACCTGCCAGCGCGATCGACAGGTAGGCGCCTCCGCGTGCACGATCCATGATGATGTGCAGCGGAAGCAGGGGATCTCTCCTGCGCCGCTCGACCACGACGAACGCTGCGAGCAAGATCACACTCGCGCCAAGCGCGATGATCGTCAGCGGGGTCGTCCACGAGTGCGTCTCTGCGTTGGAGAATCCGTAGACGAGCGCAAACAGACCCCCGCAGGCGAGCAGCACGCCTGGGATATCGATATGGGGCCGTCCATCGGGCGGATGATTTTGCAACAGCCTGAGCGCCACGAGAACGGTCGGCAGCGCGATCAGGAGGTTCACATACAAACACCACCTCCACGACAGCGCTTGCGTAAGCACTCCGCCGAGGATCAGCCCGACCGACGCGCCGCCGCCCGCGATCGCGCCGAAGATGCCGAACGCCTTGGCTCGATCGGGCGAGCCGGCGAATGTGACCGTCAGCAACGACAGCGCCGACGGCGCAAGCAGCGCACCGAAGGCGCCCTGCAGAGCCCGCGCTCCCACCAGCATCCCGAAGGACTGAGCCAACCCCCCGATCGCGGACGCAATCGCAAACCCGATCAGGCCCGCGACGAACGTCCACTTGCGCCCGAACAGATCGCCGAGCTTGCCGCCCAGCAGCAACAGGCTTCCGAACGCAAGGGCGTACGCGGTGACGACCCACTGGCGGCTGTCGGTAGAGAACCCGAGCGCTCGCTGCGCCGATGGCAGCGCGATGTTCACAATCGTTGCATCGAGTACGACCATCAGCTGCGCAACACCCAGGAGGGCGAGCACCGCCCACCGACCGCCCTCCGACCGCGGACCCGCGGAGGCCATCACCCGCGGCGCGCCGACACGCTCGGCGCGCCGTGCACGATTAGAACCGGGACGGGACTGTGGTGTAGGACGTGGTGGCTGACGCTGCCCAGCAGGACCGAGCCCAGCTCGCCAAGCCCGCGAGACCCCATGACAACCAGATCGTGATGCCCCTCTTTGATCTGCTTGATCACGGCCGGTCGCGGCGGCTCGCTGCTCAGCACCGTGCTGGCCGATACGTCCTCGGGCATTCGCTCGGCGGCGCTACGCAGGATCGTCTCGGCTTCCGCTCGCGCCTCCTGCGCGAACGTCGTCGCCAGAGCCGCGGAGCTTGCGCTTGCGTAGACGGTGGGCGGAGGCGGCTGCACGGCCGTAAACAGAGTTATGCGTGCGTGCTCGGCCCTGGCCAGATCCACCGCCTGCAGGCGCGCCTGCTCGGCGTCGTCTGACCCATCGACGGGGACAAGCACGTTTTCGAACATGCGCCCAACTGTATCCCCGATCATCGAGGAGCTGCGGCCCGGAAGAGCGCCGACGCGTTGCTACTGAGCCAGCGCCGCGGCCACCGGCCGAGTCGCCGGCGCGACCCGCTCGACCGCGACCGGCACGCCGTGCTTGGGCGCCAACGTGATCCCGCGCACGACGACCGGGTCGGGCTGATCGCGCAGCGGTCGAAGCTCGACCCGCGGTATCGCGACGCGCAGCACCTCGGCGATCTCGGCGTGCGCGAGCGCGGCACCGATGCAGCGCCGGATCCCACCGCCGAACGGCAGCCACGAGTATGACTCGGCGCCGCCCTCGACGAACCGTTGTGGACGGAACTCGTGTGCGCGCGGGTACAGGTCCTCACGCAGATGCACGAGCACGATCGCGGGATACACCTTCACCCCCGCCGGCAGCTCCCAGCCGGCGACCGTGCGCGGCACGGTCAGGGTGCGCTCGGCCGCGTCGATCACCGGGCGCAGGCGCAGCGTCTCTTTGACCACGGCGTCCAGATAGGCGTCGTCCTCCCCCACCTCGAGCTCCTCGCGCAGACGGGCTAGCACGGCGGGGTTGCGCAACAGCAGCTCAAACGCGAACGCGAGCGCGGTCGCGGTCGTCTCGTGCCCGGCGCCAAGCATCGTGAACAGCTCATCGCGCAATTCCGAGTCACTCATCGCCTCGCCCTGCTCGTCGCGGGCGCACAACAGCAGCGAGAGCACATCAGAGCGCTCCTCGAGGTCGGGCTCGTGGCGGCGGCGCTCGATTTCCTCCAACAGCACCGCGTCGGCGGCGCGCATGCGCCGCGCGAACACCCCACCTGGGCTGAAGCGCCCGAGGTCGGCGCGGGCTGGAGGCGCGATCACGAAGATCGGGCTGCTGTCGATCACCGCGACCAGTCGCTTGCGCAGCCGCTCTACTCGCTCGGGCTGCGTAACGCCGAACACCGCGCGACAGATCACCTCGAAGGTCAGCGCCCGCATGCGCTCGCGCAGCACGAGCTGGGTGTCAGGGCGCCAGCCCGCTATCTCGCGCTCGGCGACCTCGCGGATCACCTCGCGAAAGGCGGCCACGCGCGAGCCCTGAAACGGTGGCAACAGGAGCTTTCGCTGGCGCAGGTGCTGGGCGCCGTCGAGGACGAGCACCGAGTTCGCCCCGAGCACCGGTTCCATGAACGAGTTGGCCTCGCCCGCGCGCAGGTCGGACTGGTCGCCCGTGAAGAGGTCGCGGATCGCATCGGGGTCGACGACGTAGACGCCGGTGCCAAAGCCGGTCAGGCGTACGGTGAAAGCGTCGCCGTAGCGTGCGTGCCACTGCGCCAGCATGCCGAGCGGCCTGCGCATGAAGCGCAGCGTGTTGACGACGGCCGGGGCGGACGGTCCGGGCGGAAGCGCCATGCAGCCAGTCTAGGGAACCCTGACGCGACCGTTGCTCGGCACGGTTCGGCGATGTGGTCACATGGCAGGTGGGCTCAGCGCGCGGTGTTCTCGAGCACGAGCGCCACCCCCTGGCCGGAGCCGACGCATACGCCGAGCACGCCGTAGCGAGCCTGGCGCTCGCGCAGCTCGGTCGCGAGCGTCAGCACGTAGCGCGTGCCTGAGGACCCGAACGGGTGGCCGATGGCGACCGCGCCACCATTGGGGTTCAGGCGCTCGTCGGGGACCTGGAAGCCGTCGAGCTGGTTGGGCAGCTCGCGCAGGATCGCGAGCGCGACGGACGCGTAGGCCTCGTGGACCTCCCACACGTCGACGTCCTGCGGCGCGAGGCCGGCTCGCCCGAGTGCCTTGGGGATCGCAAACGCAGGCGCGATCCCCATGATCTTCGGGTCCAGCGCATAGGTCGCCGAGGCGACGACGCGTGCCAGCGGCTGCACTCCCAGCTCCTCGGCCGCTGCGGCGCTGGCAAGCACGACCGCGCTCGCGCCGTCGTTCAGCGGCGCGGAGTTGCCGGCGGTCATCTGCGTCGTGTTGGGCTGTGCCGGCAGGGATGCAAGCTTCTCTGCGGTCGTGTCCTCGCGGATGCTCTCGTCGTGCTCGAACACGCGCGCCGGCTGTTTGCGGGCGGCTGGGATCTCGACGGGATGGATCTCCTTGGCCAGCCGGCCCGAGTCGCGTGCGCCGGCAGCGTGCCGGTGGGAGCGCAGCGCAAACGCGTCGATCTCCTCGCGCGAGAGCTCGTAGCGGTCGGCGACGTTCTGCGCCGTCTTCATCATTTCCACGTAAGCGTCACGCGCCAGCAGCTTGGGATTGGGCGGTCCGCCCGCGCCAGCCCACATGGTGTCGAGCATGAAGATCGGGCCGCGCGGCATGAACGGCGCTTCACCCTTCATGAACGCCCAGCCCGACCTGGACATCGACTCGACGCCGCCGGCCAGACCGACGTCGAGCTCGCCGCTGCGGATCGCGTGGGCGATCTGGATCGTGCACGTCAGCGAGGAGGCGCAGAAGCGGTTGACGGTGGCGGCGGGCACCGAGTCGGGGAAGCCGGCCGCCAGCGCGGCCCAGCGTGCGATGTCCCCCATCCCCTCGTGCGCCGGGTTGACGCAGCCGGCGGCTATGTCCTCGATGCGGTCGAGCGCCACCCCCACGCGCTCGCAGGCCCAGGCCATCGTCTGGCCAAGCAGGTCATCGACGCGCAGGTGCGACAGCGACCCGCCGTAGCGCCCTACGGGGGTACGGGCGCCGCCGAGAACGAATGCGTCAGTCATTGCTGTAGCCCCTCCTTCATATTAATTTAATTATTAATAATTTTATTTGGGTTGGACGGTGGTGGTCATACGCGGTTGGATGGACTGTCGAGGGGCGCCAGCCAGTGAGTGACCGTGGTGGGCCGGCTTGGATCGGTCATCGCCTCGATCGCCTCGAGGCGCTGCAGGTCGCGGCGGCTGACGCGTTCATGCTGGCGCAGGTGTTCGTCCCAGGAGCCGACGACGAACTGCTCGAGCACATGCCCGGGATCGGCCGCGTCGCGCCAAGCGCGCCAGCTCACCGCGCCCGTGCGCCGTCGCGCGTGGCGCCCTGCGTGGAGCGCGTCGATGACGTCGCGCTCGCGTCCGGGCGCCGGCCAGTACTCGACTGTCACCAACACCGGTCCGCCGGTTGCGCTCGCGCTGACGAGATGCGGGTCCGGCCAGTCGCCGGCCGGCAACAGATCGCCGGGGGAGATCGCCTTGAACGGCAGCCACACGCCGGCGAGGGTGACGAGCGCGAGCCCTATGGCGGCGGCGAGCAGCGCCGCGGTCAGCCCGGCGTCCTGCGCGATCACGCCGAACGCCGCGCTGCCGAGCGCGCCGCCGCCCTGGAAGATGACCAGGTAGTAGGACATGCCGCGGGCCTTGGCCCAGCCGGGCAGCGTCGATTGATATTGGGAGTTGAGCGTTGAGAGCGTGAAGATCCACGCCACGCCGCCGATCACGAGCGCGAGCGCCGCGAGTGCGCTCACGCGAACATAGGCCAGGGCCAGCGTCACGCCCGCGAAGACGAGCGTGCTGGCGGTCATGAGGGCCGCCGGCGTCACCCGCTCGCGCAGACGTGGCAGGGCCGCCGCGCCTGAGACCGCGCCGATACCCACGCCGGCGAGCAGCAGCCCGTAGCCGCCGGAGCCGAGATGCAGCCGCGTATGTGCGACCAGCGGCAGCAGCGCCCAGATCGAGTTGGCGAACAGCATGAACAGCCCGGCGCGCAGCAGGATCACACGCAGCGCGGGGCTCCCGGCGATGTAGCGCGCTCCCGCGCGTATCGCCTCGAGGACGTGCTCGGGCGCGGCGCCTGTAGCCGGGCGCGCGCCACCGCGCCAGCGAGCGACCGCGCCGATGACCGGCACGAAGCTCGCGGCGTTGACCAGGAACAGCGCGGAGGCGCTGCTGGCCGCATACAGCGCACCGCCGATGGCGGGGCCGATCGCCCGGCTGAGGTTCTGGTTGACGGCGCCCAGCGAGATCGCCTGCGTGCGGTCCTCGGGCGCGACGAGCTCGGGCTGCAGCGTCTGCCACGTGGGTGACGTCAGCGTCTGACCGACGCCCACAGCGAAGATCAACGCGAGCAGGACCCACGGCGTGACCTGGCCGGCGAGCGCCAGTCCGGCCAGCGCCAGGGCGGCCAGCAGCATGAAGGACTGCGAGACGATCAGCAGCCGGCGGCGATCGACGAGATCGCCGATCGCGCCTGCGGGCACAGCGAGCAGGATCACGGGAAGGCCGGCCGCGGTCTGGATCAACGCCACCAGCGTGGCCGACGTCGTCAGCGTCAGCATCAGCTCCTGAGCTCCCACCGTCTGCATCCAGCTGCCGACGTTGCTCACGAATTGCGCCGAGGCCATCCTCGCGAAATCCTTGGAGCGAAAAGGCGCCCACGCCGACGAGCCGGTCGCCGGCGTGGCGTCGTCGTGCGGCTCGGCCTCTTCGGCAGACGCGTTCATCGCCGCCGCATCATCCTCGATCACCGGCTGTTTCGATTGGCCTCGGGCGTTGCTTGCGCAGAGCGTCAGCTGTGCTGCTCGCGTCGTGCGACCGTCGTCAGGGCCTCGACGTCCTCGATGTCACCTGGTCTTCCCGCCGTCTGCTTCATCCGGATCAGGTCGTCCACACCGACGATATGCAAGGCGATCCCGTCGAGGTCGGTCGTCAGCGCGCGTGTGCGCATGCCGGCGTACGCGGTGGCGCCGGGGACCTCGTTGAGGATGTGCAACTCGCCATGGGGAGTGGTGAGAGGCGGCACGATCGAGGCGACTCGGAGCTGTTCTGCGGTGGGGGTCGGGGCGCTCGACCCGAGCTCGACCGGGTGGGCGTCGAGAGCCACCAGCGCGGCTGCCAGCCTCTCGAAGTTCTCTGGATCGGGTGCGGGCGTGACGTCGAGATCCTTGGTTGTTCGCCGACGTCCATGCACCTGCGCGGCAACCCCGCCGATCACCAGATAGTCCACGCCGTGCTCGGCGAGCACCCGAAACAGCTCTTTGAGGTCCAGCGGGCGCTCGGGAGCGTCACTCACGACGGCACGTAGCGCGTCGCTGGATGGCCCGCCTTTCGCGCCTGTGCGCCCGCGATCTCCAGCTTGGTCGCAACCAGGTTCCACGATGCCGCCTCGCGCAATCGTTCGCGCGTGGTGAGCGGCGCAACATCGCCCTGCGCCTCAACCAGTGGCACGGTGTCCAGCTCGAGGCGCTCGCCGAGCACCATCAGCAGGTTGGCGAGCCGCTCCAGCGTCGGCGACTCGATGCCACGCTCGATGCGGCTGATCGCGTCCTGGCTGGTCCTCGCGCGCAGCGCCAGTCGTCGCTGGCTGATGCCATGACGTGCTCTCGCTTCGCGCAGCAGCACCGATGCGCTCGTGTTACACCGCATACGGTGTCAGATTAGCAGCGAGCCAGGCGCAAGACCAGACGCCAGGCTAATCTTCCCCCCGACCGATCGGGGGGGGGTGTGCCTGTGTCGCGCTACGGGGACTTCTATGAGAATCGCATTACCGGAGAGCGCGTCGTGATCCTGCGGGGGCCGGATGACGCCGCGCCGGGACAGACCGGCCTTGCAAGGCGTCCAGCGGTGAAGGTCACCTGCGCCTTGGGCACGGCTGGTCATAGCTCGAAGGCACCACTTCGCCGCTGAGGAATTTCAGTTCGGCCTTGAGCAGGAAGCCCCCTTTGGGACAGTGCTTGGGCAAGGTGATGTAGGAGACCGTCTTTCCACCCCGTTTGTACGCCGCGCCGACGAGGACGCGGAAGGAGGTGACGGACGCATCGGGCGCGTCGGGCACGGTTTCGACCAGCGGCACGTTCACCGTGAACTTCCGTCCATAGGGAGCGGTGGCCGTAGCCCAGCTGCCATCTTCGAGGAATTCGAACGCGGCTGGCGTGGTGCCCTGGGTGTAGAAGGTCAGGCCGCCCGACGAAGAGAAGAATCCCTGGATCGAGACCTTCTCTTCGACGCGTTCGTTGCCGAAGCTGACCACGCCGAGCCCTTCGCCGATAGGGCCGGCGTGCGAGCTCGTCGGGCATCCTGTGGGTCCGATGCGTTCGAGCACAGTCGTGGCGCAATCGGCGAATCCGGTGGTCGTGAGCGTGACCCCCGGTGGGATGTAGAAGATGGCTTGGGTGAGCGGCGAGGGTGCGCCCGCATATTCGTTGCCGCTGATCGTCATCTGCACCACCGTCTCGGCGCCCGCGTCCAGGATGTAGCCGGTCCCAGGGAATCCCGGAATCGGGATCGAGGTCACCTTGAGGGTTGTCGTGGGCGTTGCCGTGGCCGCCGGCGCGCTCGCCAGGCAGGCCAGGACGAGCAGAGCCTGGCACGCCACCGCCACTCGCAGCGTCCCCCCCTTTTGATGATCCGCGTGCGACGCGACGATCGCCTTTGCCGCATTTGCCCCACGAGTCTGGCCTCGCCGTCCATGTGTGTCCGCAGCTTCGGTCATCTAAGCTCGCCTCCCACCGCTCCCGGTTCCCAATAGTCCTAAACATACCATCCGAAACGGATTAAAGTCAAGCACTCACGATGAGCAGCGAGATCGAGCTCACACCCACATCCCACATCGTGCTGGGGCTGCTTTCGATCTCCGGCGAGGCCACTCCCTATGACCTCAAGCAGATGGTCTCCGTCTCGGTGGGGAACTTCTGGTCGCTGCCCCACTCTCAGCTGTATGCCGAGCCCGCACGCCTCGCCCGCGCCGGCTACGTGACCGAGCAGCGCGAGCAGGCCGGCCGGCGCCGCAAGCGCTACTCGCTCACCGACAAGGGCCGCGAGGCGTTGGACGATTGGCTTTCAGTCCTCACACCGGAGCCCTACATGCTGCGCGATCCGGCGCTGCTGAAGCTCTTCTTCGGCGCCGATCCCCGCGCCTTGGCCAAGGTGCAGCTGGAGACCCACCGCCAAAAGTTGTCCGAATACGAAATGTTCCTCAATGCGCCCATCGAGCACACGAGGGCCGGTCCCTGGCTCGCGCTCGAGCTCGGCGTGCGCCACGAGCGCGAGACAGTCGCCTTCTGGGAAGAGCAGGCACACTCAGACGAGGACGAGGCGCAGGCTCAGCCCTGAGCATTCACCTGCGGTCGATCGCCCGCGCTGGTCAGCAGGCCGCGGTAGAGCAGCACGATCGCTTTGCCCAGCAGCTCGTCGGGCACGGCGCCCGCGTCGATCAGGCGTTCCTGCGCAAGACCGGCCGCGAGGCCCATGATGACTGTGGCCATCTGGTCTGCGGCCATCTCCAGAGCGGGCGCACCGAGGTGCGTGAGACGCACCTCCAGGGCTCTGCCGAGCGCGGCTCTCAGCTCGTCGCGTCGCGCGGCGTAGCGGCTGCGAAGCTCGGGGTCGCGGACGGCCTGCGCCCAGTACTCGTGGTCGAGCAGCAGCAGGTCGCGCTGTCCGCTGACCAGCTCGACCAGCCGCCTGCTGGCCTCAGGCGCCATGTCGTGCTCGGGCGGCGAGTCCTGCAGCAGCCCGATCATCTCGCGCGTTGGCGCATCGACCGATTGGTCCATCAGCGCGAAGAACAGCTCGTCCTTGCTCTGAAAGTGCCAGTAGAGCGCACCCTTGGAATAGCCCGCGCGCTCGGCTATCTCATCGACCGACGCGCCGCGGTAGCCGCGCTTGGCAAACAGCTCGGCGGCGGCCGCGAGCAGCGCCGCGCGAGCGTCTGCGTTCTCGGCGCGCGCCGAGCGGGTACGCCTGTCGCGGCGCCCGCGCCGCTCCTGCTCCCTGTCTGCCATCGCCTGGCCCGCCATTCGTGCTAGTGTACCGACCGACCAGTCAGTATGCGCAGCGACGGCCGACCGATCCTCTGGCACATCACCGTCTCGCACTACAGCGAGAAGGCGCGCTGGGCGCTCGACTACAAGGCTGTGGCGCACGTGCGCCGCGCTCCTCCACCCGGCACCCACATGCCGGTCGTCTATTGGCTGACCCGCGGACGCGCCGTCACGTTGCCGGTCCTCGAGCTCGACGGGCAGCGCATCGCCGACTCGACCGCGATCATCGCCGCGCTGGAGCAGCGCTTCCCCGACCCTGCGCTCTACCCCAGCGACCCGCGCGAGCGCCGTCGGGCGCTGGAGCTGGAGGAGTGGTTTGACGAGGAGCTTGGCCCGTACATGCGCCGACTGGCCTTCTATGAGCTGCGCCGCGAGCCCGAGCTGCTGGCCGAGGTCGGCGCACGCATCGTGCCCGAGATGTCCGCGGTGCTCGGCCCGGTGCTCGTGCCCTACACGCGGCTGTTCACCGGCCTGCGCTACCGAGCCAGCGACGCCGAGGGCGCCGAGCGGGCGCGCGCGAAGATCGTCGCTGCGCTCGATCACCTGGAGGCACAGCTGGGCGGCAACGAGTACCTGGTCGACGGGCGCTTCACCGTCGCAGACCTCACGGCGGCGGCGCTGCTCTACCCGATCGTGCTTCCCCCCCAGGGGCCATCTGCCATCGAGCGCATGCCCGAGCCCTTCGAACGCTTTCGCGCGCCCCTGTCCGACCGGCCCGGCTACCGCTGGGTGCAGCAGATTTACGAGCGCCACCGCCTGCCCGCGCACGCAAGCGCACCCGAGCACGCCGCAAGCCAGACCGGCCGCGCTGTCGCCTTCACGCAGTGAGCAGCGCCGGCCGCGTCTGGTGCGTCAGCGGGCAGTTGCTCACGATCAGGCGCCTGGCCGAGTCAGGTAGCGCTCGAGCATCGTGACGGTCTCTCGGGCGTAGTCCTCGGGGGTGATCTGCGCGCGCGGGTGGATCACCAATCCGTGCGTGATCGCCTCGATCGACTGAATGACCATCTCTGCCGCCAAGCGCGGGTCCGCAACGGCGACCTGCGGACAGGAGGCGAGATAGTCGGCGAGCGCCGCGCTTGCCAGCTCGAAGATCCGCTCGAGTCGAGCGCGCAGCCTGGGCGGCCGCGGCGCCTCCTCGAAGAGGACGCGATGCAAGATCGGGCGCTTGCGATGCAGCTCGAGCATGGAGTGCACGATGCGCTCCAGCGCCTCTGCGACTGGTGGCGCCGGGTGCTCGGCAAGCCGCGCCATCAACGGCGCGAGCGCGCTTTCTCCCTCCTCGACGTGACGTTCGATCAATGCGACCAGGATCGAGTCCTTATTTGGGAAGTACTGGTAGAGCGAGCCGATTGACACGCCCGCGCGCTGGGCGATGCGGTTGGTGGTCCCGGCCGCGTAGCCGTGTCGCTCGAAAACCTGAGCAGCAGCCTCGACGATCGCCTCGAATGTCGCCGCCGATCGATCCTGAACCGGCGTGCGGCGAGGCGCAAGCGCACCTACCGGGGTCATCCGCTGTCCTGGGCAAAAGGCGAGTAGACAAACATGAGCTATTGCTCATAATACGCCCATGACCATTTCAGTGAGCACCGAGCTGCCGATCGCCGCCGAGCGCGCCTGTGAGCTCGCGCAGAAGCCCGCCATGCTGTCCCACGTGCTGTGGCCATGGATGCGGCTGATCGCTACAGCGCCGCTGCCGGAGACGATCGCCCAGGGCGATGAGATCGTCGTGCGCCTTTGCTTGTTCGGCGTCATGCCCGCGTGGAGGCACACCGTGCTGGTGGCGGCGCTCTCGCCGCAGGAGATCGTCTCGCGGGAGCACGGCGGTCCGATCACGACATGGGATCACCGTCTGAGCTTCCAGCCCACGTCTGCCGCGTCCTGTCGCTACACCGACGCCGTCGAGATCCGCGCCGGCCTGCTCACCCCTTTCGTCACTCTGTACGCGCACTTCATCTATCGCTACCGTCAGGCGCGCTGGCGTGCGCTCGCGCGCGTGCTTGCCTAGCTGGCTCAGCGGGCCAGTCGGGCCAGCACGCGGGGGTCGAGCATGCGCGCCGGTGAGCGGCGGCGACTGCCTACCTCTTCGAACGCGCGCAGCATGACCGGGTCGCGGGCGGCGACGCTGTATAGGCGGCGCTCAATCGGGTTGATCGGGCGCCCGCTCGCTATGTCGGAGATCATCAGGTAGTGAGGGAGCAGCCGGCGGCGATGCACGCGCTTATACCGCTCCAGCGCGGTGTCGAGATCCCCGCCGGCGTCGAGTGCGTCCGCGGTCTCCTCTACCAGCCAGTCCGCGCTCTGGAACGCCCAGCCGCACCCGATTCCCCACAGCGGGTCGGCGTGCCCGCGATTCTCGATCGCCACGCCGGCAGGCTGCCCGCCGCTGGGCAGGCCGACTGCGCTCCAGCCTGTGAGCAACTCGACCCCAGGGGTCTCGGCGGCGAGCTTGCGCAAGATCGGATCAAGCGTGCGACGCGTGACGCTGTAGCCGTACGGAGCGTCGCCATTGGCCACGATCCAGCCGCTGTCGCGTGTCCAGAGGTCGACGCTGTTGTGCACCGCACCGCGAGTCTCGAGCAGCGGCGCGAGGCCGAGCTTCTCGATCGTCGGCGTCGCACTGGACTGGATGAAGTGCGAGCAGACGGTCTTGTAGGCGTCCATCGCCGGGCGTGCCTCTATCAGCGCCACGCGCGCGCCGCGCAGGGCGAACAGCCGAGCTGCAGTAGCCAGCAACGCTCGCGCCAACGATCGCGACGTCGTAGGTATCGCCGTTGGCGCTCATCAACGCATGAGCCGGGCCTGGAGGCGCTGAAGAGCCACTATCCCCCGCTCGGCGCGGCTGCCCGGAGCCGGCGCTATGCCCAGCTGGCGGGCGACGTCGTTCATGTCATAAAAGGCGCGATAGAGGGCGATCCGACCGTCGCGCATCGTCCAGTGGTCGACGCCGTCGACCCGCATCGTGCGCCCCGTGGGCGCGAAGCCGGGCGGATCAATCGCGCCCCGGTGCGTCCCCTCCATGTACCAGGCCCACAGGACCACATCGCCCGCGACTGCCAACGCGGGCGGGTCGGGCTCCCCGAACCGCAGGTCGGGAAAGGCGCGAAAGCTCGTGCGCATGAACTCCTGCACCGCTGGAATGCCGCGTGCCGGCTCCGGCAGCGCCGGATCTGCCCAAACGATGTCCTCGGTGATCAACTGCGCCATCGCGTCCGTATCGCAGCCGTTCCAGGCAGCCGTATAGCGCTCCACGAACCCGCCCAGCCCCAATGCGACATCCGGAGCTGACGCACTGATTGCCATGCTGCAACCATAGTCCCGAGCGAGCAAGCGTGCACCTGCGACCTGTTCAGGCCGACTACGAGCATGGAACAGTTGTCTGCGTGCTAGAGCCAGTCGCGACGTCGGAAGCCCCGGTACAGGCCACCTGACGCCACGATGATGAGCGCCGTCGAAAACCAAAACCCCCAATGACTCGCGAAACCGGGGAACGGAATGTTCTGCCCGTAGAAGCCAGTGATCGCCGTCGGGACGGCGATGATCGCTGCCCAGCTCGTGACCTTCTTCATCACGAGGTTCATCCGGTTTCCTTGGATCGTAAGGTTCGTCTCGAGGATCGTGGTCACTAGGTCGCGCAGCGACTCCGTCCACTCGGTCGCACGGAGCACGTGGTCATACACGTCCTGGTAGTAGGGGGCCATTCCCTCATCGAGGACGTGCAAGTCGCGGCGCATCAGCGAGTTGACGGCCTCGCGCATCGGTAGCACCACCCGTCGAAGTAGGACCAGGCTCTTGCGCAACTCGAATGACCGACGCTGAACGTCGGCGTTGCGCGCCGCGTCATCGAAGAGAAGATCCTCCAACGCCTCGATCTCGCTATCGAGTGATTGCACCGCTTCGAAGTGCCCGTCGACGATGTCGTCCAACAGGCCCCAAAGGAGAAACGACACGCCGTGCTTGGCGAGTTCGTTCGATGCGTCCCAGCGAGCGAGTAGCGAGTCGATCCGGGCGCCCTTCTCCATGTGGACGGTGACGAGGGCATGCGGCGTTATGAAAGCGCCGATTTCGTGCGTGCGCAGCTCGCCAGACTCGGTATCCAGCTTGACGGCATAGGCGCTCAGGAACAGATGCGTGTCGTACCGGTCGAGCTTCGGGCGCTGATGCTCGCTGATCGCGTCCTCGACCGCCAACGGGTGCAGCTGAAACTCCCCGGCGATCGTCGCGAGCTCCACTTTAGTTGGGTCGCAATAGTCCAGCCACACGCACGCGCGCTCGTCCTTGAGGTACTCGGAGATGTCCTCGACGGGAAAGTCCTCAAGCACAAGCTCTCCCTCGCGATACAGCCGGGTGCGCGCCACGAGCGAACCATATGACCAGCGCCGGACCATGTTTGGACTTCGCGTGCGGGCGAGCTTCAAGCACCTCAGCGGCTCACCGCCTTGTTCACGCTACTGACGAGCCTGAACACGGCATGATTCCTTATGACCGCCACAGCTCTCGGCGGCGCGAACCCAGCTGGCGCGCAGCGGGCGCAGCCTCACAGGTCCACATCCCCGGGCCCCACCCCAAGCCGTCAAACGCAACGCCGCATCCTCATGGATGCGAGCGTATCGGCGAACGCTGCTCGGGCTCCTGCGTTAGACGAGGACCAGCACTTTCCGCAGGCGCCCCGCTTGCTCTCGCTTGCGGGAAGAGCGAGCGCGTCCGACGCACCGGATACGTGCGCGAAATTGCGAGGCAGACCACCAGTACTAGTCACGGTTGCCAGCAGCGCTACGCACGTCCAGGCCGCCGGCGGTCCGCCACCCGGGCGGACCTGTGCTCAGCCGCTGGCCTGCGGCGTGATGATCACACCGCGGTCGCCGTAGGGGATGCGCTTGCCGCGCACCAGACCACTGAGGGTGCCGAGGGCCTTGGTGAATTTCGTCATGACGCCGTACTTGGCTTTGACGCGTTCCCGGATCCTGTCGTACTCGCCGCCTGTGACTACACGTGCCGTCGCGTCCACCGGCGCGGTGCCGTCGCGCACGCGCCCGCGGGCGTCGCACGGCTGCACGGTGACCCGCGAGGTGTGCGCGAGCCGCTTGGCCTTGCCCGAGCCCGAGCTGGTCCAGAAGCCGATCGCGTCGTCATCGAGCGCCACCGCCCACACCGGCGTGGACACCGGCGTGCCGTCGCGGCGAAAGGTCGTCAGCAAGATGTACTTCTCGTCGCTCAACGCCACGATCCGAAGACTATCGCTCATCTGCTGCGCAGGAGCGTCCCGAGAACCGGCGGGAGGCGCGGCGGGCCTGTGCCACACTCAGGGCATGTACCGCAGCACAAGGCGAAACTTGGCCGCAGGCGCCGCGGTTGCCGTGTTCGGCGGCGGCGGCGCCCTGGCCGCGATGGCCGCCACCGGGCATGGGCCGCTGGGCGCCTCGCACCCCACCCGGCGCGCGCATGGACGCACCGTCAGCGGGGCGTTGGCCAGGGCCTCGGGGTACCTCGACGTGTCCCCGACGCAACTGAGGGCCGACCTCAAATCGGGGAGGACACTCGGTCAGGTGGCCGACGCGACGCCGGGCAAGTCCGAAGCCGGCCTGATCGAAGCACTCGCGGCGGTCAGGCGCAGGCAACTGGCCGCGAGGGCGGCCAGCCTGACAGGCCGCGTCACGGCAGAGGTCAGGCGCCCCTACGGCCCGAGCGGGCTCGCCCGCGGGGCGCTGTTCAACGCCCGCGTCTACCTCGGCCTGAGCCCTGCACAGCTACGCGGCGAGCGCCGCTCGGGCATGACGCTGGGCCAGATCGCCGATGCAACGCCCGGCAAGTCCCGGGCCGGCCTGATCGAAGCCTTGGTGAAGGCCAGAGCTGAAGCGCTCACCGCCGCTGTTGCGGCGGGCACGCTGACCAAGGCCCAGGAGGAAACCCGAGTGGCCAAGCTGACAGAGCGCGTGACCTCGTTGGTCGATCGCAAGCCGTCCACGGCCAAGCGCCGCCACGACGGCTGACTTCTTTCTGGCCGTCCAGCTCAAGTCCGGCTGTACAACGCTCGATGAACGAGCATGTCCAGCATGCCCCTTGAATGATTTCTTGGCATGCCATATTCTAATTTCGTGGCTTCCAAGGATCTGCTTCGCACACCCGCCGTCGAGGACTACGCCAAGGCCATCTTCTCGCTGGAGTCGCGCGACGATCAGCCGGTGTCCACCAACGCGCTGGCCGAGCGCCTGGGCATCACGCCCGGCTCGGTCTCGGCGATGCTCAAGCGCCTTGATGAGCTGGGCCTGATCACCCACCTGCCCTACCGCGGTGTGCGCCTGACGCCAGATGGCCGGCGCATCGCCCTGGAGGTCATCCGCCACCACCGCCTGCTGGAGAGCTATCTGGCCGAGGCGCTGGGGATGCCGTGGGATCGCGTGCACGACGAGGCCGAGGTGCTCGAGCACGTGCTCTCCGAGGACCTGGAGGCGCTGATCGCTGCAAAGCTCGGCCACCCCACCCACGATCCCCACGGCGATCCCATACCCAGCGCCGAGCTGGAGCTCGATGAGCGCTCGACCGAGCGGATGGAGAGCCTGCAGCCCGGCGACGAGGGCCGCTTCGTGCGCGTCTCAGACTCAGACCCGGAGATGCTGCGCTACCTGGCAGACCGCGGCATCTCGCCGGGCGACCGCTTTACGGTGCGCGACCGTCAGCCCTTCGGCGGCCCGCTGTTCGTGGCCTTCGGCGAGCGAGAGCACGCGATCGGCGGCCAGCTCGCCGGCGCCATGCGCGTCGAGGTGCAACGGTGAGTACCCCCGAGCTGGCCGCCGCGCCCCTGCTCGGCCCGTCGATCACCGCCGAGGACGCTGCGCGCTCACACGACCGCTCGCGCGTGCACCGTGCCCGCAGCGGGGGCCGGCGCTGGCATCTGCTGTGGCTGCTGGTCGGCCCGGGCATCCTCGCCATGCTCGGCGAGAACGACGGGCCGAGCATGATCGCCTACGCCGCCGACGGGGCCCAGTACGGCCTGGGCTTCTTCGTGCCGTTCATCCCGATCCTGTTCGCCATGGCCTACGTCTGTCAGGAGATGTGCATGCGCGTCGGCGCGGTCACCCACCGCGGCTACGGCGAGCTGGTGCTGCAACGCTACGGGCGCGTGTGGGGCTGGTTCGGCGCGGGCGACCTCACGCTGACCAACCTCGTCACGCTGGTCGCCGAGTTCGTCGCGATCCGTGTCGGCCTGGCCTACTTCCATCTCGGCGCGGGCGTCGCGGTCGCGCTCGGCCTGGCGCTCGTCGCGTTCACGCTGTCGGGCGGGCGCTACTGGCGCTGGGAGCGCATCGTGCTCGGCCTGGCGCTCTTCAACGGCCTGTTCCTGGTCGCGGCGATCCTCGTCAAGCCGCACCTCGGCGCGCTCGCGGGCTCCTTCGACTTCACCCCCTTCCCGGG
>DATNLQ010000222.1:0-2081 GCA_035602785.1 Solirubrobacteraceae bacterium
CACGCGGCGTCGGCTCATCGCTGCGCCGTCTGGAGAGGATCCGCGGCGCCCTGACGGTCTTTGCTACCGCGTCCGCCATGTACACAGCACTCGGGGACGAGCACTGGGCCGCTTACACCGAACTCAGCGCCGGCAAGGCAGACATCAGCGCTGGGCGCCCAAGAGCAGCGCGGCATCGGTTCGAAACCGCCTTTGCCGAGTTCGAGAGACGCGCGGATCGGCATGGCGCGGCGGCGGCGCTGCTCAACGTCGGGCACTCTCTGCGCGTAGAGGTCTCGCTGGCACAGGCCGAGGAGGTGCTTCGTGAGTCGGTTCGCCGTCTGCGACGCATCGGTGATCGTCACTGGCTTGGAGAGGCGCGTCTCGAGCTCGCGGGCGTCCTCGCGCGCGATAGTCCCGGCGAGGCAATCCGTCTGCTTCGCGAAGCGCAACGCGACTTCAAGGCAACTGACAGCTGCAGTTGGCAGGTCCGTGCGGCGCTCGAGCTCCGCGCTCTGCTGACCAGCTCTGCAAGGCGTGACCGGCTATTCAAGACCGCGCTTGCCCTTGGCGACCGTCCGCTTGAGCCATGGGCACGCCAGGAACTCGACGCAGCCCGCGAGGCCAAGCTTTCTCAGGTTTTCGCGCGGCCGTAGCGAAGCAGAACGTAGTCTTCGAGCCGATCGCCGACAGGCCGGTGGCGGCGAAGGCATGCGGCTCGCCAAAAGCCAGCGCGATGTGCGACGCGCTGGGAGCGCTCATTAGACGCTCGAATCAGCACCTCCAGGGTCTCGTTAGGCACCGCGCGGGTGGTCCGTCTGGCTGCGGCGTGCAAGGCCTCCCCCGCAATGCCCTCACCGCGCACACTTGCGCGAACCCAATAGCCAGCGCGCAGGCTCCCTTCTTCATAACCGAGTCGCAAACCGCCGAGGAGTTCGTCGTTCGTTTTGCGGACGATTGCTAGCTCAAGCACATGCGGGCCGTGATCCGTAGCGACCCACGCCTCGGCGTCCCGCCGGGTGTAGTTCGATCGGATGCGGGTCCAGCGCGTGACAAGCGGATCGGCAAGCGCCATGGGAAGCCCGCTAGCGTCGCCTGCGCACCAAGGGCGAAGAAGCAGCCGTCGGGAGGTCAGTTGCTCCCCCCGCGTCAGAGCGTCAACAACTCGGGCTTCAGATCTCGCAGCCATTCCCGCTCTTCCTCAACGAGGTCTTCGATATTTCGGCGATGTCGCTCGGGATCGTTCTCCACCTTGATGGCGATGTGCAAGGGATCTTCAAGTCTCCGTCCAGTCTCGGTAACGATCGTGACGTACACCTCGGCGCCGGTCTGCTTATGCACTGCCTCCGCCAAGCGGCGACAGCTTACTGCGTAGATCTTCCCGCCGTGGTTGAGCGGATTCTTCCCGTGCGGCGCCTCGATGCTGGTCTCGCGACCAGGAGCGATCAGCCCGTTGAGCCGGTTCCCTCGCCCGACAACCCCCACGTCCCCCGTGTCCAGCGCGCCTCCGAGATGGCTCATGTAGACGTTCTCCTCGTCGTCGCGCGTGTTAACGCGGACTTCAGTCAGCTGCAACTCGGGAAGTGCTCGGCCTGCGTGTCCGCGGGCAATGTCGACGGCAGCCTCCTTAAGCTGATCGTAGTGAGAGCGGCTGTGCGTAACGCTTGCAACTGCAGGGACCGCGAGAGTCAGCTCCAACTCGGCGCCGATGCGCTGAGCGAGCACCTTGATGTCCGCGCCGGTGCACGGATGCCGGTCCAAGCCCGAGGAGAGCCGCTCCTCCAATTCCAGGACATAGCGCTCGACGCCGCTCAGCGGAGCGTACGCGCAGCAGATCACCGAATCGTTGGCGAACTCGGGCGGCCTCGCGCGCAGCGCATCGAAGTCATCCGGCGCATACCAGGCGGCTGGTCGCCCGGCTCCGCGCGTGGCTGTCGTCCGGTCGTGGACGGCCACGTCGGCCTCCGTTAGGAGCGGATATGCCGCACGCAGGCATTGCCACGCAGCCCTCCGCTGCAGCTCGACTACAGGGATCGCCGCCCCACCAGCGATGGCCGTCACCTTGCCTGCGAAGAGAACCTCGATCGGCCTCAGCATACGCC
>DATNLQ010000256.1:0-9157 GCA_035602785.1 Solirubrobacteraceae bacterium
GCCGGCTGCGCGCTTCCCCAGCCTTCGCCGTCGGGCTTCGCGAATTCCGCCGAGCCGAGCACGACGCTTCCTGAGCCGCCCGCAGCGCTCGACGCCAACACTCCACCTGTGGTGGAGATCACCGCCAGCAGGACTCCGATCGTTGCACGCCTGATGTTGCGGGTCATTGGGCCTCCTCGAATGTCGGGTGCGGTTCGCGTAGCCTCCCAGAGCCGGTCGACGGGCGGTAGCCTCCTGTCAGGAGCACACGGCCGCAGTCGGAGAGCTTCAAGACCCACGACACGGAAGCCAGCGTCGAACCACCTGGATTCAGCGCGGCCACTTGCTCGATCGGATAGTCCCGTCGATGGTCCGCGTGGCGCGGAACGCGCGACCGAGCGCCGCACGCCCCAGGGACCGTCCATGATGTCCCGATGCAGCACACAGACGGGCACCTCCTCCTCTCCGCATCAGACCTCGTCGCGTTCCTGGAGTGCGAGCACCTGTCAGCACTCGACCTCCGGGTGGCTCACGGCTCCGAGACGATCGAGCGCACGAGAACCGACTCGACGGACCTGGTGGCCCGCAAGGGCGACGAGCATGAGCAAGCGTTCCTCGACTCACTAATAAGACAGGGACTGGATGTCGCGGTGATTCCGTCGGTGATAGACGGGCTCGTCAGCGACGCTGAGGCGGTCGAGCAAACGATCGCCGCGATGCGAGCTGGCGTCGACGTGATCTACCAGGCCGCGCTTGCCGACGGCTCTTGGCGTGGCTTTGCGGACTTCCTCGAAAAGGTACCCGTGTCATCCCCGGCGTTCGGCGGCTACAGCTACGAGGTGCTCGACACCAAGCTCGCCCGGCACGCCAAGCCCGGCTACCTCGTCCAACTATGCCTGTACTCAGACCTGCTCGCCAGCGTTCAGGGCATCTCGCCGGCGCAGATGCACGTCATCCCCGGCTCACAAGAGCGCGAGAGCTTCCGGCTCGATGAGTTCTCCGCCTTCTATCGCCGGCTGCGCCGCCGCTATGAGACCCGCCTAACCGACGAGTTCGCTGGGACCTACCCTGATCCGGTCGAGCACTGCGGCCTGTGTAGGTGGTCCGAGCACTGCTCAGCACACCGTGAAGCCGACGACCACCTATCGCTCGTCGCCGGTCTCGGGCGCGCCCAGGCGATCCGGCTGAGCGACACGGGCATCACGACATGGACGCAACTCGCCGTGGTGCAGCCAGCGGATCGGCCTGCGCGCATCGGAAGAGCCACGTTCGAGCGGCTGCGTCAGCAGGCCCGGCTGCAACTGCACGAGCGCTCAACCGGCGAGCCAACCTATGAGCTCCTGCGACCCCAGGAGGGACGGGGCTTCGCGCGGCTGCCCGAGCCGCGGCCGGGCGATCTCTTCTTCGACATGGAGGGCGACCCGTTTTACGAGGGCGATGGGCTCGAATACCTCTTTGGGGTCACTCGTATCGAGGACGGCGATCCCGTCTTTCGTTCGTTCTGGGCGCACGACCGGCGCGAGGAGAAGGTTGCGTTCGAGGCGTTCGTCGACTTCGTCCTCGCGGCGCTCGCGGAAGATCCGGCACTCCACGTCTACCACTACGCACCGTATGAGCCATCGGCGCTGAAGCGGCTCATGGGCCGCCACGGCACGCGCGAGGAGGAGATCGACCGCCTGCTACGCGAGAAAGTTCTCGTCGACCTGTACGCGGTCACGGTCCAGGTGATGCGCACCTCGAAGCCCGGTTACTCGATCAAGCAGATCGAGGAGTTCTACATGCCAAAGCGCGACCAGGACGTCACCGACGCCGGTGACTCGATCGTGCGCTTTGAGGAATGGCTCGACACCGGTGAGCCCGGCATCCTGGACGCGATCGAAACCTACAATGAGGTCGACTGCCTCTCGACCGTAGAGTTGCAGCGTTGGCTGCTCGACCGCCGCACGGAGGCGCAGGAGAAGTTCGCCGTTGCGATCCCCTGGCGGTCAGCTTCAGAGCCGCACGAGGCCTCGCCGGAGGCCACGGCGGTGTTGGATGAGATCGTCCGTATCGAGGCCGCGCTCGTCCGGAACATGCCCGATGATCGGTCGGAAGGCAGCGAGGAGCAGCGGGCGCGCTGGCTGATGGCGCATCTCCTGCACTACCACCGCCGCGAGGAGAAGCCGGTCTGGTGGACGTACTTCAACCGGCTTGAAATGTCGCAAGAGGAACTCGTCGAGGACGCCGAGGCGATCGGCGAGCTAGCCGAGGACCCAGCCGAGCTACCGATCATCGACAAGCGCTCGCTCATTCACACGTTGCGGTTCCGCGAGCAGGAGCACAAGCTTGCTCCCGGCGCTGAGATCCGCGACGTCGAGACCCAGCGCCAAGTCGACGTCGTCGACGTTGATACACCGAACGGTCTGCTGCGCATCCGCCGTGGGCAGAGCCGCGCGCATGAGCCTCTCCCGCAGGGCCTCGTGCCTGGCGGCCCGTACCGCAGCGATGAGCAGCGCGCCGCCCTGCGGCGCCTCGGCGCCGTGATAGCCGCCTCGGGTGTGGACGGCCCCGGCGAGTTTCGGGCGCTGCGCGACCTCCTCCAGCGCGCTCCGCCGCGAATCTCCGGGCGCGTCGACGGCGAGCCGCTGCAAGATGGGTCCCCACACATCGACGACCTCAAGCGCCTCGCCGAGGGCTTGGACAGCTCCTACCTGTTCATCCAGGGGCCACCAGGGTCAGGCAAGACATGGACCGGCGCGCAGCTCATCGTCCACCTCATCGCGCGGGGGGCTCGAGTCGGAGTGGCGGCGACCAGCCACAAGGCGATCCACAACCTGCTGCACGAGGTCGAGGAAGCCGCCGCCCAGCAGCACGTGCGCTTCCGCGGCTGGAAGAAGTGCTCCAAAGACAACCCCGAGTCGCAGTTCGTCTCGAAACTCGCTCGCGCGTTCATCGAGAACGAGCCGGACGTGCATGCCTTTCCACCGCCTGACGACGTGCGTCTGGTCGCCGGGACCGCGTGGCTGCACTCGCCCACGGACATGGACGGCAGCCTGGACCATCTCGTGATTGACGAGGCCGGGCAGGTTTCGCTCGCCGACGCCCTGGCGATGGGCACCTCCGCGCGCAACCTGATCCTCCTCGGCGACCCCCTTCAGCTCGCGCAGGTCTCCCAAGGCGTACATCCCGACGGAGCCGGCGCCTCGGTGCTCGAGCACCTGCTTAGAGAGCACAGCACGGTCCCTCCCGAGCTTGGAATCTTCCTCGACCGCACCAGACGCATGCACCCCGACGTCTGCCGTTTCGTCTCGGAGGTGATCTACGAGAGCCGCCTGGACACTATCGAGGCCTGCGCACGCCAGAGCGTCGATGCGCCTGGGACGCTCACCGGCACCGGGGTGCGCTTCATCGAGGCCGAGCACACCGGCAACACCCGCGAATCCATCGAGGAGGCCGAGCTGATCCGCGCCGCCATCGACGATCTTCAGCGCGGAGCCGTCACCGAAGCAGACGGCCGCAGCCGTCCGCTCGGCCCCGAGGACATCATGGTCGTGACCCCCTACAACGCCCAGGTGCGCTGCCTGACCGCCAGACTGCCGACAGGTGTACGCATCGGCACCGTTGACAAGTTCCAAGGCCAGGAGGCCCACGTCGTCTTCTTCTCGATGGCCACCTCCTCCGGCGCCGAGGTCCCGCGCAACGTCGAGTTCCTCTACAGCCGCAACCGCCTGAACGTCGCGATCTCGCGCGCCCGCTGCCTCGCCGTGCTCGTCTGCAACCCAGAGCTCCTGCACGTCGAGCCACGCTCCGTCGAGCAGATGCGGCTCATCAACGCCCTCTGCCGACTCGTCGAACTAGCGGAGTCCACAGCCGAAGACGCAGCGTAGAGCCCAGCTCACCGAGGACCTGCCGTGCGCCCCATGTCGCTGTGCTCGGCGAGTTGCTTGCTGAACAGCCCCGTCAGTAGCGACCCCGCATAGATGTCTGTGGAGCTGCTGTGACGCGATCTCGCGCTTTCGCGCTTCGCGCAACTATGCCGTTGGAGGCCGCCTGCAGGCCAAACAGTGCGGATCGAACCCGGTGTGGACGGCTTTGCAGGGCGCCCAGTACGGCGCCTCTCGGCTTTCCTGCGCGGCTGTCCGCGGCTGTCCGCCGCTCGCCGGCGCCCTCTTTAGTCGCTCGTTTGAGGAGAGTGACTCGTCGGTCAGCGGATAGGCTGACGCCCGTGCTCACGCTGATTGTCCCGATCACAGGACGTTGGTCCTCGGCCAAAGGCAGCCGGGCCTTACGATGCGGCCGTGGGTAGCAGGCTGGCAATGATCGAGGACTTCTTCGAGCACCCGATCCTCAACTCGCCATATCAGTACCCGTCGCGCCATTGGGAGCTCGATGAGACGGGCCAGCCCACGCAGCAGATCGCCAAATCGCGGCGGCGCGTGTCGTTCATTACGCCGATCCCGAAGCCGCGGCAGGCGAGCAAGACCGCTCAGGCTTCGCTGGTGCTTGACGAGGGCAAGGGGATCTCGAGCGAGGAGCAGCAGTACGACCCGACGGGCGTCATCAACGAGCTCCGTAGACACGTCGACCAGTGGCGGCACATATCGGACCCGGATCAGTGGAGGGTGACGCCCGAGACTGCCCGGCTACTTCAACACTGGCGCCACCACGAGTTCACAGGCGTCCGCCCGTTCTTCTGCCAGGTCGAGGCTGTCGAGACGATTATCTGGCTCACCGAGGTCGCGCCCCAACTCGGCCGGGAGGGCAAGGTCTTCCTCGACCACCTCGACGAGGTCAACGCCGACGCGAGCGCCGGTCTCCCAAGGCTTGCGTTGAAGCTGGCGACCGGAGCGGGCAAGACGACCGTGATGGCGATGGTGATCGCGTGGCAGACGATCAACGCGGTACGGCGCCCGAGCAGCAGCCGCTTCACGCGCGGGTTCCTCGTCGTAGCACCGGGCATCACCATTCGCGACCGGCTCCGAGTGCTCCAGCCGAACGACCCCGACGCGTACTACGGCAACCGCGAACTCGTCCCACAGGACATGCTGCCGGACCTCGGCCGGGCGACGATAGTCATCACCAACTACCACGCCTTCAAACCGCGCGAGACGTTCGAGCTGTCCAAGGGTGGCCGGTCGCTGCTCCAGGGCCGTGGCGACGAGCTCAGCACGCTCGAGACCGACGGCCAGATGCTCCAACGCGTCATGCCGGCACTAATGGGCCTTAAGGGCGTGATGGTCATCAACGACGAGGCGCACCACTGCTACCGCGAGAAGCGCGATGCAGACGACGAGGGCAAACTCACCGGGGACGACCGCAAGGAGGCCGAGAAGAACCAGGAGGCGGCCCGGCTCTGGCTCACCGGGGTCGACACCGTCAACCGGCTACTTGGAGTCAGACGCGTAGTCGATCTGTCTGCGACGCCGTTCTTCCTGAGTGGTTCGGGGTACGCCGAGGGGACGCTGTTTCCGTGGACGATGAGCGACTTCTCGCTGATGGACGCGATCGAGTGCGGCATCGTGAAGCTCCCTCGGGTTCCCGTCGCGGACAACATCCCCGGCGAAGACATGCCGCGCTTTCGCAACCTGTGGGAGCACATCGGCAAAAAGATGCCGAAGAAGGGGCGGGGACAGGCCGGCGTCCTCGACCCGCTCAGTATCCCTGTCGAGCTGCAAACGGCTCTCGAAGCGTTGTACGGGCACTACGAGAAGACCTTCGAGCTCTGGGATCAAGCGGGAATCGAGGTGCCGCCGTGCTTCATCGTGGTCTGCAACAACACCTCGACCTCGAAGCTCGTCTACGACTACATCGCCGGCTTCGAGCGCGAGCACTCAGACGGGTCGACGAGCCTGCAGAACGGGCGCCTCAAGCTGTTCCGCAACTACGACGAGCACGGGAACAAGCTGACCCAGCCGCGGACGCTGCTCATCGACAGCGAACAGCTCGAGTCCGGCGAGAACCTCGACAAGAACTTTCGCGACGCGGCCACGGACGAGATCGAGCGGTTTCGTCGCGAGATCCGGCAGCGGACCCGTGACCAGCTCGCGGCCGACAACATCAGCGATCAGCAACTCCTGCGCGAGGTCATGAACACCGTCGGCAAGCGGGGGGCGCTCGGGGCCACGATCCGCTGCGTCGTCTCGGTGTCGATGCTGAGCGAGGGATGGGACGCGAACACCGTCACCCATGTCCTCGGCGTGCGAGCGTTCGGGACGCAGCTCCTCTGCGAGCAGGTCGTCGGCCGCGCCTTGCGTCGCCAGTCCTACGAGCTCAACGACGAGCAGCTATTCGATGTCGAGTACGCCGACATCCTCGGGATACCGTTCGACTTCACAGCCAAGCCCGTCGTCGCACCACCGCAGCCGCCCCGCGAGACCGTTCAGGTCCGAGCCATGATCCCCGAGCGCGACAAATGCGAGATCGCGTTCCCGCGAGTCGCGGGCTACCGAGTCCAGCTACCCGAGGAACGCTTGGCGGCACGATTCACGGACGACTCCACCCTTGTGCTCACGCCGGACCTTGTCGGGCCGACCGTGACCAGCAACGCCGGCGTCATCGGTGAGGGCGTCGATCTCGACCTCGCGCACTCCAAGGACATGCGGCGCTCGACGCTCGTCATGCACCTCACCAAGCGACTGGTCACGACAAAGCTCCGCGACCCAGCGGACTCGCCCCGCCTTGCACAGTTCGGCTACGCACGGCCGCTCGTGCGGGAATGGCTCGACAACCATCTGGAGTGCCAAGGCGGGACGTACCCCGCGCAGCTCCTCTACCAGGAGCTCGCCGACATGGCCTGCGAGCGCATCTACCAAGGGATCGTCACCGAGCTCTACGGCGAGGAGGCCGTGCGGGCGCTCCTCGACCCCTACAACCCACGCGGCTCCACGCGCTTCGTCAACTTCACGACCTCGCGCAAGCTGCGCTGGAAGACCTCGCCGCGTCGCTGCCACATCAACTGGGCGATCTGCGACAGCGACTGGGAGGTCGAGCTATGCCGCATCCTCGAGGCGCACCCGCGGGTCCGGGCCTACGCGCGCAACCAATCACTCGGCCTCGAGGTGCCCTATCACTACGGCTCACAGCGCCGGCGCTACCTACCGGACTTCGTCGTCCGCGTCGAGGATGGCCGAGGAGAGGACGACCTCCTCAACCTTGTGCTCGAGGTCAAGGGCTACCGACGCGAGGATGCCAAGGACAAGAAGAACGCGATGGACGCGTATTGGGTGCCGGGCGTCAACAACCTCGGTACCCACGGTCGCTGGGCGTTCGCGGAGCTGACCAACGTCTACGCGATGGAGGTCGATCTCGATGCCAAGATCATCGAAGCACTGGACAGCGCGATCGACGTGGCGATCTCAACGCAAGCCGAGCCGGTGAACTAGAGCGCGGGTGGGAGACCGAATGAGCAAGGCCAAGAAAAACGCCGGGAAGACCGTGGAGACGATCAGGCACGCCGACGCCTCACGCAGAAACATCCCAACCGCCGAGTATGAGTCAGTCATGGCCGATCAAGAACGCGACCCCATCATGGTCGCCTACGAGCGACGCAACGCTGACCTCGACCCTCAGCTCGTGTGGCGTGGGAAGGACATGGAGACCTGGTCGGATCTCGTCGCGCCGGCGCCGCCGTTGTTCATCCAGGAGAAGGTCCATCCCAAGGTCCTGATCGACGACCTCGTGAGCCGCACCAAGGCGGCGGCGGGCGAGAACTTCGAGCAGATCGACCTCTTCGCAGACTTCAACGGGCTGCCGGATGAGGTGTCGCGGACGGAGTTCTACGCCCACGACGCGAACTGGACGAACCGGATGATCCTCGGCGATTCGCTCCAGGTCATGGCGAGCCTAGCCGAGCGCGAGCGTCTTCGCGGAGAGGTGCAATGCATCTACTTCGATCCGCCTTACGGGATCAAGTTCAACAGTAACTTCCAGTGGTCCACGACGAGCCGCGACGTCAAAGACGGCAAGGTCGAGCACATCACACGCGAGCCTGAGCAGGTCCGCGCCTTCCGCGACACCTGGAAGGACGGCATCCACAGCTACCTCACCTACCTCCGCGATCGTCTCACGGTCGCACAAGACCTCCTGACAACCTCTGGGTCGATCTTCGTGCAGATCAGCGACGAGAACGTTCACCTCGTGCGGTCGCTACTTGACGAGGTGTTCGGGGCCGAGAACTTCGTCAGCCTCATCACATTCGTCACAACGAGCGGCTTCACGCAGGCCACAGCACTGCCACGAAACGGCGACTATCTCCTCTGGTACGCCAAGTCTGCCCCGTCGGTGAAGGTGCGCCCGCTGTGGAGCTACGCGCCTGACCGACAGGGCTACCGCTGGGTGGGAGTCGACGGCCAGCAACGGTCGATGACTGCGGCTGAGGAGGCCGGCGAAGCGCCGCTTCCGGCCGGTGCCGTCGTCTACAACCCGGACAACCTTGTCTCCCAAGGCGCAGGCGGTGAGCCGCAGCCCTTTGAACACCACGGACGCGAGTACCTGCCTCCAAGCAACTCGCACTGGAAGGCGAACTATCCAGACGGGATGAGGCGGCTGGCCTATGCCAGCCGAATACACGTCGCCAGCAACAGCATCCGATACCGCCGCGGCATTGAGGACTTCCCATACAAGGTGCGGACGAACCTCTGGACCGACACCGGCACCGGCAACTTCACCGACGAGAAGATCTTCGTCGTGCAGACCAGCTCCAAGGTCATCGAACGCTGCGTGCTGCTCACCACCGACCCAGGTGATCTCGTCCTGGACCCCACTTGCGGGTCCGGCACCACGGCCTACGTGGCGGAGCAGTGGGGTCGGCGGTGGATCACGATCGACACCTCGCGCGTCGCGCTCGCCTTGGCACGTGCTCGAATCATGGGCGCCCGCTACCCCTACTACCTCCTCCGCGACTCCCCCGCCGGACAGGCCAAGGAAGCGGAGCTGGACGAAGGCGCGGGATCAGTCGGACCAACCGGCGGCGATGTGCGCCACGGGTTCGTCCTCGAGAGCGTGCCTCACATCAAGCTCGGGGCGATCGCGAACAACCTAGAGATCGACGTCATCTGGGACCGCTGGAGGCCGCGCATCGAGCAGGCGCTGACCGATCTGAACGCCGCCGCGGGAGAGACCTGGACGGAATGGGACGTGCCTACGAGTCTGCCGCCAGACTCGGCGGACGAGCTCCGGAATCTCCACTCAGAGTGGCGGG
>DATNLQ010000262.1:0-5210 GCA_035602785.1 Solirubrobacteraceae bacterium
GCAGCCCGCCGCGACGCACAGGCGCACGAGCCGCCGGTTGACCTGTTGGTGACCGCGCGCAGCGGTTGGGAGCAGGCGCCCTGCGAGCAGATCGCCGAAGGGCTACCGCCGGCCCCCCTATGGCGCCAGGCGGAGGCGCGCATGCTCGCCCGCCACGTGCAGGAGATGGTCGACGGAGAGGGTGTGCGCCCGGGCGACGTGGCGGTGCTGCTGCGCGCGCTCGGCGACGTTGAGGTCTACGAGCGGGCGTTGCAGATGCGCGGCCTGCGCACGCTGGCCGCCGTCGGCGCCTTCTGGGAGCACCAGCAGGTCGGCGACCTGCTCGCCTACCTGCGCGCGCTCGCCAACCCGCTCGATGAGCAGGCGCTCTACGCCACGCTCGCCTCGCCGCTGGTCGGGCTCTCGCGCGACGGCCTGGCGCTGCTCGCGCGCGCCGCGCGCGCGAGCAGCCGTGGCGTGTGGCAGACCGCGCTGCTGGCCGGCGAGGAAGACTGGCTCGACGGCATCTCCAGCGACGAACGCGCCACGCTCGCGGACTTCTGTGCTCGCATGTGCCAGGAGCGCGCGTCGGCGCCGCAGCGCACGATCGCCGAGCTGATCGAGCGCGCGGTGCAGGCAGGGCGCTATCGCGAGCACGTGCTCAGCCTGCCCTCCGGCGAGCGCAGGCTGGCCAACGTGTACAAGCTGCTGCGCCTGGCGCGGCGCTTCGAGGCCAGCGAGGGCCGTGACCTGCGCGCCTTCCTCGACCACGCCGCGCATCTCTCCGACACGGCCGGCGGGGAGGCCCACGCTCCCGTTGACGCGGGCGAGCCAGACGCCGTCCGACTGATGAGCATCCATGCCGCCAAGGGCCTGGAGTTCCCGGTGGTATGCGTTGCCGACCTCGGGCGCGCCGCCAACACGCGCATGCCCGACCTGCTCGTCGACGGCGACCGCATGGGCCTACAGCTGGTGCGTCTGGACGGCGCCAAGGCCACGCCCACGCTCGACTTCGAGCGGCTGAGCGATGAGCGCAGGACAGCGGAAGCGCAGGAGGAGGACAGGATCATGTACGTGGCCATGACGCGCGCCCGCGAGCGGCTGGTGCTGAGCGGCGCGGTCGATTTCGAGCGCTGGTCCGAGCGGCGCCAGGCGGCGACCGCGATCTCCTGGCTGGGCCCCGCCCTGGCGGCCGACCTGCCGACGCTTGCGCAGGCTGCGGCCAGTCAGGCGGCCGGTCAGCCCGCCGGTCGGTCTGTCGATTGGGCTCCCATCCATGACCTGCCGCTCGGCTTGTCGGGCGATGCGCACGTGCGCGTGCGGCTGAATTTGCCGGCAAGCGCCGGTGAGGTCCTTGGCCTGGACTCGATGGCGGCGGGTGAGGTGGGGGGCAGGGCGGCGGGATACATTCGTTCTACAGAGCGTGCGCCATCGTCTATACGAGCGACGCGCCCGCCCTCCCAGGCCGACCTGGGCACGCTCAGCTACACCGCCCTCAGCGAGCTCGAGCGCTGCGGCTACCGCTACTACCTCGAACGCGTGCTCGGCCTCGGCGAGGACCGCGCGGTCGGTGCCGCAGAGCACTTCGCGGGCACGGGCCTCGACCCGCGCGCCCGG
The DNA here is from genome assembly GCA_035602785.1 of Solirubrobacteraceae bacterium. GTDB lineage: Bacteria > Actinomycetota > Thermoleophilia > Solirubrobacterales > Solirubrobacteraceae > Palsa-744. The sequence goes on from DATNLQ010000262.1 coordinate 1,597, forward strand.
GGCACGCTCGTGCACAGGCTGCTGGAGGACGTCGACTTCTCGCGCCCGGTTGCGCCGTCATCGGAGCAGGTCGGCCGCATGGCGCGAGAGCTGGGAATGCGCGCGCTGCAAAGCGAGCGCGAGGAGATCGCGGCGCTGCTGCAGGCGGCCTGCCGCTCGTCGCCGGCCGCGCGCCTTGCAGGCGCCGGGCAGATACGTCGCGAGCATCCCTTCGTCTTCTCGCTTGCCGTGGACGAACCGAGCGAACCGATCAAGGCGAGCGCCCAGCTGATCGCCGGGGTCATCGACCTGCTCGCACGCGAGCGCGACGGCCTGCTGGTCGTCGACTATAAGAGCGATCGCGTCGGCGCGGAGGTCGATCTGCAGGAGCTGGTCGGGCGCGAGTACGGCGTCCAGCGCCTGATCTACGCGCTCGCGGTCCTGCGCGGCGGCGCGGCTGGCGTGGAGGTCGTCCACTGGTTCTTGGAGCGCCCCGACGATCCGGTGAGCGCCCGCTTCGGCGTCGAGGACCGCGATCGGCTGGAAGCGCAACTGGCCGCGCGCTTGGGCCGCGCCCGCGAGGACCCTTTCCGCGTGAGCGCCAATCCACATCGCGGCCTGTGTCTGACCTGTCCCGGCCGGGCCGGCCTGTGCTCGTGGGACGAGGCATACACGCTGCGCGCGGGGCCTTGAGAACCGGCGTCGCGTTCCAGTTTTCGAGCGTCGCGCTCTGGTTTTCGCCCTACTTGCGCTGATACGCTTTCTCAAACCGCCTCAGGTGCCCGCCTACCTGCGCCACGGTGGGTATGTCCTCAAGCTCATATCCATCGCGCGGGATGCACCGCTCAAAGGCAGCACTGCCATGAAATCGCACATCAAGCAGCCGCCACAGGCCGTCGGACTCTACGACCCCCGCTTCGAGCATGACGCTTGCGGCGTGGGGATGGTCGCGCGCCTTGACAACACGCCCACCCACGAGGTGATCTCGCGGGCGGTCACCGCGCTGGAGAACCTCGAGCATCGCGGCGCCACTGGTGCGGACCCGTGCACAGGCGATGGCGCGGGGATCCTCATGCAGATGCCCGACGAGCTGCTGCGTGCGGTGGTCGACTTCGACCTGCCGCCAGCGGGCGCCTACGGCGTGCTGATGTGCTTCCTGCCCACCGACGATGCGCCTCGCGGACGCCTGGAAGCGCTGCTGGAGACCACCGTGGCTGCGGAGGGCCAGCGAGTGCTCGGCTGGCGCGACGTGCCGATCGACGCCGAGCAGACCGGCGAGGTCGCAGCCGCCTGCCGCCCGGTGATCCGTCAGCTGTTCGTGGGCGCCGCCGAGGGCGGGCGGGGATCGAATTACGACCAGGACGCGTTCGAGCGCAAGCTGTACGTGATCCGCCGCGTGTGCGAGCTGACGGCGCCGGACGCCGGCCTGTACGTGGCGTCGAGCTCCTCGCGCACGATCAACTACAAGGGCATGCTGATCAGCTACCAGCTGGCAGCCTTCTACCGCGACCTCAGCGACGAGCGCGCCAAGAGCGCGATGGCGCTCGTGCACTCGCGCTTCTCGACCAACACCTTCCCCAGTTGGGAGCTCGCGCACCCCTACCGGGTGATCTGTCACAACGGCGAGATCAACACGGTGATGGGCAACGTCAACTGGATGCGCGCTCGCGAGAGCCAGTTGAGCAGTGAGCTGTTCGGCGAGGACCTGCAAAAGCTGCTGCCGGTGGTGGGGGCCGGCAACTCCGACTCGGCCACGTTCGACAACGTGCTCGAGCTGCTCATGCTCGCCGGTCGCTCGCTGCCGCAGGCAGCGATGATGATGATCCCTGAGGCCTACCGCGACCGCGACGACCTGCCCGACTACCTGAAGGGCTTCTACGCCTTTCACTCCTGCCTGATGGAGCCCTGGGACGGTCCCGCGTCGGTGGCCTTCACCGACGGGCGCGTGGTGGGCGCGACGCTCGACCGCAACGGCCTGCGGCCGGGTCGCTGGGTGGAGACGACCGATGGGTACGTGGTGCTCGGCTCGGAGTCCGGCCTGCTGGACATCGCACCCGAGCAGATCCGGCGTCTGGGCCGCCTGCAGCCGGGCAAGCTGTTCCTGGTCGACCTCGAGCGGGGCCGCATCGTCGAGGACGAGGAGGTCAAGCGCGAGGTCGCCATGCGTCGTCCTTACGGCGAGTGGTACGCGCGCAACGCGGTGCCCTTCTCCCAGCTGCCGCCGTCGTCGCAGGTGACCATCTCCAGCCAGCCGCTGCGCCTGCGCCAGCGCGCGTTCGGCTACTCCCAAGAGGACCTGCGCGTGCTGCTCGCCCCGATGGCCAGCGAAGGCGCAGAGCCGGTCGGCTCGATGGGCAACGACCTTTCGCTGGCCGTGCTGTCCGACCAGGCGCCGCCGCTGTTCTCCTACTTCAAGCAGCTGTTCGCGCAGGTGACCAACCCGCCGATCGACCCGATCCGCGAGGACATCGTGATGAGCCTCGCAACGAGCCTGGGCAGCGAGCGCAACCTACTCGACGAGAGCCCCGAGCACGCCCACAAGCTGCTGCTCGAACAGCCGATCCTGCTCAACCGCGAGCTCGAGACGCTGCGCAACGTGCAACACGACGTGTACTCCGCAGAAACCATCGACATCACCTGGCCCATATCAGAGGGCCCCGCCGGGATGCGACGGGCGCTCGAGCGGATCTGCTCACAAGCGCACGAGGCGATCGCGCGGGGCGTCAACATCATCATCCTGTCCGACCGTGCGATCGGTCCCAGCCGCGCGCCGATCCCCTCGCTGCTGTCGGTGGCTGCCGCCCAGCACCATCTCGTGCTCGCGGGAACCAGGCTGCGCGCGGGCATCATCCTGGAGTCGGGCGAGCCGCGTGAGGTGCACCACTTCGCCACGCTGATCGGCTACGGAGCCAGCGCCATCAACCCCTATCTGGCACTGGAGACGCTCGACGAGATGGTCGTCGAAGGGCGCATCGGCAAGGCCGGCGACAACGGCGCGATGCAGCCGCCGCTTCCCGAGCAGCTGACCGACCTGCTCGAGCTGGCCGCCCAGAACTACGTCAAGGCGATCGGCAAAGGGCTGCTCAAGACGATCTCCAAGATGGGCATCTCCACGATCCAGTCCTATCGGGCGGCACAGATCTTCGAGGCGGTAGGGCTGGAGCGCGAGCTGATCGACGCGCACTTCACCGGCACCGCCTCGCGCGTGGGCGGCGTGGGCATGGACGTGCTCGCTACAGAGGCGCTCGAGCGCCACGCCCGCGCCTATCCACGGGGTGGGCGGGCACTCGATCAACTGCTGCCGGTCGGAGGCGTGTACGCGTGGCGGCGAGACGGCGAGCATCACATGTGGAACCCCGAGACGATCGCGCTCTTGCAGCACGCCGTTAGGGCTGCTGGCCGGTTCGGGGATGCGAGCGAAGCGAGTGTCTCCCGGTTCGGCGGCGATGTGGCGGGCGCGCTCAAAGGCGACCGCGAGGCCTACGAGGCGGTGCGCGACAGCCCCGCGTTCGAGAAGTACCGCGAGTATGCGCGCCAGGTCAACGAGGACGCCGCTCGCCAAGCGACGCTGCGCGGCCTGCTGGAGATCGGGGCGGGCGCGGGCGCCGCGAACGTGCAGCCGATCGCGCTGGAGG
>DATNLQ010000264.1:0-9111 GCA_035602785.1 Solirubrobacteraceae bacterium
CGCGGCACGTGGTACTTGTCGGCCTGGCGCCAGACGGTCTCAGACTGCGGCTCCACACCCGCGACCGAGTCGAACAGCGCGATCGCGCCGTCGAGCACACGCAGGGAGCGCTCCACCTCGACCGTGAAGTCGACGTGCCCGGGCGTGTCGATGATGTTGATGCGGTGGTCCTTCCACTGGGCTGTGGTGGCCGCGGAGGTGATCGTGATCCCACGCTCCTGCTCCTGCTCCATCCAGTCCATCACCGCCGCGCCCTCGTGCACCTCGCCGATCTTGTAGGTGCGTCCCGTGTAGTAGAGGATGCGCTCGGTCGTCGTCGTCTTGCCCGCGTCGATGTGGGCCATGATCCCGATGTTGCGGGTGTTTTGCAGGGAGAACTTGCGTGGCATCGCTGTGGGTTCCGTGACTTGGCGGTGGCTGTGGTCTAGCTGGTCGTGCGCCCGGATGCGGGCAAAAAAATTGGGCCCTCGGGCCCACGCGCGCTGCTGGTCGTCGATTGACCGGTGGGCGTCGCTATCTGCTCGAGGTCTCCATCATGTTTGCGCTTACCAAAGGCATGCCGTCCCAAGCGGCGTACCTCCGACGCGTGCCGACTATAGCAGAGGGCCTGCTGGCGCTCAGGGGGTTGCAAGACCGCCGTGCAGCGACGTCGCCATGCTCAAAATCGGCTAGCCCAGAGGGGTTCGCGGGGCGGCCTGCGAGCCACGCGACGCGCAGTCCTGTCCTTGCGCGCAGCCCTCGCCCGCGGGCACGTCCTCGAACGCCGCGCCAAGGCGCGCCAGCACACGCGTAGCCGCCGCCAGATCGCTCGCGGCGACGCCCTCCAGGGCCCCTTCCCAGCGCTGCTGCCAGGCCGCGCGCTTGGCCTCGATCTTGCGCCGCCCGCCCGGGGTCAGACGCGAGACGACCACGCGACGGTCGGTCTGCGAGCGGACCCGTTCGACATGCCCCTGCGCGGCCAGGTGATCGAGCATCTGCGTCACCGACGCCGGCGTCAGCCGGGCCGCGGCCGCCAGCTCGCCAGCGGCCATCTCGCCGTGCTCATGCAGCTCGATCAGCAGCTCGAACTGCGCATGGCTGAGCTCGGAGCCGCCCAGGTGCGTGTCGCGCCCGCGCAGGCGGCTGAGGCTGCGAAAGACATGGCGAAACGCCATTGCCAGCGCATCCAGCTCGGCGGCCCTGGGCCCCTGCGCGAGTTCGGCTGGCTTGTCGATGACCGTGCGGCTGCTCATCGAACGGCTCCCTAGACGCCGAGCGGCTCGGCCGTGGACTCGGCGGCGGCGGCCGCGCGGCTGAGCTTGGCGCGCGGATTCTCGGCCCGCAACAGCACCAGGCACGGGGCCAGGGACAGCACACAGATCCCCAGCGACCACCAGTAGGCGGTGTCGAACGCGCCCGCGAGCTTGGTGAGCGAGGGCGCGTGCCCGCTGGCGCGCTGGAGCACGACCGCGAGCACCGCCACCCCGATCGCTCCGCCGACGCGCTGCACCACGTTCAGCTGGGGAGTCGCGTCCGAGAGATGCTCGGGACGCAGCGAGGCGAAGGCCGCGGTCATTGCGGGCATGAACGAGAAGCCGATGCCCACGCCGCGCAGCACGAGCACCAGCGAGATCGCCAACACCGACGTACCCGTGCCTATGAACGCGAGCGGGACGGTGCCCAAACATAGAATCGAGACGCCCACGAGGGCCACCCTGCCGCCACCGAATCGATCGCTGAAGCGGCCCGCAAGCGGCATCACCAGCAGCATCCCGATTCCCTGGGGTCCGGTCAACAGGCCGGTGAGGATCACGCTCTCATGGCGCACGTCCTGGTAGTAGAGAGGCACGAGGATCATCGCCCCGAACAGGGCCGCGCCGAGGCCGAACGTGGTGAGCGATGCGGCCGCGAACACGCGGTTGGCATACAGCCTGATGTCCAGTAGCGGGCGCTCGACGCGCAGGGCGTGCCGGCAAAAGACACCCATGAGCACCAGCCCGGCCACGGTCGGCCACACCACCGCGGGGGCCGTCAGGCTGCTGTTCGTGCCGAGCTGCGAGAGGCCGTACACCACGGCGACCGCGCCGCTCGACAGCAGGCCCAGCCCCGTGACGTCCAGTCTGCCGGCATTTCCGGAGTCGGTGCGGGGCAGCATGCGCCAGCCGAGGATGAAAGCGATCACGCCGATCGGCAGGTTCACGAGGAAGATCCACGACCAGTGGAAGTTCTGCAGGATCGCCCCGCCCACAACCGGACCGAGAATGGGCGCGAGCATCGCCGGCATCGCGACGATGCCCATCACGCGACCCATCCTCTTGGGGCCCGCGACCTGGGCCATGATCAGCTGGCCAACCGGCATGATCATCCCGCCGCCCACGCCCTGCAGCACGCGGAAGAAGACGAGGCCGGTGGTCGACGTGGCCGCCGCACAGAGCGCCGATCCGCCCGTGAACAGGACGAGGGAGACCATGTACACGCGCTTGGCCCCAAAACGGCGCGCGGCCCAGCCCGTAACCGGGATCACGGCGGCGAGTGAGAGGATGTAGCCGGTGACCACCCACTGAATCTGGGAGATCGAGCTGTGCAGCTCACGGCTGAGCGTGGGCAGAGCCACGTTCACAATGGTCGTGTCGAGGATCGACATGATCATCCCGAGGATGACCACGCCGGCGATCTTCCAGACGTATGGCTCGATCCGGTCAGACGCCTCGGGGTGGAAGCCGGGGTCAGCTATTGTCGCCGAGGAAGACATTCGGTACCTAAAGGTTAGGTACCAAAGGTTCGTTCTTCAACCCCTATGGACGAATGACCCGGGCTCTGCTCGAGTGGGCGGCCCGTTACCAACGATAATGCGCGAAGGCCTTGTTGGCCTGCGCCATCCGGTAGATGTCGTCCTTGCGCTTGTACGCGCCGCCCTGCTGGGACTGGGCGTCCATCAGCTCGTTGGCCAACCGCTGGGCCATTGTCTTCTCGCGACGCTGGCGCGCGAACTCGACCAGCCAGCGGACCGCCAGCGTGCGTGCGCGCCGCGGCGCGACCTCTACGGGCACCTGGTAGGTGGCACCGCCCACACGGCGCGATTTGACCTCAAGGCTGGGCGTGAGCGACTTGATCGATGCCTCCAGCGTCTCCACCGGCTCTTTGTCGCTGCGCTCTGCCAACAGCGCCAGCGCGTCGTAGACGATCCGCTCGGCCGTCGACTTCTTGCCGTCGAGCATCACCTTGTTGATCACCTGCTGGACGAGCTTGGAGCGGTAGATCGGGTCCGCCTCAACGGGGCGGATCTGGGCGGCTGCACGGCGGGGCATGTGTGTCTGTCGTTCCTGGCGGCGAAGTTCGTCGCGGCTATTTTTTCTTGACGCCGTACTGTGAGCGCGCCTTCTTGCGGTCGCTCACGCCGGCCGTGTCAAGCGTTCCACGCACGACCTTGTAGCGCACGCCCGGCAGGTCCTTGACGCGACCACCGCGCACGAGCACCACCGAGTGCTCCTGCAGGTTGTGGCCCTCGCCGGGGATGTACGCGGTCACCTCGATCGAACCGGAGATGCGCACGCGCGCGACCTTGCGCAGGGCGGAGTTAGGCTTCTTCGGGGTGATCGTCTGCACACGCGTGCACACCCCGCGCCGCTGCGGCGCCGCGACCTTCTTCTTGCGGCCTTTGCCGGACTTCAGCCCGGGGGTCGCCAGCTTCTTCTTGGGCGCTACGCGCCCCTTGCGCACCAATTGCGAGGTCGTCGGCATCGGGGGCAGATCCTAGCAGCGCAACGGCCTGCCGACGAGCCGATCTCGTTACCGTCGCGTGAAGCGCTCCGGCAAGGGGCAGCGCGATGGCTAGGCGCGCTGGGCGGCCAGGCCCGTCGCGCGCACCGGCGCGGGCATCAGCGCCGAGGCGACCACTACCAGCACGAACGCCAGCGCCTGCAAGATCACGCCGGACGCGCTGCCGGCCACAGGATCGCCGAATACGAGAATGCCGCCTGCGATGCCTGCGATGTTCGCCGCGGTGCCTGTCACCGCGATCACCGGGACCGCCTCGCCGTCCTGCAGTCCTCGCGCGGAGGCAAAGAAGGCGAAGATCGATGCCAGCACCGCCACTCCCAGCCAGGGGCTCAGCACCAGGCCGGCGATCCCGTGTGCGCCCGTAATCCCCGTCAGCGCCTTGATTGCAGTGTCCGACACGCCGAACAGGATCCCCGAGGCAGCCCCCAGCATCACGCCGTGGTGCTCCGCCGGGCCGCCCATCCGCGGGCCCATCAGCAGCAGGCCGCCGATGCCGAACAGGCTGGCCTCAAAGCCGATCATGGCCGCCGGCGAGAAGCTCGAGTGCGCCCCGTGCATCGCCGGCAGCGTCACGCCCAGCAGCACCAGGCCGCCAGCCATCGCCGCCAGGCCCAGCCACTGGCGCTTGCCGACGTGATGGCCGAACAGCCGCTCGGCCATCACCGCAATGAACACCACGCCCGCCGCCAGCGACACCTGGACGACCGACATCGGCGCCAGCGCCAGCGCCGCCACGTGCAGGCCCCAGCTGAGCGTCGCCGTGAGCATGCCCAGGGCAAACCACTTGGACGAGTACAGGTTCCTGGTCGTGCGCAGCGGGTGCAGCACCTGCACCCTGGCAACCGAGTTGGCGCCCTTGTACTTATAGAAGAAGCCCAGGTTCGCGACGAACGCGCAGGCAAGGGCGAGCAGTATTCCAAGATCTAGAGTCATCGTGTGGAGAGGGGAGACGGTGTGATCCATCGGCTATGGGCACCTGCTTCTTGACTTAGCTCGGGCCAGCTAGGCGGATCGGCCGTCTGCAGCAGAGTACCCTCCCCGACCTGTATGCAACCTAAAGAGGGCGCCCACTCGAGCGAAGATCTGCGAACGCCTGTCCCAGAGCGCCATAGGCCGCTGCTCATGGTCGACATCGACGGCGTCTTGTCTCTGTTCGGCGTTCCCGCGCGCGAGCACGCGCAGCGTCCAGAGATCGAGGGATCCCTCCATTCGATCGACGGCACACCCCACTTCCTTTCGTCCACCGCCGCCGCGCACCTGCTTTCGCTGTCATCGCTGTACGACGTCGTCTGGGCGAGCGGCTGGGAGGAGCGCGCCAACGAACATCTCCCCCATCTGCTCGGGGTACCCGCCGGCCTGCCCCACCTGCGCTTCCCCCGCGCGGTCGGACGCTCAAACGCCCACTGGAAGCTCGAGTCGATCGACGCCTACGCCGGCGGACGGCCGTTGGCGTGGATCGACGACGCGCTCAACCCCGCCTGCCATGCCTGGGCGCGCGAGCGCCCTGCGCCGACCCTGCTGGTGACGACCGCGCCCGAGCGCGGGCTGACCGAGCGCGAGGCAGCGCTGCTGGCCTCATGGGCACAGCAGCTGGAGGCCGGCCGGGCACCGATGAGTCCGCTTGGAAGTGGTGTATCGCAGGGGTAATACACCACTTCCAAAGACACATATGCGCCGGCGGTCGCCCGACTCACACATGCGCCGACGGGCCGCCCGAGTCGGCGACCCGGCCCCATCCGCGCCTACTACTCCTCCTCGAGCGGCTCCTCGGGGATCTCCAGCTCGGCGAGCTCCTCGACGAAGCCCGGATCGGTGCTGCCCGCGCCGATCTTCTCCAGCGACGCGAGGTCGGCGTCGAACTCGTGCCCGTAGCCGCCGTTGAAGCCGTCGCCGCCCGCCAGCCCCAACTCGGCGGCGATCTCGTCCTGGTCGAGCAGGCCGACGTCGTCGATCGCCCGGGGCAGCGGTTCTGACGGTTCGATCTCGATCCGCCGGTAGCGCTTGAGCCCGGTCGCCGCGGGGATCAGCTTGCCGATGATCACGTTCTCCTTGAGGCCGTTGAGGCGATCGATCTTGCCTTCCAGCGCCGCGTCGGTGAGGACCTTGGTCGTCTCCTGGAAGGACGCGGCCGAAAGGAACGAGTCGGTGTTCAGCGACGCCTTGGTGATGCCCAGGATGATGTCCTCGGGCAGCGCCGCTTCGCGGCCCTCGGCCACGACCGCGTCGTTGACCTTCTGGAACTCGAAGCGGTCGACGAACTGCCCGGGCAGGTAGTCGGTGTCGCCCTTCTGCTCGATGCGCACCTTTTTGAGCATCTGGCGCACGATCAGCTCGATGTGCTTGTCGTTGATGTCCACACCCTGTGACTTGTAGACCTCCTGGACCTCCTTGACCAGGTACTGCTCGGTCTCGGTGCGCCCGCGGATGGCCAGCAGCTCGTGCGGGTACACCGAGCCCTCGTTGAGCTGCTTGCCGGACTTGATCTTCTCGCCGTCTGACACGAACAGCCGCGTGCGCCGCGGGAAGGCGTGGCGGTGCTCCTCGCCGTCTGAGTCGGTGATGACGACCGTGAGCGCCTTGTCGGTCTCCTCGATCGACACGTTGCCGTCCTGCTCGGCGATCTTCGCGATGCCCTTCGGTCGGCGCGCCTCGAACAGCTCGACCACCCGCGGCAGCCCGTGGGTGATGTCCGCTCCGGCCACGCCTCCGGTGTGGAACGTGCGCATCGTCAGCTGGGTGCCCGGCTCACCGATCGACTGGGCGGCCACGATGCCCACCGCGTCTCCGATCTGGGCGAGCGCACCGGTGGCCATCGCCCGGCCGTAGCAGGCCTGGCATACGCCGCTGGGCGCCTTGCACTTGAGCACCGAGCGCACCGGCACGGTCACCGGCACGCCCTTGTCGTGATCGCCAAACGACGAGACGATGTCGGCCAGCTCGTCGCGGCCGATTTCGATGCCCTGCTCGGCCAGCATGCGACCGCGCTTGGTCTGGATCGGCTTGGCTGCGATGCGCCCGACGAGGCCGTCGTTGGGATCCCCGCCGTCCTTGAAGACGGCCATCTCGATGTACTCCTCGGTGCCGCAGTCGGCCTCGCGAATGATCACGTCCTGGGCCACGTCGACCAGCCGCCTGGTCAGGTAGCCCGAGTCGGCGGTGCGCAGGGCGGTGTCGGCCAGCCCCTTTCGCGCGCCGTGCGTGGAGATGAAGTACTCGAGCACCGACAGGCCCTCCATGAAGTTGGCCTTGATCGGGCGCTCGATGATTTCACCCTTCGGGTTCGCCATCAGCCCGCGCATGCCCGCCAGCTGGCGGATCTGCTTGAACGAGCCGCGGGCGCCGGAGTTGGCCATCATGAAGATGGGGTTGAGCGTGTCGAGGTTCGCGATCATCGCCTCGGCGACCTCGTCGGTGGCGGCGTTCCACTGCTCGACCACCGCCTCGTGGCGCTCCTCCTGGGTGATCAGGCCGTCGTCGTACTGGTCGGTGATGTCGCCGACCAGCTTGTCGTACTTGTCGAGGATTTCCTGCTTCTCGGGCGGGATCACGACGTCGTTCTTGGAGATCGTGATGCCGGCCTGCGTAGCGTACTTGAAGCCGAGATCCTTGAACGCGTCGAGCACGAGCGAGATCGTGGTCGCGCCGTAGCTCTGCACGAGCAGCTCGATCAGGCGCGTGGTGTCGCGCTTCTTCATCGACTGGTTGACGAAGGTGTACTTGGACGCGTCCCACTCGTCGCGCAGCGCCTCGGCCAAGGCCCGCTCTATGCGGTCGTTGTAGATGATCCGCCCGACCGTCGTCAGCACGTGGCCGCCCTCGCGCCCGTGGGGGCGGAACTCAGCCAGGTCGTGCAGTTTGACCATGCCGCCCTCGTAGGACAGCTCGGCCTCCTGAGCGGTGCGGTACACGTGCGGGCGCGGGTCGTGCGTGGCACGGTCGATCTTCGACAGCTCCTCCGCTTCCGGTCCGTACGTCAGGTAGTAGGCGCCCAGGATCATGTCCTGGGTGGGAGTCGCCAGCGGCGCGCCGTGCGCCGGCGAGAGGATGTTGTTGGAGGACAGCATCAGGATGCGCGCCTCCGCCTGCGCCTCTGCCGACAGCGGCAGGTGTACCGCCATCTGGTCGCCGTCGAAGTCCGCGTTGAACGCGTGGCAGACCAGCGGGTGCACCTGGATCGCCTTGCCCTCGACGAGCAGCGGCTCAAACGCCTGGATGCCCAGACGGTGCAGCGTGGGCGCGCGGTTGAGCAGCACGGGGTGCTCGTGGATGACCTCCTCGAGCACGTCCCACACCTCGCCGATCATCGAGTCGACCATCTTCTTGGCCGCCTTGATGTTCTGCGCGGACTTGCGCTCGACCAGGCGGGCCATGATGAACGGCTTGAACAGCTCCAGCGCCATGATCTTGGGCAGCCCGCACTGGTGCAGCTTCAGGTAGGGGCCGGCCACGATGACCGAGCGCCCTGAGTAGTCCACGCGCTTGCCCAGCAGGTTCTGGCGGAAGCGCCCCTGCTTGCCCTTGAGCATGTCCGACAGGCTCTTCAGCGGGCGATTGCCCGGGCCGGTTACCGGACGCCCGCGGCGGCCGTTGTCAAACAGCGCGTCTACGGCCTCCTGGAGCATGCGCTTCTCGTTGTTAACGATGATCTCAGGCGCGCCGAGGTCGAGCAGCCGCTTGAGGCGGTTGTTGCGGTTGATGACGCGGCGGTAGAGGTCGTTGAGGTCTGAGGTTGCAAAGCGCCCGCCGTCGAGCTGGACCATCGGACGCAGCTCCGGCGGGATAACCGGCACCGCGTCGAGGACCATCATCTCGGGCTTGTTGCCCGACTGGATGAACGCGGATACGACCTTCAGGCGCTTGACCGCACGGGCCTGCTTCTGGCCTTTACCGGTCTTGACCTGGTCCTCGAGCTCTACGCGTTCGGCGTCCAGGTCGACCTGCTGGAGCAGGTCGCGGATCGCTTCGGCGCCCATGCCGCCGCGGAAGTACTCACCGAAGCCGTAGGGCGAGCCAAAGCGTTCCTTGAGCTCGCGGAAGGTCGTCTCGTCGTGCTCGATCTGCTTGGGCTCCATCGTCTTGAACAGCTCCCACACGGCGCGCATCCGCTCGGCGGCGTCCTCGATGTAGGCTTCCGTGTCGGCGATGTCCGCGTCAAACGCCTTCGTGAGCTCCTTCAGGAGCTTCTCGCGCTCCTCGTCGGAGATCTTGGCCAGGTTGATGTCCAGCGAGTCCGCCCACAGGTGGTCTTCGTCGTTGAAGTTGGTCTGCTTGGCGCTCTGTAGGTACTTCTCGCGGCGCGCCAGCGACTCGCGCAGCTCGAGCACCCGCTCCTCGCGCTCTGCGGCGTACGCG
>DATNLQ010000266.1:0-6493 GCA_035602785.1 Solirubrobacteraceae bacterium
TATGCGGGGTCTGACAGGGTGCGCCGCACACGCTCCTCGTTCCAGCGCTCATACGGCGCGATCGACTCCGCCTGCACGGCCACCGCCGCCATCATCTCGACCGCCTCCACCGGGTAGGCGCCCACAGCGGTCTCCTGGGAGAGCATCACCGCATCGGTGCCGTCCAGGATCGCGTTGGCCACGTCGGCCACCTCCGCGCGGGTGGGGCGCGAGGAGCTGACCATCGAGTCGAGCATCTGCGTCGCCGTGATCGACGGCCGCGCCATGAAGCCGGCCAGCTCGAGCAGCTCCTTCTGCACGATCGGCACCTGTGCGATCGGCAGCTCGATGCCCAGGTCGCCGCGCGCCACCATCACGTAGTCGGCCGCCTCGAAGATCTCGCGGGCGCGTTCCACCGCTTGGGGCTTCTCCATCTTGGCGATCAGCGGCAGGCGCGTATGGTCGCGTACCGATTCCACGTCTTCAGGGGTCTGCACGAATGACAGAGCCACCATGTCCACGCCGATCGACTCGCCGTGCGCGAGCAGGTGCAGGTCCTCCTCGGGCACCGATGGCAGCGCGGCCACCGGTCCAGGGATGTTCAGGCCCTGGCGCGAGGCGACCGCGCCACCGACCTCCACCTCGACGTCGACCTCGCAATCTGCGGGACGGACCTCGACGACGCGAAGGCGCACCGAGCCGTCGGCCAGGTACAGGATCGAGTCGGGCTGCACCGCGTCGGGCAGACCGCCCCAGGACACGCTCATGTGGTGGGCGTCGCCCGCCAGCTCCTCGTTGCCGCAGGAGAAAGTCAACCGCTCGCCCGGTGTCAGCTCCACCACGTCCTCGCGCAGGGGCCCGATGCGCAGCTTCGGGCCCGGCAGGTCCTGCAGGATCGCCACCGGGCGTCCCACCCGCCCGGCCGCGTCGCGCACGCGCCTGACAGTCTCCGCGTGCTCCTCCAGCGTGCCGTGCGAGTAGTTCAGCCGCGCCACGTCCATCCCCGCCGCCACCATGCGCACGAGCGTCTCCGGCTCGCGGGACGCGGGACCGATCGTGGCGACGATCTTCGTGCGGCGCATCAGCCGCAAGGTATAGGTCGCTGGCTGCTCGTGCGTTGGACCGGCGTCCCAATGCTCAAGAGCTTGTGCACACGCCGGTCGCATACCATCGAGTCACCGTGCCGATTCCGTCTCGACCCATGCCCCGCGTCGGCGCGCGGGCGCGGATCGTGCACTTCGGCGGCGGCGTCGAGCAGGGGGTCGTGGTGGGCGTGCGCGAGCAGGGCAGGCGCTTGGACGTGCGCGACGAGTCTGGGCGGGTGCTCGAGTTCGCGCTCAACCCGGCCACCGCGAGGTTCGTGCCGGCGGGGGACGCTCGCGGGCCCAGGTTGGAGCTGCTCGGCGAGCCGGGTTGACGCGGCGCGGTGCGCGTCCCGTCGTGCGGGATGCTCGCGTATCGTGCTTGACACGACCTGTGCCTAAGTATACGCTTAGCTGAAGTCAGTGAGGCTTGAGAAAGGGAGATGGGTTATGTCCGATGTCGAGCTTCCCTCAGATGCGCCCGACACGACGCTGCCCGGCGACGGCATCGACGGTGGGCGTTGGCGGCGCACCGGCCCGCTGGTGGGCTTGACCGCGCGCACCGCCGGTGGGGCGGTCGTGACCAGGATGCGCGGCAAGGTCACCGGCGCGGACAGCAGCGAATTTCACATCCGCACGGCAGAGCGCTACGCCGAGCTGCTCGGCCGCTCCAAGGGCGCCTTGATGAAGGCCGGGCAGATGCTCTCGTTCGCGGCGATCGCTCCCACCGTGCCGACCGAGTTTCGCTCGATCTATCAGACGGCGTTGGCACGCCTGTGCGATGACGCGCCACCGATGGCGCCGGAGCTCGCGCGGGATGTGCTCGAGCGCGAGCTCGGCTGCCCGGCCGACAGTGTGTTCGCCCAGTTCGATTGGGCGCCGCTCGCGGCCGCGTCCGTCGGCCAGGTCCATGCGGCCCGGCTGCGCGACGGTCGCGCCGTCGCCGTCAAGATCCAGTATCCGGGGGTCGCCGACGCGATCGGCGCCGACCTCAAGAACGCGCAGTTGTTGGCGACGCTCCTGAGCCTGCTCGCGAGTCTCTACACACACCGACTGAATGCTGACGTTCGGGACGCGGCCCGGCACATCGGCGAGCGCATCGTCGAGGAGCTCGACTACACGTTCGAGGCGGCAAACCAGGCCGAGTTCGCCGAGTGCTACCGCGGACACCCGTTCATTCACGTGCCTGAGGTGATCGGCGAGCTGTGCAGCGGTCGCGTGCTCACCCAGGAGCTCTGCTTGGGCCGATCCTGGAGCGAGGCCCTTGGCGCAGAGCAGGCGTTGCGCGACCGGTGGGCCGAGGCGATCTGGCGCTTTGTGTACGGCTCGTACATCCGCTTCGGCATGATCAACGCCGATCCCCATCCCGGGAACTACGTGTTCCACGACGACGGGAGCGTGAGCTTCCTGGACTTTGGCTGCGTACAGCGCTTCCGCCGCGATCAGGCCGACATGGGCGTGGCGATCTTGCGCGAATGCCTGCGCGGCGATGTGCTCGGGACATGGCGCGCCTGCGTAGAGGTCGGGTACTGGAGGTCCTCAGACCCCGTCACGCCCGCGGAGGTGTTCGCCTGGTGGCACGAGCCCTTCCGGTATCTGTGGGACGAGCAGCCGTTCACCATCACTCCCGAGTACGCGGCGAGCTGGATCGAGCACAGGTTCTCGCCGACTGGACCCTCGGCAAACGCGCTGCGACACCTCACCATGCAGCCCAGCTGCGCAGCGTGGACTCGGATCGAGGTGGCGTTGTCGTCGCTGCTGGCCGAGCTGCACGCCACAAACGACTGGGCGGCCATCCTTGCCGAGTACAAGGGAGACGCCCCGATCACGTCGATGGGGAAGCTGGATCACGCGTTCTTTGCGCGGCGCAAGGCCTATCTGCACGGGCACGGCGCCGTGTAAAACGCGGTCACCGGCTCTGGTTTCGACGGTTCGCCATTTTCGGCGAAGATCGCTTCAGTCTTCAGCGAGAAGCCGCCCTTTGGGCACGTCTTGGGGAGGCGGAGGTAGTAGATCGTCTTGCCGTGCGACTTGATCGCCGCGCCGAACTCTCCAGTGATCGTTTTGACCGATGCGTACGGCGCGCCCGGGACGGTCGCGATCAGCGGCACTTCCTCTTCCTCCTCGAACCCATACCCGTCGACGCCTCCCAAATGACTGTAGTGGCCCTTGGTCAGGACTTCGAACGACACCGGCGAGTGGCCGTCGGCGAAGTACTCGAGGCCACCCGAAGGTCTGATGAACGAGAATAGTTCGGCACTCTCTTCCACGCGTTCGCCGCCGAAGGTCACGTAACCGAGCACCGTGCCGATCGGCCCAGCCGACGAGCCCTTCGGGCACGCGCTCGGACCGGTGTCAAGGAGCGTCGCTTCAGCGCACGTGGGAAATCCGCCAGGGTGCACCACGGAGCCCTTCGGGGCGTAGAAGTTGGCGCCGATGATCGGTGGCGCCGAGCCGAAGTATTCCGTGCCTCCAATCACATATTCGAGCGTCACGTCCGCGCCTGCGCCAAGGATGTTGCCGGTATGCGGGAAGCCCGGGATCGGCACGGCCTGCAATTTGAAGGCGACCGTCGGCGCCGCTGACGCGAAGCCTGGCAGGGCCAGCAAAGCCAGCCCAAGGACGGCAACGCAGGTGTGTGCTCTGCGAATCATGTCTTTCTCCTCTTTCGATGATCTCCTCGCTGGGCGACGGCAAAATCCGGGACAGACCGACGAGATACAGCGCCGGCAGGCCTCACGCTCCATTCTCGGCCCGATATATGGATCTCGACCATGAATCAGATCTAAGTATACACTTAGCTAAAGTCAGTGAATCATGGAAAATACCGGCCTTGCTTTTCAACCGGCCGGTCGCTACTTCGGCAGCGGCGGCGAGTAGGGAGGCGTGGGTGACCGTGCGCGACAAGGGTCGCCGGCTTACAGTGCGCGACGAGGGCGGGGCAGGTGCTCGAGTTCGCGCTCAGCCCGGCGACGGCCACGCGCACGCGGGGCCCCTACCGACGCCGTCTGAAGCTACCTACAGATCCAGCTCACCGGTCGCGCACGTAACGGTCTCGCCGCCGACCCAGATCTCGCCGTCCTCGTCTTGGGAGACGTGCACCCGTCCGGCGCGCCCGAGCGCGCTGCCCTGGCTGACCACATAGGGGGCGCTCGCGCGCTCACTGGCAAGCAGCCATTGCGCCAGCGACGCGTTCAGGCTGCCGGTCACAGGGTCCTCCACAGTGGAGCCGTCCTTAGGGAAGAACGCGCGCACCTCAAACGCCTCGGTTGCGCCCTGGGGGTAGGGGCCGACGACGCCGAGCATCAGGTCCACTGGCCCGGGCCGCAAGGCGAGCACGGCATCTGCACTCTCCAGCATCACCGCCACCCAGCCCGGCCCGTTGTCGACCCACTGCGCGTCTGCAATGTCGCCTCGGGCGATTTCGAGCACAGACGCGATGTGGCCGACCAGCGACTCCTCAACCGGGCCGCTACGGTGAACCGGGGGTGCCGCGAAGGCAAGGCCGTCGGCGGTTTGTCGCACTTGGATCAGCCCGGCGTCGCACTCCTGCACGATCGCATCGGCCCGCTTCGGCGAACCGCCGCTGGCAAGCCACGCGTGGCAGGAGCCGAGCGTGGGGTGCCCGGCGAACGGCAGCTCGGTGGTGGGCATGAAGATGCGCACGCGATAGTCGGCGCGCGGGTCGTTGGGAGCCAGTAGGAACGTGGTCTCTGACAGGTTCAGCCAGTGGGCCACGCGCTGCATCTGCTCGGCGGTCAGATCGTCACCGTCGAGAACCACCGCGACAGGGTTCCCATGGTATGCAGCGGTGGTGAACACGTCTATGAGATTGAACCGACGCACAGTCGCAGGGCGGGGAGGTGGGCCGGCCGAGTCTCGCAGGCGCTCAGGGAGCCTGCACGTCGGGGAAGTGCTCGGCGCAGTGCTCGCGCAGAACGTCGCGCACCCACGCGCGCTGCTCGGGCGAGGCTGCGCGAAAGCGAGCCAGCAGGTCGCGCTGGCGTTCCAGCGGGGCCCCAGCGATCACCCAGCGCACGGCCAGGTGCTCGAACAGCAGCTCCACAGCGCGCTGCCAGGCGTCCTCGCTGGTCGCCGCAGCGCGCGCTCCCGTGCCCGCAAGCGCCTGCGCATACTCCCACCGCGAGCCGACCGTCAGCGAGCCGCGCAACGTCAGCACGTCGCCCTGTGCGTCGGTGTAGTCGCTGTCGGGGGCCGCCAGCCGCTGCTGCTCCTGGCGGCGAGCGCGCCTGCCCACGCTCAGCCTGCGTCCGCCGCCCGCTCCAGCTGCGACCGCACGTCGCCAGTCACGGCCTTGGCGTGGCCGGGCCATGCGGCCGCGGGCTCCAGCGCCGCCAGCTTGCGCAGGCTCGCGCGCGCCTGCTCGGTGTCGAAGTTGTAGACGGCCGGGGGCACGCTGGGCGCGTGGTCGCGCCCCCACATGTCGATCGTGTCGAAGCAGTCGCTGGACAGCGCCAGTCGGTCTGACTCGCGCCACAACCCAATCTGGCCTGGCGAGTGGCCGGGCAGCTCGATCACTGCAAAGCCGGCCACCTCGTCGCCCTCTGCCAGCGTGCCCGAGATCGTCACCGGTCCGCCGTCCCAGGCATAGCGGTGCAGCAGGCGATGCGCTTGTCGCAGTGGGGTCGGCAGCCCGGCGAGGCCGGCCGGCCAATAGCGAAAGCCGCCGCTTCCCTGCGCATCTACAACCTCATCTGCGTGGCATAGCACGGGCACCCCCAGCGCGGGCGCGGTGCCGCGATGGTCGGTATGCGCGTGGCCCAGCACAACGCGGCGGATGCCGCCCAGCTTGGCGCCCGCGGCGGCCACCGCGCGCGTCATCGTGCGCGCTCCTGCGTCGAACAGCGTCACACCGCCATCGTCCTCGAGCAGGTACACGTTGCAGCGCCCCGGCTGGCCCTGGAGCACCCACACGCCCTCGGCGACCAGCTGCGCATCGCCCGCGCTCAGGCGCCCGGCCAGACGCGTCTTGGCGTTGAAGGCACCCATCATGCGCTGCTCGACCGGGGAATCCAGCGCGGGCATCATGCCGATCTGGCGGGCGAAGGACATCGTGTCGGTGAACCCGTCCAGGCGCTCGATCTGCCCGTCGCGCACGCTCAGCAGGTCGAATCCCTCGAGGTCCACGCGGTCGCCCGTGGGCGCCAGGCCGGCGAATGTGCCGGGGCCGGCGAACGTGCCGGTGATGCGCCATTGCACGCCGCAGCGCTCGCCCTCGGTGACCGTGGAGACGACGTGCATGCGCATATCGGGAAGCGCGCCGAGCAGTTCGCCGATGAACTCACGCACGCCCTCAGGCGCAAGCACATCTGCACGCCCGCGCACGCTCTCGCACCCGCCCTGCGCCCACAGCGACACGGCCGCCTCCAGTTCATGGGCGTCGATCGCCTGGAAGTAGCGGCGGGCGACGC